>JBESZM010000073.1:0-20385 GCA_041254175.1 Flavobacteriaceae bacterium | reverse complement strand
AGGATCAAATCCCATGAGTGCTACCAGCGAATGGGTGAGAAACGAAACCTATAAACTCTATGTTGGCAACAAATTTTACAATATTAAAAAAGATCCCGAAGAGAAAAATACAATTCCTATTAACAAAATGACGAATCAGGAGAAAATGATTCGTAAAGAATTTATCGGGGTTTTAAATTCTTATAATCATCTCAGAAACTGATCGTTAACTACAGTTTTAATTTAATGTGGGTATACAGGAGGTAAAGAAGGTGGATTTCTTAAGGAAGTTTTTTTATTACAAAAAAAAAGGGGCTTAATGATATCCACACGAGCTAATGCGTAGCGTTTTGATTTATTTTTATATTTTGTTTTATCTATAAATTTATTGTAGTAATTAATGAAACAAATTTTATGTCATTACAGCATCATAAGAGTTATTTACTTAGTAATTTTTATTTCATTATACTCTTGTCAGAAACCACCGGATTGTTTTAAAATTACATTTAAGGAACAAACCCGTGATGGAAGGTATTATTTCCATTGGGGGGATTTTGATAATAACTTTGGCCATAACGAAAAACAATTGGATATCAGGTCGGGGGAGGTTACGTCATACGAGTATAGAGAATATGAAGTTGGCGACACTTACTGCAGGGAATAAATAAAATTTAAATTCTATTCCCCTCAACTGATATTATCAAAGTCAATGGTCTTTTGAATGCAGTGAAGCATAAAATTATTTAATATATTAATTAAAACTTAATTCAATGAAAAACATTAAAGACATTACCATTTCAATTTTTGCAGTTATCGGCTTAGTTGCTATCATTACCGCTTTTACGAACCAGCCCGAACCAAAAAAAATATACGAGTTTGAAACAGTTACTGTTGTAGAGTCTCTTATTCAAAACGGTTTAGGTCGTTCAAGAATGATATCCGGCACACAAACTGTTGACTACAGGGAGGCAACTACAATAAGAAAAGAAGATGGTGAAAAAGAAAAATCTAATAAAAAACGTTCTGAAATCAGAACTAAAGCTTTTGAAGAAACTAAACTGCTTAATTTTTACAATGTTGGAGGGATTAGATTTAATAATATAGCAACCAATGATGCTATGGTTAAGTCCAAAATAAATGAAATGTCATTGCAAGGATGGGATCTCGTTTTTGTAACATCAGGGGTTGAAAGTGCTGATAAGGAGAGGGATGCTATTTTCATTACCCGTTACCATTTTAAAAAAGAGAAATAAACCAGAAAGCTTAACCTACACATATGGGAAGAATAGTAGGAGTACCAGACAAAATAATTGCAAAAGTGTAGGAAAATCTGCAAGGTCTGTTATGTCAGATTCAAGATTCAATGTCTAGCTCTGAGAAACTAAAGTATTTGCAAATACTCAACACATAATACCACACACATAAGCATCATACATAGAAAAGAGAAGCAAAAGAAGATTCCAATATTTATGGACGTTAGAGAGTTTGATGAAGAAACAGGCGAAATCGTTACTGCGGAAACTTATGAAAGCTTATGGAAAAAGTGATGAAATGTTCACCTATTATTCAAAACTGCATAGCCGGGAAGTTGAATCCCGTTTGAAGTGTTGTGGGTGTTACTGGATTCGAACCAGTGACCTCTACCCTGTCAAGGTAGCGCTCTAAACCAACTGAGCTAAACACCCATTGAGCGCGTAAAATTAAGCAATCAATAAAGAGTACCAAAATAAATAGCTTTGCTTGTTTGAATAAAGTTTTGTCCTTAATTCATATACGGATTTTTCAATAATAACAACAAAAGGTTAAATTATTGTTATCAAATCAAGCAAAAAAGCTTTTTTTGAAATATAAAATTTATAAATATCGTTAATTTATTGCGAATTTTTCAATATCAATCTTTCTGATTAAAGATTTGAAAAAATCCTGACAACTATTTTATGTAAGTCATAAAAACGATTATGTAAAAGAATTTTATGCTTTGAGATTGATTAAAGCGTTATACTTTTACATCATGATTAAGTAATAGCATAACACACTAGTTCATACTTAATTTAGTTAATTTAATTGTTTGGTTTTTTTTATTATTTCGTGAATTGGGCGGGTCTCTTCAACCCGCCCAATTTTTTTGTAACAATTTTAATGGCAATAGTTATCTTTACTACTAATGCAGAATGAAAATGAGCAATAAAACTTTAGTTCTGGGTGTCATCGTCTCCCTGATACTCTTGATCTTTATCATTCAGACCGATGGTGCTATCAAAGAAGCGGATGCATGTTTGTGTACCGAAATACTGAGTAATGAAAGTTTTCTGGACAACAAAAGCAAAATGCCATCAGTAAAAAATTGCATGGATACATTCGAAGATTTCGAAAATGCCCACCTCAAATGCATAGAATCTTTTGAATTCGATCATCCTGAGATAAAAATGGATTCTTTAAAGTCGACATGAATTAGTAGTTTGGTTTTTTATATTTTAGAGCATTCGACTCTATAAAACCTTTTATGAAAGAAAAATTAAAGAAATTTAGATTTATACTCCTGTTGATTCCCTTGGGGATTGTCATTCGATTTGTCGATCAAAAAGTAACTCAAGACGGTTTTTTATCTACCAATGCCATATCGGATCATTACCTTTTCATTACTGGCTTAGTCGTTATTGTAATTGGTTTGTTGGCCGCCATCTTATATTTTGACAAACAATCCAATCCTTAAATACTCAAAATGCAGCATTTCAACACCAATGATATCGAGGGGTTTTCAAAACTCTATCGTCTCAATTTGATCAACAGCATTACCGGCTATAAGTCGGCCAATTTGATCGGAACAAGATCCAACTCTGGAGAGGAAAATGTTGCCATATTCAGTTCCATCACTCACTTAGGGAGCAGTCCCGCTCTACTTCACTTTACCTTGCGTCCCAATACAGTTCCTCGCGACACCTACAAAAACATTAAAGAAAATAAAGTCTTTACCGTAAACCATGTCTCATTGGGACAAATTGAGCAAGCCCATCACACCAGTGCGAAATATGATGAAAACATTTCGGAATTTGATCAAACCCAGTTGGAATCAGAGTACAGGCTGGATTGGCACGCTCCATTTGTGAAGGGCTCCCCCATTGGTTTGGGATGTCGTTACCTCAATGAATACGATATCAAAGAAAACGGCTGTGTACTGATTATAGCTGCCATAGAGCATGTTTTTGTTGAGGATCAACTCCTACAGACAGATGGCTGGGTCAAATTAGAATCGGGAGAAGTGGTTGCCATAAACGGGCTTGATGGATACGCACTGCCTCAGTTGCAAAAAAGACTGGAATATGCTCGACCCAAAGAAATCGTGAAAAAAAGCTAGACCCTAGGATGGATTTTATCAATGATGACATCATGCAATATGCCGAAAGCCATTCCCAGGAGGAATCCAAGTTGCTGAAAGCTCTACTAAGGGAAACCCATCAAAAAATATTGCAACCCAGAATGATCAGTGGTCATTTACAGGGCAGGTTTTTAAGTTTGATCTCCCAATTGATACGACCCGAAAAAATACTTGAAGTAGGGACATATACGGGCTATGCCACCCTATGTTTGGCTGAAGGATTGGGAAAAAATGGCTCCATCCACACCATCGAAATCAACGAGGAATTATTTGATTTTCAAAAAAAATATTTTGACAAGAGTGACTACAAAGATCAAATCTTTTCACATCAGGGTGACGCAAAAAAAATCATTCCAAAACTTGATTTTAATTTTGATTTGGTATTTATCGATGCAGACAAGTCCAACTACAGTCATTATTTTGATCTCATCCTTCCCAAATTAAATACGGGTGGGATCATCATTGCAGATAATGTTTTATGGAGCGGCAAGGTACTTCATAAAAACCTTCCCAATAAGGATTTGGAAACTTTGGGACTCAAAAATTTTAACGATAAAGTAATCACTGAGAAAAAAGTAGAAACCTTGCTACTTCCCATCAGAGACGGTCTGATGATTTGTCGAAAAATCTAGAGGTCTCTTTTGATCGAATCGGTCAACTCATCAAAATCCTCTTTGACCTGATCCACTTGGTTTTTTAATTCTTTACCCACGCCACCCGCAGGATTTTTTGTGTCAACAGATTTTTGAATTTCTGTTTTAATTTCATTGGTAGCGTTCCTCACCTGATTAACCCCCTTGGCCAATGTTCTTGCAATGGAAGGGATTTTATCGGCACCAAAAATAAGCAGTACGATAAAAAATATAAATACAATTTCAGCACCGCTGATAAAAAGAAACATGGGTTATTTTTTTGACAAAGATATAAAATGGTAAACAACCAATGATGGATGAAAATTCAAAATAAAATGATGTTTATCATAATAAAGGTTTAATTTTTCATCTTAGCTTTGAATTGATCGAACTCAGACATTTGCTGTTCTTTGGGCCAGCTGTTATTGGAAAGGTCTACATCGGCAGTCTCTAAATCGGGATCAACCTCAATACCAATGATCTCCTTGTCGGTTACAACAACCTTTTTCACTTCATTATCGTTTTTTCGCCACACCTGAACCGGATATTTAACGCGTTCTGTAGAACCATCACCATAGGTAAAATCTACAATAAGTGGCATTACCAAACCTCCAGGTTTTTCGAAAGTAATTTCGTAAAAGTTTTTGGGAATTTTGATCGAAGAATCCGATTCACCAGAATTTTGATCCATATAAGCTTTCAGATTCTTGGAGTGGTCAATAGGACTTCCGGATTTGTACTCTGAATTGAAATCTTCATCATCTTCGACCATTGTATAAACCACCGGAGGCAAATCGGCCTGAGTCATACCATAATTTTTAAGCATTTCTAGGACCTCCTTATTCGGTTGATCGGAAACAAAAAATTGTTTGACCGCTTTAACCCCAATATCTACATAGTCTGTAGTATAAAACCATCCTCTCCAAAACCAATCTAAGTCTACGGCAGAGGCGTCTTCCATGGTTCTGAAAAAATCTGCTGGAGTGGGGTGTTTGAACATCCACCTTTGGGAGTAGGTTTTAAAAGCGTGATCGAATAAATCTCTACCCATAACGGTTTCCCTCAAAATATTGAGTGCTGTAGCGGGTTTTCCATAGGCATTGGGCCCCAACTGATAAACATTCTCAGGATTGGACATGATGGGAGCCAAAAAGCTCTGATCTCCAGACATATAATTTACAATGGCTTTGGGTTCTCCCCTTCTGGAGGGATATTTTTCCAAACCTACAATTGAATTGGGATGGGTTTTAGCAAATTCCTGCTCGGTAAGATATTGCATAAAAGTATCTAAACCTTCGTCCATCCAACCCCATTGTCTTTCATCAGAATTGACGATCATCGGGAAAAAATTGTGTCCAATTTCGTGGATGATCACGCTGATCATACCAAACTTTTCGGAATCTGAGTAGGATCCGTCCTCATCGGGTCGTCCGTAATTCCAACAAATCATGGGATACTCCATCCCTTGGTTTTTGGCATGAACCGATACGGCCTTGGGATAGGGGTAATCAAAAGTATGATGGGAATAGGTTTTGAGGGTTTGAACAACCGCTTTGGTGGAATACTCTTCCCAAAGGGGGTTACCTTCTTTGGGATATAGGGATACCGCCATCACGTTCTTTCCTCCCAATTTGACGGCCATCATCTCCCAGATGAATTTTCTGGAAGTCGCAAATCCAAAGTCCCGGACGTTTTCGGCTTTAAATTCCCAGGTTTTTTTCTTTTTTGAAATGCTTTTTTCTCGCGCTATGGCTTCCTCTTCGGTAACAATGATTACGGGTTTGTCAAAAGAAGTTTGGGCTTGACGATACCTTTTGAGTTCCTCACGAGAGAGAACATCTTTGGGATTTTGCAACTGACCCGTAGCCTCAACCACATGATCCGCAGGAACTGTTAATCTCACAGTATAATCTCCAAAGTTGAGTGCAAACTCTCCATTGCCCCAAAACTGATGATTTTGCCAACCCTCTACATCGTTGTAAACGGCTAATCTGGGGAAGAACTGAGCGATTACATAGGCACGGTTGCCATCTTTAGGAAAATACTCATATCCCGAACGGGCACGATTTTCCACATGGTTATTGATGTTGTACCACCACTTGATTGAAAATTTGAATTGATCTCCACTTTTTAAGGGTCGGGGTAAATCCACCCGCATCATGGTCATGTTGATGGTGTGTCTTAGGGGGACTCCATTGGAATCTTTTACCCAATCGATATTGAAGCCTCCATCAAAAGGTTCTTTAAAAAATGTATTGACAAAGGTTTCTACACGTAGAATGGGCTCGGCACCTTCACCATTTTTTTCCAATGCAGGAGCATCTTTTTTACGAATATTTTGATCCAACTGAATCCACAAATAACTCAATTCGTCGGGTGAATTATTGGTGTAGGTAATTTCTTCCTCACCGTAAATCTTTTGGTTTTCGTCATCCAACTCAATGTCCATGACGTAGTCCACCTTTTGTTGGTAATAGTCTCTACCGGGTGCACCAGAAGCGGTCCTGAAACTGTTGGGCGTAGCCAACTCCTCTTTTAGCTGTTTGAATTTATTGGTGTTGGAATGACCAGGAGTAGACAGAGAATCCCCCGAAACTTGGGCAACCAAAGGAAACTGCATGAATAAAAAAGAGAGGAAAAGGAGTTTAAGTTTGATAATCTTCATAAGGTCATTAATTTAAGTTGGACAATTCGGTGCAATATATTACTTAATCTGTTAATTATCAGATTCAAAAAAATCCTTTGGGATTTCAAAAATAGACTTTGAGGAAACTGCCAAAAAACTTTTTCTTTTAGAAGCGAGCTTGAGGTGAATGATGTTTTTCTGATCGGGTAAATAGTCGAAGAAAATGGTGTTTTTGATACTCAAAGGCGACTGAATAGAATCCATTTGCAGTTCCATATAAGCCACCAAAACATCACTTTTGTAAACTTTACCCAAAAATTCAAAATCCATGGTTTTTCCTTGAGCTTTGAAAGTGATGTTTTTTCGGAAATAATCTTCTACCAAAATGTCAATTTCTTCCTGACCAACCTCGGGTATCAGTTTGGTTTTTTCATGCCCATTTTGCTGAAGAACGGATTCAAAATCATCCAGGAAAACTTGCGTTGTGATCTGTAAGGATTTTTCATCGGGTACAAACCGAATTGAAGTGGTTGAAACATAAAAATTATGGAATGAAACTGCCCCCAGTAGACTAATGAAGAACCCCAAAAATAACTTGGTCATTTCTCATTTAATTTATCACGATACTTTTGGCTCTCAGAGATCAAATAGTCAATCAATTGAAACTGTTGACCTGTTTTGAGTAATTGTTGCGAAGGTAAATTTTTATCGATATGTTCTAAAAAACCTGTTACCTGATCATTTTTCAGGGCAAGGTCGTTAACAAAAAATTCATCGCTAAAAACATAGGTCAGTATTTCACTGGGTTTTAATTTTTGTTTCTCCTCCTGAGACTTATTGCTAACAGCTTTAGCGATCAATTTTGCAATATTGATGATATTGAGTCCGTTCCTGAGTTGTCCCTGAGTGACTATGGTGTTTTCTAATTTTGTCGATTTATCTTTGTTGTAATCATAGCCTTCAAACTCCTCTTCCTTGAGGTCGAGAAACTTTTCCGTATTGTCCGGTGTTACCACAACTTCTTCGAGGGCATTAATTTTTTCATTGACTGTGATGATCAATCTGTTTTTTTTCAATATATCGGGGGTTATTTCAACGGTTCTAATCAAGTACTGAACGGAGGAGAAAACAACTTCGTCTCCCAAAGCTACAGGAATTTCGAAACCACCTGCTCCATCGGTGATGGTATTGAGTTGGGCAGTGTTGTTAACCACATTGGCGGCGACAACATTACGGTTTCTGTAAATCAATTGACCCTTGATGAGTTTGCGTTCTTGACCCATGACCATTAGGGGCAACAAAAAAAGGAGTAAGAGATTTTTTTTCATCCTTTCAAAGATAATAAGCTAATCAGTTCAAATGATTTTAAAACTTGTTAAAATTAGACATCAGTCATCAGTTGTTTTTTAGACTCCCGGAAATTAGTGTAATTTAATGGAATAAATTTAAAGACAAAAGCCTCATAACTTGGTCATTGCCTTTGAAATCGCATCAATAAATTATTGATCATGAATCGATTAGAGTTTATCAAAGCAGGTTTTGCCATTGTTGGCTTAAGCCAACTTCAACCCGATAAAAGCATGAATACTGACCCACATTTACTCATAGGAAAGGGAAACCCGAGGCTTGTAGGAAAAAATTACGCTTTGCTTCCGGAGGCAGACAAAGCTTTCCAAGAGATGTCTGCTTCTGCCCAAAAGCAGGGGATCACAATCAAAGTGGTTTCCTCCTACCGCTCCTTTGAAAGACAAAAAAGTATTTGGAACAATAAATTTTTAAGGTTTAAAAGTCAAGGCATGGATGATGAGGCAGCCATTGATAAAATCATCGAATACTCCACACTTCCGGGTACTTCACGCCATCATTGGGGTACTGATATTGATATCATTGATGCGGGGCCTCCCGAGGAGGGTGATGTTTTGCTTCCCCAAAAATTTCACGATAATGGACCCTACAATGCGTTAAGGGAATGGATGGAAACCCATGCAAAAGACTATGGCTTCCTTCTTCCTTATAACAGGGACGAAAATAGAACTGGTTTTAAATATGAACCTTGGCATTACAGCTACGCTCCTAAATCTATACCCATGCTGAATCAGTACCTCGAGCTCGACCACAGGGAATTGATCTTATCGTCAGATTTGAATGGAGCAGATGGATTAGATCAAGAATTTTTGGAATCATACATCAAAACCCATGTCATGGGCATTGAACCCTCTTTGCTCTAAGTTATCTAATAAAAACAGGGGATAAAGGAGATTCAGTGTGTTCCTCACTGTAGGCATATCCACCATAATCAAAACCCAATAGCGTTTTGGCTGTTACATTTTCCTTATCCAGTAAATAACGCACCATCATTCCTCTGGCTTTCTTGGCGTAGAAAGAGATCATCTTTAGGGTGCCATTTTTAAAATCCTTAAACTGTGGAGTGATCACCTCTGTCTTGAGTACTTTGGCGTCAATGGCCGAGAAATACTCGTTGCTGGCCAAATTCACAAACAGCTCGTTTTCCTGCAATTCGTCATTGATGAAAGTGGTGATTTTTTGCTTCCAAAAGTCATATAAATTCTTGTTTTTACCGATTGGAAATTTGGTCCCCATCTCTAATCTGTAGGGTTGAATTAAATCCAATGGTTTCAAAACACCATAGAGCCCCGACAATATTCTGAGGCTGTTTTGGAGTGCATTAATTTTTTCCAGGGGAAGCGTGTATACATCCAATCCTGAATATACGTCCCCATCAAAAGTATAAACTGCAGGTCGGGCATTCTCCTTGTTGAAAGGTGTTTTGAAATTTTGATTCCTTTCCCAGTTCAAGTCTCCGAGTTTTTCTGAAATTTTCATCAATTGCGAAAGTTCGCCCGGGGTTTTTTCCTTCAATAGTTCGTTAATGCGCTTGGCCTCTGAAAGAAAACAAGGATTTGAATTTTGTTCGGTAGGCAAATTTGAGTCAAAATTGAGCGATTTTGCCGGTGAAATGACCATTTTCATATTCGAGTTTTTTTCAAATTTATAAGGAATTCGTTTGAAAACCAATTCAAAAGAATTGTCTGGGCTGATAAAAGAATCAGAAATGCTTATGTTGGGCGTAATTTCTCCATTTGTCAATGGTTACTTCCATATCCTCCGGTAAAGGAGCCTCAAAATCCATCCATTTTTTTTGGGAAGGGTGCTCAAACCCCAGGGTTTTGGCATGAAGAGCTTGACGCGGCAGTAGCGTAAAACAATTTTGAACAAATTGTTTATACTTGGTAAAAGTGGTTCCCTTGAGTATGTTATCCCCCCCATAACGGGCGTCATTAAACAAAGTATGACCTATGGATTTCATATGGGCACGAATTTGATGCGTCCGACCGGTCTCCAATCGGCATTCGATGAGGGTAACATAACCCAACCTTTCGATTACGCTATAGTGGGTAATGGCCATTTTACCAGAAATGGCGTCGGGAAAAACAGTCATTTGAAGTCTATTTTGGGGATGCCTACCAATGTGTCCCTCTATGGTTCCCTTATCTTCTTTGACATCTCCCCATACCAAAGCAACGTACTTTCTTGAGGAGGTTTTATCTTGAAATTGTTTGGACAAATCGGCCATTGACTGTTCGGTTTTGGCCACGACCAAAAGACCGCTGGTGTCTTTGTCAATCCGATGAACCAAACCCGGTCGATTACTTGAATTCAGGGGTAACTGTTCAAAATGATGTAACAAACCATTGATCAAAGTTCCACTGTAATTTCCATGTCCGGGATGAACCACCATCCCCGCTTTTTTGTTGACAATAATCAAATCATCGTCTTCATAGACAATGTCTAAATCCATGGCTTCGGGAGTCAATAGGTTTTCGTGAGGGGGATGAGAAAATACCACCTTGACCCGGTCACCTCCTTTAACCTTGTAATTGGATTTTACAACATTTTCGTTGACTATAATGGCGCCTGCTTTTGCGGCTTGCTGGATTTTATTTCGGGTGGCATTTTCAATGCGATTCATCAGGAACTTGTCTACCCTTAGGGGTTCTTGTCCCGGATCGGCATGGAATGCATAATGTTCATACAATGGATCGTCGGTAAGTTCGGTTCCATCAATCGGTTTAGTTTCTTTTCCCATTGCCCAATACCAAATCTATTTCGGCTGTTTTTTGTAGTAATGTTCCCGCCTCTAGCGGCTCGCCCCTGTAGCGCATTTCCAAAACCATATCCCTGCCTATGTTGTCTCTGTAGCTGATTTCACCGATGGTAAACCCAACCGACAACAAAGTGACTTCTGCATTTCTTCGGGTGATCTGAACCACATCCGGGACACTAATTCTCCTGTAGCCCGAAGGGTTTAGGGTAACGTAAATCTTACGATTTTTCTTTACCGATTGTCCGGGGCCGGGCTGGTGCTCTATAACGCTTAGCGGTGGAAGATTGGGGGTGAATTTTGAAGAATCAATGATTTCGTATCTCAGGTTTTTATCTGCGGTGATTTGGGGTAAATTGATCAAGGGGATGCCCTTTAAATCCGGGACTTGTTGATATTGATCGTGAAAGGTGATGTATTTTAAAAAACTCAGGCTTAGATAAACAAACAATACACCCACCAAAAAGGCAAGGATCAATTGAATGACCAACGTTTTACTGAAAAGAAACCTAAAAAAATTCATCCTCTAAATTACCTCCCAAAGATAATAAATCAATACGCTTAAGAATTAATTTTAAATGCAATACCTTTGTTAAAAGCTTATTCATGGGTAAAAAAGTAGTGGGAATCGCCATGGGAGGATACTCCTCTGAACGAGAAATTTCTCTTGAAAGCGGAAACACTGTTTACAAATCTTTACCCCAGTCTCGTTGGGAATGCTACAGAATAGTAGTCGATAGAGACCGCTGGACTGTGGTCGATACACAAGAAAACCACTACCCACTCAATCGGGAAGATTTCTCATTCAAAATGGATGAAAAAAACATTCATTTCGATGTAGTGTTCAATGCCATTCACGGAGCCCCGGGGGAAGATGGACAATTGGCTAAACAATTGGAGCAACTTCATATACCGCATACGAGCTGTAGTCAAAAAATTGCAGCATTGACTTTTAATAAACGAAATTGTCTTGAAAAGGTAAAAGAATGGGGAATTCCAGTGGCAAAGTCATTCACTTTTGACCAGGGAGATCCATTAGATGTCGATGCGATAGTAAATAAGGTTGGCCTGCCCTGTTTTGTAAAACCCAATCGATCCGGAAGCAGTTACGGTATTGTAAAAGTTTATGAAAAAAAAGGGCTAAAGGAGGCCATCGATACCGCCCTTCAGGAGGATGCTCAGTTGATCATCGAAGCGACTTTAGTCGGGATGGAAATATCTGTGGGAGCATACAGCTTGGATGATCAGGTAATCGTTCTGCCCATTACAGAGATCATTTCGGAAAACGATTTTTTTGACTATGATGCAAAATACAACGGTAAATCACAAGAAATCACTCCGGCCCGACTGGATGAAGCCACCATCGTTAAAATTCATGATAACGTCAAAAAACTACACCAACAGTTGAGACTCCAAGGAGTTTGCAGGAGTGAATTCATCATTGTGGAGGGCATTCCCCATTTGTTGGAGGTCAATACAATTCCCGGTTTGACCGCTGCCAGTCTTATCCCTCAACAAGTCAGTGCAGCAGGAATTGAATTGGCAGACTTTT
Organism: Flavobacteriaceae bacterium; assembly: GCA_041254175.1. GTDB lineage: Bacteria > Bacteroidota > Bacteroidia > Flavobacteriales > Flavobacteriaceae > UBA8316. Next base: position 8,097 of record JBESZM010000073.1, on the reverse strand, counting down.
TTGAATCCTTACTAATGGAGAAAATGAAACCCTCATAGAGGGGATTAAAACAGCCAATTAACATAGTTTTAAACGAATGAAAAAAACCACTAATTTAGTGTTATGAAACGCGCTGTTTTTCCCGGATCCTTTGACCCGATCACTTTGGGACATTTGGATATCATAGAGCGAAGTATTCCGCTTTTTGATGAGATCATTGTTGGGGTGGGAACCAACTCCGAAAAAAAATATATGTTTCCACTCAAAAAAAGGATGGCTTTTATCGAAGAAACCTTTTCAAAGTATAAAAGTATTTCCGTAAATCAATACGAGGGGTTGACCATTGAATTTTGTAAAAAAGTACAAGCCGATTTTATCATTAGGGGTTTGAGAAATCCTGCTGATTTCGAATTTGAAAAGGCCATTGCCCACACCAACAGAAAATTGTCCGGAATCGAGACAGTTTTTCTACTCACTGCGGCCAAAACCTCTTTTATCAGCAGCAGTATAGTCAGGGAGATCATATCCAATCGAGGAGATTATACTCAACTGGTTCCTCCTACTGTGAGGGTCTGATCAGATCAGTTCAATTTCTTCCATAAGTAATTTGATGTTTTGGTAAGCATTTTCCATTAAATGAGGAACTTCTTCCTTAGTTTTCCACTCGGCCCGTGCAATCCCCTCATCCAATTGAGGTTCCAAAATTCCATCGTAGGAAGTGGTCATCAAATACCAATAAGTTTTCTTCAACTTGTACTTGCCGTTCCTCGAAAAAAGATGAAAGGTGTGGTTGAGATTCTTTTTTACAATCAAATCCTTTACTCCCGTTTCCTCCATCACCTCTCTGACTGCTCCATCGATCAAAATTTCCTTTTTCTCAACTCTTCCCTTGGGCAAGTCCCATTTATCGTTTCTGAAGATAAATAAAACCTTACCACTTTGATGTTCCACAAGACCTCCGGCTGCTTCGACCAATGAAAAGATTTTCAACATGTGTTTCCACAACTTATCTTCCTTGGGATGATACAAATAAACACCCTTTGTTTTTTTGGATTTCAAAGCAGAAATGATTTGTTTTTGGTCACTATATTTAATATAGAAAAAAGGGGTTTCATCATTGTGATCAACGATTTGGGTGGTCAGTAAAACAAATTTTCTATTGAAAAAAACTTTATACATTTGTGTATGATTTATAGTCAAGAGACGGCCCGGCAGACCGCTATATCCCTGTTACAAATTAATGCAATAAAATTGAATCCTAAAAATCCATTTACTTGGGCCAGTGGATGGAAGTCTCCCATTTACTGTGATAATAGGGTCGCGCTTTCTTATCCTGAAACAAGAAGTTTTTTGGCTCATAAAATAGCAGAACAAGCCCAAAAGCTTTACGGTGAAGGTTATGTAGTGGCTGGAGTGGCCACCGGTGCGATTGGTATCGGGATGTTGGTCGCCGATGTTCTCAATGCTCCTTTTATATATGTCAGACCAGAGCCTAAGTCACACGGTAGACAAAATCAAATCGAAGGACAGCTTGACCCTGATCAAAAAGTATTGGTCATAGAGGATTTAATCTCCACAGGAAAGAGCAGTCTCAATGCCGTAAGAGCCCTGAGGAAAGAAAGTGTTGAGGTATTGGGAATGTTGGGGCTATTCGATTATGGATTTGATTTGGCCGTAGATAATTTCAAAACGGAGAAAATCCAACTCCATACTTTAAGTGATTATCATCATTTGATCATTGAAGCTGAGAAATCCAATTATATTGAAGCAGAGGAAATATCGGTACTCAAATCTTGGAGGGTCTCCCCTTCCGAATGGCAACCCGCCTAGAATATCATTTCAATGGCTCCATGGGCATAGTTAAAAACTTCTCCTGAGGTTTTTTGAATCCGCAACAAGCCACTATCGGTGACCCCTTGGATAACTCCTTGAAACTTTCCTTTGTGATTTTTAAAGGTTGAGAGTTTTCCTTTTTGAAAAAGTAAAGCCTCGTATTCCGACCTCAATGCTGCCGAACTGTCGGTTGAGAGTCTGTCTAAATAGACCTCCAAAAACACCAAAATACTATTGAGTACCTCACCAATTTCTAACTTAGAACCCGTTTTCTGAAATAGAGAACTCGCGTGGGGAAGCCCTTCAAAATGCTCTTGATTGATGTTGATGCCAATGCCAATAATGGAGGCGTTAATGCGGTTTCCTTTGATCATGTTTTCAATCAAAACACCTCCTATTTTACTTTTACCTGACAAAATGTCGTTAGGCCACTTTAAACTTAAATCAAGGTCCGCGAATTCATGCAATGCCTTTAACACCCCCAAAGTGATTGCACAATTGATCGCAAAAGCGTTTTGTACTGTCAGCTTTGGAAAAAACTTAAATAGGCTGAACGTAAGGTTTTTCATGGGTTCTGTTTGCCAAAGCTTATCCCTTTGTCCCCTTCCTTGGGTTTGATTTCTCACCCACACCACATCTCCATCTGAGCAATCTCCCGACACAAACCTGTCCTTCAACCAGTCGTTTGAAGAGGGAGTGGCATCAAGTTTGATTATATTGAAATAGCTCATGGTTTAGAACGCTATGAATGTAAAATGTAATAAATTTGTGTAAAACTAGAATTTTTTAATGTCAAAACCGAAGTCTACTGAGGATGCCCTAATTTCAAACATCATTTTGGGCATAGACAATGTTAAGGGATTAGATGTGAGTCTCTTGGACCTCAGGGATATTGAAAACACCGTATGTAGCTATTTTGTTGTTTGTACGGGAAGTTCAAATACTCACGTCAACGCAATTGTAAGCGCCATTCAAAAAACGGTAAGTAAAGAATTGAAAGAGAAACCTTTTCACACCGAAGGTAATGACAACGCTGAATGGGTTTTGATTGATTATGTTAATGTAGTTGTTCATGTTTTTCAAAAACAAATTAGAGAATACTACAATATTGAAGAACTCTGGGGAGATGCCAAAACCACAAAAATTGCATCGAATTATTAATTGACTATGAAAGAAGGAAACAATAATAACAAGCTAAAATTCAGCCCCTATTGGGTTTATGCCGTTATCATCACCATACTGTTGGGTATGAGTATGTTTGGAGGGGATAGCAGCTGGCAATCAATCAGCAAAACTAATATTTCGGATTTTGAGCGATTTCTCAACGAGGGAGATGTAGAAGAAATCATTGTCGTCAATCAAAAACTGGCAAAAGTTACCCTCAACAGCTATGGTTTGGAGAAAAGCATTCATAAGAACGTAAAATCCAAAAACATTTTGGGTCAAGAAAATACCGGTGGCCCACACTACGAATTCGAAGTGGGGAATCTGGAACTTTTCCAGCGAAAACTTGAGCAAGCCGAAGACAAAGGCATACAGTTCCGTTATGAGTTTATGACCGTTGAAAATCGTTGGATGGATGTAATCCTTGGTTTCCTTCCCATTATAATCATTATCGGAGTGTGGATATTCCTCATGCGAAGAATGTCCGGTGGAGGCGCAGGAGGACCAGGTGGCCAAATATTTAATATCGGAAAATCCAAGGCAAAACTTTTTGACCAAAACACCGAGGTCAAAACTACTTTTAAAGACGTTGCCGGTTTGGAAGGTGCCAAGGAGGAAATCCAGGAGATTGTAGATTTCCTTAAAAATCCGAAAAAGTACACCGTATTGGGTGGAAAAATTCCAAAAGGAGCCCTCCTGGTAGGTTCTCCCGGAACCGGTAAAACACTTTTGGCCAAGGCTGTAGCCGGCGAAGCCAAAGTACCTTTCTTCTCTTTATCAGGGTCAGATTTTGTTGAAATGTTTGTGGGGGTAGGTGCCTCTCGGGTGAGAGACTTATTCAAACAAGCCAAAGATAAATCGCCTTCCATCATTTTTATCGATGAGATCGATGCTATTGGACGTGCAAGAGGAAAAAATAATTTTACCGGCTCAAACGATGAAAGAGAAAACACCTTGAACCAGTTGCTCACAGAAATGGATGGTTTTGGTACCAATACCAATGTAATTGTGTTGGCAGCGACCAACCGTGCCGATGTCTTGGACAAAGCTTTGATGCGTGCCGGTCGATTCGACAGACAGATTTATGTCGACCTGCCAGACTTGAATGAAAGACGTGAAATTTTTAAGGTACACCTCAAACCCCTCAAGTCCGTTAAAACTTTAGATGTAGAGTTTTTGGCCAAACAAACGCCTGGTTTTTCCGGAGCCGACATTGCCAATGTTTGTAATGAAGCGGCACTGATTGCTGCTAGAAAAAACAAAAAATCCGTAGGTAAGCAGGATTTTCTCGATGCAGTTGATCGGATTGTAGGAGGGCTGGAAAAGAAAAATAAAATTGTTACACCGGAGGAAAAGAAAACCATCGCATTCCACGAGGCAGGGCATGCCATCGTCAGTTGGTTGCTCGAACATGCTGCTCCCTTGGTAAAAGTAACGATCGTTCCACGAGGCCAGTCCCTCGGAGCGGCTTGGTACTTGCCCGAAGAGAGAATGATCGTCAGAACCGAGCAAATGCTTGACGAAATGTGTGCAGCACTTGGAGGAAGAGCCGCCGAAAAAATCATGTTTGACAAAATTTCTACCGGAGCGCTCAGTGATCTGGAAAAAGTCACCCGTCAAGCGAGGGCCATGGTATCTGTATACGGTTTGAATGATACCTTGGGTAATATTACCTATCACGATTCCACCGGTCAGATGGAAAATAGTTTTACAAAGCCTTATTCTGAAAAAACAGCGCAGGTGATTGATAAGGAAATTTCCGACATCATCGAAATGCAGTACAAAAGGGCGTGTGATCTGCTGAAAAAAAATAAAAACAAGCTCAAGCAACTCGCTGAAAGATTGTTGGAGAAAGAGGTGATTTTCAAAGATGACCTTTTTAACATCCTCGGAGAGCGGCCTTTTGATGCGAAACCCGATAAAAAAGAAGACGGTAAAGAAGGGGTTCAGGTAGCTGTCAACTAAACAATTGTGGGGCTCTGGAATAAACTCTTCGGTAGAAAAAAAAACAGCCCAGACCCCGAGGCCACCAGTCCCTACCTTCCTGAAAAGAAAAATGATGTTGAAATCATTTTTGCCGAAAAGTTTACCCAAAAAGGAGGTAAATTCATCTACAGTGAGGATGTAAAATCTACCAATAAATTTTTCAAACTCATAATGGAGGAAAATCATTGGACCAGTCAAGACATATTGTGTTTTGATCCCCAACTCACACGAAGGTTTGGACTGGAGTCAGCTGTAGATCCCGTAAAACCTCAAAACTTCAAGGCCCTGCTCATAGGCTGCGAGTATTTAATTGCCAACAAAGGCACGGTCCTTATTTGCCATCACCAACTCAAAGATTTTAAACTTGAGGCATTGCCGGATTTTTTTATCGTTTATTCCAGCTTGAACAACTTTGTAAATGATGTCAGTGAGGGGATGAGTCAACTCAAAAATAAGTATGTCGATAAACTGCCCACCAACATCACCACATTAAACGTGAAAAATACTAAAGACGAAAATAATTTTTTATCGTACGGGAATAGTGCGAAAAACCTATATTTAATCCTTCAAGAGTATTGAGTTAATGAGGGAGTTATACATTAGAGGAATTTCAGGGCTGTTATATGTTGCCTTGATATTGGGGTCTGTATTCTATGATCAGTTAATCTTTACTCTGGTCATTCTGATCTTTTCAGGCTTGGCGATGATTGAATTTCAACGTCTGGTTGAACATAAAAGCTATATGCCCATTGCACTGGTGATCCTTTTAGTTTATAATTTTTACCAATCAAAAATCGATTCACCCGAATTAAAGTACCCCCTGCTGAGTGTCTTTATGGCACATGTTTTTCTGATGTATTGGCTTTTTAGCAAAAAGGCCATACAATTGGGTTATCTTTCCAAAACCCTACTGACTTTATTCTATATCGGTTTGGGATGCTTCTTCATCATTGCACTGGTCGGAAATGCAGATCAGTTTCAACCCAAAAACATTTTGTTGTTTTTTGTGCTGATTTGGATCAATAACTCTTTTGCCTATTTGATAGGGAAAAAACTGGGGAAAACCCCCCTTTTCTCCCGAGTCTCCCCCAAAAAGACCTGGGAAGGTTGTTTTGGAGGCCTCGTTTTCTCTTTGATCACTGCCAGTGTTTTTCAATATTTCTATTCCGATCAATCCATAGGATACTACCTTATCACTGCATTGGTCACAAGTGTTTTAGCGACCTTGGGTGATCTGATTCAATCCCAATTTAAACGATACGCAAATGTTAAAGACAGTGGTTCTTTGATTCCCGGACACGGAGGTTTTTTTGATCGAATGGATAGTGCTATTTTTGTGGCGCCTTGGTTTTACTTACTACTCAATTTTAAAGAATATGTTTCATAAAGAAGGTTTTAAAATCATCATCAACACTTTTTTACTATGTGCAGCCATCGCTTTGTTGGCCGAGTATAGGATCGATCATTTTTGGACACAAAAAGCATTACAGTTACTGAGTGTCGTTATTCTGATATTGGTGCTTCAATTTTTCAGAAATCCAAAAAGGTCAACCGTTCCTAACGAAAAACACATCATCTCACCGGTCGATGGAAAAGTAGTCATCGTTGAGGAAGTCTACGAAAAAGAGTTTTTTAAAGACAAGCGTTTGCAGGTGTCCATCTTTATGTCACCCCTCAATGTACATGTCACCCGATATGCCATCAGTGGATCGGTAGTGTTTAGCAAATACCATCCGGGAAAATACTTGGTGGCCTGGCATCCCAAATCCTCTGAGTTAAACGAAAGAACCACCGTGGTGGTTGAAAACAAGTCAGTAGGACAGATCCTTTACCGACAAATTGCAGGAGCCGTTGCCCGGCGTATCGTAAACTATGCCAAAGTGGGAGATCAGGCGGTACAAGGGGCAGATGCCGGATTTATAAAATTTGGTTCCAGGGTAGATCTGTTTTTACCCTTAGACACCAAGATCAATGTTCAAAAAGATCAGATCGTAAAAGGCGGCGTGGATTGTATCGCCGAAGTCTAGACTATAGTTGACTTAAACTTTTTTCCAACAGAGAAATTTTCTCCTGGGCGTCAGCTGCTTTTTTGCGTTCTAATTCGATTACTTTTTCAGGAGCATTGGAAACAAAGCGTTCATTGGACAATTTTTTTTCAACAGATTTCAGAAAACCCCTGGCATATTCCAGTTCTTGGGCCAGTTTTTTTCGTTCCTCCTCCGGATCAATCGCTTGATTTAGAGGAATAAAAAACTCGGATTTCCCGACTCTAAAAGATCCTAAGGCTTGGTTTTCTTCGTGGACGGTATTCTCAATAGATTCGAGCTGAGCCAGTTTCAGAATGACCTCCGGGTAAGGAATTTGTGCATCGGAAATCAAAATCAACTGTTCTTTGAATCCAATATTTTTTTCTTTTCTGAAGTTTCTGATCCCCGCCACAATTTGTTTGACCATTTCAAAATCTTCAATGCAGTCTTGATCAGTGGACTGGGCCTTGGGCCAATCAGACACGACCAAAGCCTCCCCGGTATCCCGCTCACCGATAAAATGCCAAATTTCCTCGGTTATAAAAGGCATAAAGGGATGGAGCAGCCTGAGGTTGTCCTCAAACAATACTTTTACCTCAGCAAGTGTGTCTCTGTCTATGGGATCCCCGTAGTTGGGTTTGACCATTTCCAAAAACCACGAACAAAAATCATCCCAAATCAATTTGTACAGGCTCATCAATGCATCAGAGATTCTGTACTTACTGTAATGATCGTCTATGGTACTCAGGGTCTGATAAAAGAGATTTTTGTACCATTGAATGGCAGCCTTATTGAGCGCAGGCATTTTTTTGTTTTCATTCACCTCCCAACCCTCGACCAAACGGTAGGCGTTCCATATTTTGTTGGCAAAATTTTTGCCTTGCTGACAAAGGCTTTCATCAAACAACAGGTCATTACCGGCAGCAGAACTCAGCATCAGCCCTACCCTGACGGCATCGGCCCCAAATTCTTCTATCAAAGCGAGTGCATCGGGTGAATTACCCAATTGTTTGGACATTTTTCTGCCTTGTTTGTCTCGAACCAATCCGGTCAAATAAACATTCGAAAAAGGTTTTTCCTCTCGCAATTCATATCCCGACATGATCAT
>JBESZM010000072.1:0-38935 GCA_041254175.1 Flavobacteriaceae bacterium | reverse complement strand
TTTAAAAAACAATCTTTGATTGCAGCGGGTATCCTCAAGGGTTTTCGAATGACAGGATCAATATAACACCATTGTGTTTTGGAGCGAACTAATAATTGATTGCTGTTATCGTCAAAAAACTCCACCACACGTGTGGACAGTGGTCCACGAACTTCTTTGACATGGGTTTCAACCCTTAGGGTGTCCCCCAAAAAAGCACCCAGTTTGTAAGTCACCTCATGGTTTCTTACCATCCATACGGCAGAAGGCTCCGAGATCAAGGGCTTGATCTTTTGCCAATGAGCTTTGGCTATTTCTTGTGCCCAATACAAATACTGAACATTGTTGACGTGGTTCAGGTCGTCCAGATGTTCTTTTGTGACCTGATGCTTAAGGATAAATCGATGACTCATTCTTTGGGGAGAATTTTAACTTCAAATAATTTACTCCAATTTTTTCCTGTAACAAAAAAAGTTTTTCTTTTGGGGTGGTAGGCTATACCATTGAGTACATCCAAATTGGAGACTTGTTCGACTTTGCTTTTTAACCCCGAAAAATCAATGACCCCCTCAACCGCACCACTTTGTGGATCGATGATGATGCCTACTTCTTTTTTGTACTGGTAGGTGTTGGCATAAATTTTTCCGTCTACCCATTCCAATTCATTGATCTTTTTTAGGGCGTTTTTATCGGTCATCACCTGTATCTTATCCGTTTCTTTTTGGGTCTTAGGATCTAAAACCCAAATTTGATGTGTTCCATCGGACTTGTATAGCCTTTGGCCGTCATTACAGAGCCCCCAGCCTTCTTTACTGTTTTGATAGGCAAAAGAGCGTTCCATTTTAAGTTGGTCGGGCTGGTATTGAAAACCCATGTTGCCCTGCCAAGTAAGCTGGTAGAGTTTGTCGTTTAAAATGGAAATGCCTTCCCCAAAATAAACCTGATCCAAAGCAACTTTTTGGAGGACCTTTCCGGTTTTAAAATCAACTTTGCGTAAACTGGATTTCCCCTTAAGTCCTGTACTTTCATATAAGGTATCGCGGTAAAACTCCAGCCCTTGGGTGTAGGCGGTTTTGTCGTGTGGGTATTCATTGAGAATGGTATAGGTATATAATTCTGGTTTTGAAGCAGAGACAATGCTGATATTTTCTTTGTATTCTAATTTATTACTGGAAATGTATATCGAGGCTGTTAGATCGTAAATCCCCAATGATATGTTGTTCAAAGGTTGAACATCACTGATTTTTTTACCATCCAAATGGTAAACTACCGAATCAATGGGGTGATTTTTTTTATTAACAATGTTAAATTTCAGCGTATCATTGGGTGTGAATTTTTTACTTTTTTCCACAAAACTTAGTTTAAAATCTTTTGTGATATCAGTATTGCACTTGAGCAAAAGCAAGGACAGGAGTAAAATCCAAATTTTCATTTATTACGGGTCTATTTTGTGTTTAAAATTAAGAATTTAAAATAATTGTCGAACGCTATAAACCTATTATATTTGTTGTGGGCAAGTCCTGCACAACCAGCTCCTGCCGAATCCCCCCAGGGCGGGAACGCAGCAAGGGTAGGCGGTCGTAGCGGTGTGATGTAGATCGCTTGCCCATTTTTATTTTTCATGACTAAAGTAATTTTAATTACGGGTGCCTCTTCCGGCCTTGGCAAAGCCACTGCTTCATATTTGTCAGCAAAGAATTACCGTGTTTTCGGCACTTCCAGGGACCCCAAAAAATACAATTCCAATGCAGGTTTTGAGCTGCTGCCTTTCGATTTGAATCAACCGGAAACTGCTCGGGGATTGGTTGATCAATTGATTGAAAAGGCAGGACGCATTGATGTATTGATCAACAACGCAGGGGCAGGAATGACAGGACCCGTTGAAGAAACTGATGTTAGGGCGATCAAGTCCCATTTTTCCACCAATTTATTCGGTCCGTTGGCCTTGATCCAAAAAGTATTGCCTGTAATGCGAAAACAAAAGTCGGGTTTGATCATCAATGTTACTTCTATTGGAGGTTATATGGGGCTGCCTTTCAGAGGTTTGTATTCTGCTTCTAAGGGGGCTTTAGGCATAACTTCAGAAGCACTTCGAATGGAGGTTAAACGTTTTGGTGTTGATGTAGTAACATTAGCTCCTGGAGATTATGCTACCGACATTGCTGCAAGACGTATTTATTCCCCCCTAAAAAAAGAGTCTCCCTATCACGATCTCTATAAATTCTCTCTCGACACTATCGATGAGCATGTTGATCAGGGAAGTGATCCCAATGATTTTGCCCGAATGGCACACAAAATCATCAAACTGAAAAAAAGAAAGGTACATTACCGATCCGGTTCATTTCTTCAAAAATTATCACTATGGCTCAAAAGGCTGTTGCCAGACACTGTTTTTGAAAAGATGATCATGAACCACTATAAAGTTTAACCTTAATCCACTATTAATGAAATTTTTTATTGACACTGCCAATTTAGACCAGATTAAAGAGGCCCAAGACTTAGGGGTTTTAGATGGTGTAACCACCAATCCCTCCCTTATGGCCAAGGAGGGTATTACAGGAGCGGACAACATCCTCAAGCATTATGTAGCCATTTGCGAGGCTGTAGAGGGAGACGTATCAGCCGAGGTCATTGCCGTTGATTTTGAAGGCATGGTCAAAGAAGGGGAACAACTGGCAGGCTTGCACCCTCAAATCGTTGTAAAAATTCCCATGATCAAAGACGGAATTAAAGCCTTAAAATACTTTTCAGATCGCAATATCAAAACCAATTGTACGCTCATTTTTTCGGCAGGACAAGCCCTTTTGGCTGCCAAAGCCGGAGCAACCTATGTTTCTCCATTTATTGGACGATTGGATGATGTATCTACCGATGGAACTTTTTTGATCAGTGAAATCAGAGAGATTTATGACAATTATGCCTTTGAAACGGAAATCTTGGCAGCCTCGGTTCGCCACACCATGCACATCATCAATTGTGCCAAAATAGGGGCAGATGTAATGACCGGGCCGCTCAATGCCATTACAGGGCTGTTGAACCACCCACTAACAGATATAGGGTTGAAAAAGTTTTTGGAGGATTACAAAAAAGGAAATTAATTTAATGGAGTAAATCCTCAAAGTCGGGAGCACTGAAGTTGCCAAAACCTTCTTTGATTTTTCCATTGGCATCGACCACTATGGCTCGGTTGAGCAGAGAGAGTACCCATTTTTTACTGTCTTTGTCAAAATTAACAAAAGCCAATTGTGTTTTGGGATCAATATTCATCATGCGGTAAACCTCGAAAACGATTTCATTGAATGGTTGGATACAAATCCCTTTAAACTCATATTTCGGGAAGCGTTTTTTCAATGCTTTTGCCTTGATTACAGTACTCCTGTAGTGGCTCATTTGAGTTTGAGACCAAAAATAAAATACGGTGGGCTTATCGATAAGTTTGACGGTACTTACAGTGTTCAACAAGTGGTCTTGTAGTTTGAGCTCTGGCAGGATTTTTCCAGCCGACATATTTTCAATATCGTTGTGTAAATCCAATACTTCTTTGAGGTAGGATTTTGAGGTGTTGACCAACAAAAATTGTTGGAGGAATTTTTCGTGATGATCTTGGTTTTCAATTTTCATCAATTCTTCAAAAGCTACTGCTCGCGAAAGGTTATTTCTCAAAACATTTCCTTTGATATGGGACTTGATCAGTTGCAATCGCTTGATGTTAAAATTGGTTTTTTGTCTGTTTATGAAATAGTTTTCGGTGCTGTCCAGTGCTTTTTCACTAAGATAATTGAGTAGATAATTAATATAGGGATCAAAAAAAGCCAAATCTGTTTCAGCCAGACTCAGGTATTTTCTGAAGTCAAAATATATAGAATCTTTTTTTTTATCCCAAAAAGTTCCTCTAAGCAAGGCATAGCGTTCCTTTCGAATGGCATAGGGGTAGATATAGGCGGCTTGGGTTATCTTTTGAGCTATGGGGGAAAGTTGAATGATAGAGTCCATAAGAATCCACTTGTTTTTTTTCTCGATCAACAAGGAATCAATCAGTTTTGTAAATGTTTCGCTATCACTGGAGTATTTGGAAGACAGAAAGCTATTTTCTTTTTCAAAACTGAGGAGTAAATCCATCATAAAGTTATTTTTGGCTGCACCACGTCCTGAATAAACAATGGATTCATCAAAGGAGGAGGCATTGATACGTGCCCAAATACTGTCCCCTTTTTCCAAAAAAACAGATTTGTACTCTGGAATGTGCTCAATCTTATAAATACCTGATTCCAAGGAGTCATAGTATTTAAAAAAACGATAATTGAGGTTGAGGGGAAGAGAATCTATGGTTTTATTATCCTTATATAACGTCACATAGGTAGAGGAAGGATTTACGATCTGCCCGCCAAAGAAAATCCGATTGGAATCAACTTCATGTGAACAAGAGGTTACAATGGCTGTCAACCACAACAGAAAAATACATAAGAAATGTTTTGATTTGCCCATAATACAGTGCAATTTACACCAACTAAACTTTAAAAAAAAGTAAACCCTGTTGGAGAAATATTTACTTTTGCAAATGCTAAGTTAAATTTATGCTATCAGTCAATAATTTATCCGTTCAATTTGGAAAAAGAGTGCTTTTCGACGAGGTCAATGTCACTTTTACACCCGGAAATTGTTATGGGATCATCGGTGCCAATGGAGCCGGAAAATCTACTTTTTTAAAAATCATCTGTGGTATACAGGAAGCTAACTCTGGCAATGTGTTTTTAGAACCAGGTAAACGCCTATCAGTGTTGGAACAAAATCACAACGCCTATGATGAATTTCCGGTTTTGGAAACTGTTCTGCGGGGCAATAAACCGCTCTTCAAAATAAAACAAGCCATCGAAGATCTGTATGCCAAACCTGATTTTTCTGATGCTGACGGGGAAAGGGTGGGAGAATTACAAATTGAGTTTGAAGAAATGGACGGGTGGAATGCAGAAAGTGACGCAGCTTCCCTTTTGTCTAACTTGGAAATTTCTCCTCAACTTCACCATACTAACATGGCCGATTTAGACGGAAAACAAAAGGTGAGAGTTCTTTTAGCACAAGCGCTTTTTGGAAACCCAGATGTATTGATCATGGATGAACCTACCAATGACTTGGATTACGATACCATCATGTGGTTGGAAAGCTTTTTGGCCAATTATGACAACACGGTAATCGTGGTTTCTCACGATCGCCATTTTCTCGATGCAGTTTGTACCCACATTTCTGATATAGACTTTGGAAAGATTAACCACTACTCCGGCAATTATACTTTTTGGTATGAATCGAGTCAGTTGGCTGCTCGTCAAAGGGCACAACAAAACAAAAAGGCAGAGGAAAAGAAAAAAGAGTTGCAAGAATTTATTGCCCGTTTTTCAGCCAATGTCGCCAAATCTAAACAGGCTACTTCTCGAAAGAAGATGATAGATAAACTTAATATCGAAGAGATTCGACCTTCCAGCCGTCGTTATCCTGGAATCATTTTCGAACAAGAACGCGAAGCAGGAGATCAAATTTTGAATGTGGAGGGCTTGTCCTATAGTTTGGAGGGCGAAACACTTTTTGATGACATTCATTTTAATATGGCTCGAGGGGATAAGGCCATTGTATATTCCAAAGATTCAAGAGCTGTCAGTGCTTTTTACGAGATCATCAACGGTAAATTGAAAGCCAATGGTGGTAAATACGAATGGGGAATTACTACCAATCAAGCTTATTTACCCTTAGACAACGAAGAATTTTTTAGTTCCGATCTATCACTTGTTGATTGGCTCCGCCAATGGTCCAAGACAGAAGAGGAGCGTGAAGAGGTATATCTCCGCGGATTTTTAGGTAAAATGCTCTTTAGTGGTGACGAAGCCTTAAAAGCCTCCAATGTCCTCTCAGGAGGTGAAAAAGTACGTTGCATGTTGTCTAAAATGATGATGACTCGCGCTAATGTACTCATGTTGGATGAGCCTACAAACCACTTGGATTTGGAATCGATCACTGCCATCAATAATTCGTTAAAAAACTTTAAAGGGACTGTACTTTGTACTACGCATGACCACGCTTTTGCTCAAACCGTTGGGAATCGAATTTTAGAATTAACCCCGAATGGAATCATTGATCGTTACAGTAACTTTGATGATTACATGAGCGATGGCAAAATCAAAGAGTTACGAAATAAAATGTATTCTTGATTCGTATTTAGTCAGATCCCGTTGGACTTGGATTGTGTCAAAAGCTTTGATGCAAACTCAATTGCAATTGATTTTTCCCGAATTTGTTGGAAGTTTGTCGCATCATTCCAAACTGCATTTTGAGTCCTTTTCTAAAGGCATAACCCAATGCACCATAAAGTCGGTTGCGGTCAAAAAAGGAAACGGTTTTTCCATTACCTATTTTTCGTTGGCCATTGATGAACACCTCGTTGTAGAGGGCAAGGTAAAGCGTTTTGGGTTCGATCACGGGTTTGTTGAGTGGAATATTCAAAAATAGCGCATAGCGATAACGGGTTCTAAAATCCTGATCTTCAACAAAACGCATTTCGTATCGAAAACGGTGATTGGAATAAATACCTTTTCCCAATTTGAGTGGGAATGAGGTTTCTTGATAAAATCGATGTTCCGTTGTCTTGTCACTACTGTCTCCTGGGGTACCATTACCGATGTAGGCATATCCCAAAGTCAGTTTTAAAGGACTCTCTCTAGGCATGTATGTAAATCCACCACGGATGAGTAACTGTTGTAAATCACCAATTAGGTTAAAGTTTCTGTGCTGAATATCTCCTTGAAATCCCCAAAGACTGTCTTTTTTAAACCGGGTGCTGAGTATATACATATACCAAGCTCCCATTTTATCGGGGTCGGTTTGAGCGTTAATATTAGTGGGTAAATTCAACAATAATACCAAGGGCAGGGTGTAAATCAATTTTTTCATAGAGGCAAATATATAAAAATTGGAAAATTATAAATCAAGAGAATTGAGTACCTCTAAGGCTCGTTGTTGTTCGTCTTTGTGCACCCAAAGAGTTTGCTCGTTGGTCATGCTTGCAAACCTCGCCAATTTTGATGAGGTTGAGGGATCTTTTACCACAGGAGTAATGTTCACTTCTTTCATAGCACCCACTACTGCGATAATCACAACGGGACTGCCCTTAAAAATTTGAACAAAATCTAGGGCCATAGGATCAATTAGGTTTTATCGTAACGATTGTTCCAGATGGCGGGATTAAAGTTTTTTCCCAAAGCAAAACCGTAAAACAATACGATTGAGGCAATTGCCTTAAACATAAAGAAATAGAGCATCCAAAAGGTGGAAGGGGTCGGGGTTTTAGTGAAAATCTGATAAGGGGTAAACAGTGTAGCAAAATAACTTACAAATAAAACAGCAATCAACAGGTTCCAGATGTTTTTAAAGGGCCATGCCCAAGCTTTTCGAAAAAAAGATAAATCGTTACCCCATTTGTGAACGAGGTAGAAGTAGTCATTGCCCAAGGGTACAAAGAGCAATGGGTCATCTGTTTTTTTCAGTCTAAAAAGCACGGAAGGAGCCATGATTTTAAATCCTTCCAAAGAGGTTTGATGTTCTTTTTCCAGTTGGGTAATTTTGTCAATGCCCTCCTTTGGAATGTTACCCTTAAAGTACTTAAGATCTAAAAAACGCAAACGGTAATCAATACAAACTTTCCTGATTTGATTCAAGTGAAAAATCTTTTGGGTTTCCAGTTGGTCAAAGTCAAAATTGTTAGTGTTTTGGAGACTTGAAGTGTGTTGGTCGATAATATCACCCAAGCGGATGGGAGTAGTTTGCAGAGCAATTTCTTTAAGGATACGGTCAATTTGAGTGGGAGGGAAGAGTTTCTTCATCATCATCTATCTATTTCACTATGTAAAATTAGGAAATAATTTAGGTTTTGACAAAAGTCAAAAAAGAAAAGCTTATTTTTTATCAACGCAGTTGCGCGCCTAATTCCTTTTCAAATTGATTTTGCAATTTCCCCATTATTTTATCTACATACTTATCTGTCAGGGTCTTTTTGGAGTCCTGAAAATAAAAGCTTACACCATAGGATTTTTTACCCTTGGGGAGTTTGTCACCTTGGTACACGTCAAAAAGCTCGACT
Organism: Flavobacteriaceae bacterium; assembly: GCA_041254175.1. Lineage (GTDB taxonomy): Bacteria > Bacteroidota > Bacteroidia > Flavobacteriales > Flavobacteriaceae > UBA8316. The sequence continues at coordinate 30,834 of JBESZM010000072.1, read as the reverse complement.
GAATTGAGTATGTTTTTTTCAGTTTTAAAAGCAATTTTTTTCAATGCATCAAAGGGGACACCGGTATCAAGTTGTAGTGCGAAATCTCTTCGCACCAGTGGAAATTTTGGGATTTCTTGATACAGAATACTGTTGTTTTTGGTCAAATCAGCAACCAATCTGAAATCCAATTCTGCGTATAAAACTTCTTGATTGATGTCGAATTGGCCGAGAATTTCTTTTTTTACGAATCCAAAATGCAAAAGTGATTTTCCTTTGTGACTGTAGCTTAGACCTTCAGAAAAAATATCCTTTTCAGTAGTACTTTCTTCCCATTGAAGCGGACAGTTTTTTTGGAGGATTTGTTGGATGATACCTTTAAAATAGAAAAAACCTTGGGGTTGATGTGTTACATTCCAATTCTCTTTTAGCACATCACCACATATCACTAAAGAAAGGTGTTTTTCTTCTTTATAGCCCCCGTTGTCTTGTTGGTAGGTTTTGCCCAATTCGAATAATTTTAGGGATTTAGATTGACGGTTAAGATTGAAAGCCACTACCTCTAATGCTCCCGGGAGCAGGGAGGTTCGCATTTGAGAGAGCTCTTTACCCAAAGGATTGATGATTTTTACCCCTTTGACCGATTTTATGCTTTGAGTTATTTCTCCGTAATCAGGGCTGGTAATGGAGTTGTTCATCATTTCATTAAATCCTAAACTGACCAATTGATTTGAAAGTCGTTCTGTAATTTGATGATCGTCTGAACTGACAAAATCAGGGATATTGCTCTGTAGTACATCGGAAATGCCCACATTATTGTAGCCGTATACCCTGAGTATTTCTTCGATGACATCTGCAGGACGGGTTACGTCCACTCTGTAGCGTGGGATTTCAATTAGCATCCCTTCGTCGTTGGAATGTTCTATTTTGATTTCAAGCCCTGTTAAAATATTTGAGACATCATCTTTGGAGATTTGTTGTCCAATGGTACTGTTAATTTGATCAAAAGTTAACATGAATTTAAAAGGCTCGGGCAGTTCCTGCTTGATTTCGAACAATTTACCCTCAATGGTTCCTCCTGCCAATTCTACTATCAAATTAGCCGCGTACTTAAGTGCGTGGAGTGTGATTTCCGGGTCTATACCCCGTTCAAATCGAAAAGAGGCGTCTGTGTTTAGTCCATGTCTTTTGGCAGATTTACGGATACTTACCGGATCAAAATAAGCACTTTCTAGAAATATACTGGTGGTATTTTCACTCACTCCGGAGTCTTGTCCTCCAAATATCCCGGCAATACACAAGGGTTTTTGGTGATCACAAATTATTAAATCCTCTGCATGGAGCTTTCGTTCCACGCCATCGAGAGTAATAAAAGGGCTGTCCTGAGCAACAGTTTTTACCACAATTCCATCCTTGATTCTATCTAAATCAAAAGCATGTAAGGGTTGTCCCAGGTCATGCAATACATAGTTGGTAATGTCCACTATATTGTTTTTTGGACCAATCCCAAGGGCTTTGAGGCGGTTTTGTAACCAAGCAGGGGAGGGTTTGACAGTCAAATTGGTGATGTTGACCCCCATATATTTTGGAGCCTTATCTTCCGATTCTACGGCTACACTGAATTTTTTATCAGAAGGAACCACACTAAAATGATCTGTTCCGGGTGCTGACCATTTGTATTCAATGCCATTAAACTGACAATAGGCTTTTAGATCACGAGCCACCCCCATATGACTCATGGCATCTGCTCGATTGGGTGTCAGTCCAATTTCAAAAACAGTATCAACTTCTAAATCAAAAATCTCGCTACATGGGGTGCCATTTTTCAATTGAGCATCTAAAACCATGATGCCATCGTGGGATTCCCCCAAGCCCAATTCATCCTCGGCACAGATCATACCATGACTTTCTTCCCCTCTTATCTTACTCTTTTTGATCAAAAAAACCTTTCCCTCTCTGTCGAAAAGTGAGGTTCCTACTGTGGCAACAGGGACTTTTTGTCCTATTGCAACATTTGGTGCCCCGCATATGATTTGAACTTTTTCATTTCCCAAATCGACTTGGGTGACTCTCAGGCGATCTGCATTGGGGTGTTGTTCACATTCCAACACTTCTCCTACAACAACTCCTTTTAGCCCTCCCTTGATGGATTCGAATGTGGCGATGCCCTCGACTTCCAAACCCAAGTCGGTTAGTATTTCGGATACTTGCTCTGGGGGAAGATCTATTTTTAGAAACTGTTTGATCCAGTTATATGATATTTTCATCGGGTATGAATGACTTTTAAATCGATGGCAAAGATAAGAATCTAAGCTTAACCACCTTTTTTAACTGATGTAATTCCATATGTTTTGATAGGCTTTCATCTTGGCCAGTGTCTGTCTTAAAGGTGTGTTTTTTTGAGCTTCCAATCGGGGATCTTCTCGCAACAATGCTTGGGCATCATTGCGAGCGGTTTTGAGCCATTGGTTGTCTTTGATGATGTCTGCAATTTTGAGTTGCAAAACCCCACTTTGTTGAGTGCCCATAAGGTCTCCGGGTCCTCTCAGCCGTAAATCTACTTCTGCAATTTGAAACCCATCGGTGGTAGCAGTCATGGTTTCCAAGCGGGTTTTGGCCTCTGTACTTAGTTTGTGACTGCTCATCAGTATGCAATAACTTTGGTCGTTACCACGTCCCACACGACCGCGTAATTGATGCAGTTGTGACAATCCGAAACGCTCCGCACTTTCAATGACCATTACAGATGCATTGGGAACATTCACGCCTACTTCGATCACTGTGGTGGCCACCATGATTTGGGTTTGTTTTTTGATAAAACGTTCCATTTCATAATCCTTGTCCTTGGCGGGCATTTGACCATGTACTATACTGATCTGATATCGAGGAGTAGGGAAGGCTCTGGCAATGCTCTCATAGCCATCCATCAGGTCTTTGTAATCCATTTTTTCAGATTCTTTGATCAGAGGATATACCATGTAAATTTGCCGGCCTTTTTGGATTTCATCTGCAATGAATTTAAATACCTTCAGGCGATTGCTGTCAAATCGATGGAGTGTTTTGACCTTCTTTCGGCCGGGAGGCAATTCATCGATGACCGAAATATCCAAATCTCCATAGACGCTCATGGCTAGGGTGCGTGGTATAGGAGTGGCTGTCATGACCAGTACATGCGGAGGAGTGCTGTTTTTTCGCCAAAGCTTGGCCCTCTGAGCAACACCAAACCGATGCTGCTCATCAACTACTGCCAACCCCAAGTTTTTAAATTGAACCTTGTCTTCAATTACGGCGTGGGTTCCGATCAAAATATTTAAAGTCCCTGATTCCAATTGCTCAGCCAATTGAGTTCGCTCTGCTTTTTTTGAGCTTCCCGTCAATAGGCCAATGGTTATGTCCAAATCACCAATCAATGATTTAATTGACTGAAAATGCTGTTTGGCAAGAATTTCGGTGGGTGCCATCAGACAGGATTGAAATCCGTTATCGGCCGCAATTAACATGACCATGAAAGCAACAATGGTTTTTCCCGATCCTACGTCTCCTTGAAGTAAGCGGTTCATTTGCTGTCCATTTCCTATGTCTTTTCTGATTTCTCGGATGACTCTTTTTTGTGCCTCTGTCAATTCGAAGGGAAGATTTTTACTAAAAAAAGTATTGAATTGATTCCCTATTTTTCCGAAAACAAATCCTTTTATTTTTTGCTTACGCTGAAGGTTTTTCATCAATAATTGCAATTGAATAAAAAACAACTCTTCATATTTCAACCGATTTTGAGCGGCAGTAAGAATATCCTGATTCTCAGGAAAATGAATGTTTTTTAGGGCTATATTTTTATCAATCAGCTTATATTTAGATCGCAAATCTTCGGGAAGGGTTTCTGCAAAAGGGTCTTTGAAAGAGATTAACAGTTCCTGCATCATTTTAATGATAACCCTTTGTGAAATGCCTTTGTTGAGAAGTTTTTCCGTACTCGGGTAAACCGCTTGTAGGGACTTGGAAAAGCCTTTATCAAAGTTTTCTAGGGTTTCCATTTCAGGATGTGGCATACTGGGCCGATTGGCATACCAGTTGAGTCGGCCAAAAATTACATAGTTAAGGTTTAGTTTTAATGATTCTTTAATCCATTGATGCCCTCTAAACCAAACCAACTCCATATTGCTCTGACCATCGGTAAAGGTGGCCACAAGGCGTTTGCCTCTTTTTTGTCGAATCATTTCTACCTTGATGATTTCTCCCTTGATTTGAACTTCTGAGGAATTCTTGGGTAGATCTTTTATTTTAAAAAAGGTAGAACGATCAATATAGCGGTGGGGAAAAAAATGCAGTAGATCTTGGAAGGTATAGAGGCTCAATTCTTGTTTGAGTAAATTGGCACGACTCGGACCAACGCCTTTGAGATATTCTATGGGGGTTTGAAGTGGATCCATTATTCTACTAAAATAATTGATTTAGGGTGGATTCGATTTGTATTGTTTAAAACTTCCCTTAATTTGGGATAAAATAGGTTGAAATGAAAGCATTGGTCATTTCGGGGGGTGGAAGCAAAGGAGCTTTTGCAGGCGGAGTTGCCGAACACTTGATTCGAGTGCAGGGCAGAAAGTACGATTTGTATTTGGGCTCATCCACAGGTAGTCTGCTGGTCAGTCACCTGGCATTGAATAAAATTGAAAAAATTAAAAAAGGTTTTACGGAGGTAAGCCAAGAAAGCATCTTTGACAATTGCCCTTTTACTATTAAATCAATTAATGGGGTACAAACCATTGGTATTCATCATTTTAATGTAATTAAAAATTTCATAAAAGGAAAAAAAACTTTTGGAGAAAGCAACCATTTAAGAGAGTTGATTTTGAACAGTATCACACCCAATGAATTTGAAGCTCTTAAAATCGCTGCCAAAGAGGTGGTCATTACGGTCTCCAATTTATCAACCAACAAAGTGGAATACAAAAAAATGAGTGAATGCAACTATGAAGATTACGTGGATTGGATTTGGATTTCATGTAATTATGTCCCTTTTATGACACTGGCCACCAAAAACAGTTGTGAGTATGGCGATGGGGGTTTGGGAACCATCATTCCCATTGAGGAAGCTTTGCGCTGTGGCGCAACCGAGGTTGATGCCATATTATTAGACACTGAATTTCCTCATCTGAATCGGATGCCTTCCAGAAATCCTTTTGATGCTTTGAGTACCATATTTGGGTTTATGGCCGACCGTATTGAATATCAAAATGTAAAAATTGGAAAATTAATGGCTGAGGATTATAATGCCAAAGTCAATTTGTTTTACACTCCCACAGTACTCACAACCAATTCATTGATATTTAATAAAGAAAAAATGGAAGTTTGGTGGCAAGCAGGATTTGAATTTGCCGCACAAAAAACAAAAGAAAAAGCCCCTTTCGAGGGAAAAAGGGGCGGTTAAGACAAGCTATTGAATACAACTTAGCGCTTGTCAAAATGTTTTTTGATCGACTCATAATCCGTACAGGAAATACGCTTTCCCCCCAAAGTCTGATTGAATTTTCGAATAAATTTATCAGGGTTTATGAAATTTTGACCACTGGAGAGTCTTTCAATTAAAAGCTTTTTTAGATCCTTTAAATGATCATTTTCTGCGATAAAATTTATTTTTCTAAGCGCTCCTGAACTCTCCTCTGTAAGCTTGTTGATGGTGTTTTGGGCCACGTAGAAGGTAAAAGTTTCTGCGATATCTTCTGCTATATTTGTTTTAGCGTATTACGTAACGAAATTTGGTTCGTTGTATTTTTGATCGGTCAAATAAAATCGATTGTTGAATTGGTTGATCGCAGACTTTCCGCGAAAGCATCCCTCTTCAAGAAATAGATTTTTGCATTCTTCCTTGTTGTTAACCGAGGTATCGACTTCTTTTTTGAGATTCAGTGTCATGATATGACCGAACTCGTGTATCATGACATAGCCAAATGATCCTTTGGCGTTATAATCGGTTTTAATGGTCCTATTGCTATTTTGATCATATTGTTCGTAGGCATCGATCAGATTCAGACCCATCATCCAGTCATCCTCACGGGTCTGTCCACCCAGGTTGTAAACATATCCACCCCAATCAATATCATAATCGTAAATCAAGTCTAATGAATTGATAGGAAAACCACCTATATCCATTAATGTTTTTATATCATTTACCAGTTTATTATCCGGTCCTTTGTCAATATATTCTTTTAAGATTCTATTCATCTTCAATGACCTATTGATCCCAGCCAAATGATATTCGTTTTTATAATTGAGTTTATAATGCAAACCCGTTACATTGTCATCATTATTTTTTTCATTGTCGTATACAATCAATTTTTTTGGAGGGATCACTCCTGAGATTTTGAAAATACTTCCTGTTTTTGGGGAGATTTTCATTGTGAATTCTTCATCAATTTCCAGTTTATTATCATCGATGGTGGACATCCTGATTTTTATGTTCTTTGACCTTTCGGGAATGATCACCCTATGGGTTCTTACCCTTTTCCAGTTTTTCCCCGAATCTGTACTGTATTCGTAGTAGTCATGAAAATCATCAAAATTAATGTAACGTCCCTTTTCAATATCCCTGATGATCTCTATATTCAGAGGCAGGTCCTCGGACAGTTCATCGGTAAGACTGATTTTAAAAGTCAGGTATTTCCCTTCCTCGGCCCCCAAATCGTAATTCTCTAACGAAATGGTAGAGGTAAGATTGACGAACTCTTCTTTTTGACAGCCAATGAAAAAAAGAAGAGTCATTAAAAAACAAAGTAAGGTTTGGAACGTATTTGATTTCATGCGTTTAAATCTATGTTAATTAGCTGATATTTAATCATTTCCTTTAGTTGAGGGATTTATCTTGGCTGTTTTAAATCCCTCTATGAGGGTTTCATTAGATCTGTGGTTTGGTTCATTTTAAATCATTCGGATTAAGGTATTTATAATGTAATCGATCCGCCCATTTGATCAACTTTAACAGCGGTTTGGGTGCGGATGACCTTCCTACAAAACCCGTCTTCGAATTCCCAAAAGTGATAGTGATTTTGGGCAGATCGCGGATCTGTGGATTGCCATATTGTTCTTTTAAGTGTTTAAAATCTATTGAAGTGAACAGATCGTGGAGTTCCCTTTTCTCCTTAGGGTTGAGTTTTCCTTGCTTGGTGGTTTTGTTTCGGGCTAGGGTAAAAAAGAAATGACCGTCGGATTCAAGTTTTAGGGAATAGACAGGGCAATCACCCAGACACATTCCTGATTTGATCGTCAATATCTCATTGGTCCAAGTTGATTGACAATGTTGGGCGAGCAATAAAAGGAAGAAAACCGGAAATTTCATAGGTAATCATTGGGACTACAAACTTAGTAATGAAAATATATTTTCTCACTTAAAGAATCGTTAAAGCAAAAAAACTTAGAAGTTAAAATTAACAGTACAGAAAACATTTCTGATTTCAATAACAGATTGATATGCTGATATATACTATTGTATTAATGGGTTCAAACGTATGAAATTCATAAAAAGCTGTGGATAACTAAAGGGCTGAAGCTTTTTAGGCGTTTAAATATTGCGTTAATTTTAGGTTGTGAACGATACACCTACAGATTACCTAAAAGAACTCAATGAAACGCAGCTTGAGCCTGTGCTGCACAAGGATGGCCCTCTTATGGTGATTGCCGGAGCTGGGTCTGGAAAAACACGGGTTTTAACCTATCGAATCGCCCACTTAATGCAACAGGGGGTTGATGCTTTTTCTATTCTGTCATTGACTTTTACCAACAAAGCATCTCGTGAAATGAAAGCCCGAATTGCCGAGTTGGTAGGAGAGGGAGAGGCTAAAAATTTGTGGATGGGCACTTTCCACTCAGTTTTCGCGCGAATTCTTCGTCAGGAAGCCGATAAATTGGGTTTTCCACGAGATTTTACCATCTATGATACCCAAGACAGCAATCGCTTGATCGCCTCCATCATCAAAGAAATGGGACTGGATAAAGATATTTATAAATACAAACAGATCCGAAACCGTATTTCTTCTTTTAAAAACAGCTTAATTACTGTAAAAGCCTATCATAATGATCCTGAACTGCAAGAGGCCGATACCATGTCGCGACGACCCAAGATAGGGGAAATTTATAAAGAATATGTAGAGCGTTGTTTTAAAGCCGGTGCCATGGATTTTGATGATCTTTTGCTGAAAACCAATGAGTTGTTGAATATGCACCCCCAAGTATTGGCCAAATATCAGGAACGTTTTCGATACATCCTTGTGGATGAGTATCAAGACACCAATCACTCACAATACCTGATCGTAAGGGCCTTGTCCGATAAATTTCAGAATATTTGTGTGGTGGGAGATGATGCGCAAAGTATTTATGGTTTTCGCGGAGCCAACATCAACAACATACTGAATTTTCAAAAAGATTACCATGAGGTAAAGTTGTACCGATTGGAACAAAATTACCGTTCCACCAAAAATATTGTCAATGCGGCCAATTCCATCATCAGTCACAACAAAAATAAGATTGAAAAAGTGGTCTGGACCTCCAATGTGGAAGGCAGTAAGATCAAAGTACAAAGGTGTACCACTGATGCCGACGAGGGTAGAGAAGTAGCCTCGCAAATTTTTGAGCTTAAGATGCAGGAGCAACGCCAAAACAAGGAATTTGCCATACTGTATCGCACCAATGCCCAGTCGCGTGCCATAGAGGATGCACTTAGAAAGCGCGACATTCCTTATCGTATCTACGGGGGACTTTCTTTTTACCAAAGAAAAGAAATCAAAGATCTCTTAGCCTATCTGCGTTTGATCGTTAACCCCAAAGATGAGGAAAGTCTTAAACGAGTGATTAACTACCCCGCCAGGGGGATAGGTCAAGCCACCTTAGACAAATTAATCATCGGAGCCAAGAATCATGGAATTTCCCTTTTTGAAACCCTTCAAAATGCCCCTCAACTGAATCTCTCACTCAATGCTGGGACACTGAAGAAGTTAGAGATTTTTGTCAATTTAATTTTAAGCCTACAAATCGAAAATCAAAAATCCAATGCTTTTGAAATTGCCGATATGGTGACCAAAAAAAGCGGGTTGGTATTGGAATTAAAGAAGGACGGGACACCAGAGGGAGTTTCAAAGGTTGAAAACATCGAGGAATTGCTCAATGGTATTCGAGATTTTGTCGAAGGACAAAAAGAGCTGGCAGAAGCAACAGGTAGCTTATCTGAGTTTTTGGAGGATGTTGCTCTGGCTACAGATTTTGACAACGAAAAGGAAAGCGACCTAGACTGTGTATATTTGATGACCATTCACCTTTCCAAGGGCTTAGAGTTTCCAGTGGTCTTTATCGTAGGCTTGGAAGAGGATCTGTTCCCCTCTGCTTTGAGCCTTAATACCCGCAATGAACTAGAGGAGGAGCGGCGATTGTTTTATGTCGCCCTGACCCGGGCAGAACAAAAAGCAGTTTTGACCTATACTCTTTCCCGCTACCGCTGGGGCAAACTGGTGGATGCAGAACCCAGTCGTTTTATTGAGGAAATGGACGAGCAGTATTTGGATTATGTCATCCCCAAAGACGACTATGTTTTCAAACCCATGATCGACAAGGGAATATTCGGCGGTTTTGATCCGCCCAAAAAATCAGTGGCCCAAAAACCTCAAACGACCAAAATAAATACGGCCCCCAGTCAAAATCAATTGGGAAAATTGAGGAAAATTAACGCAGTTGAGAATCCACAACCTACTGCTGTATCTGCTCTTATCGCACAACTAGAGGAGGGGATGACAGTAGAGCACGATCGCTTTGGCTATGGAAAAGTCGTTTCCATTGAAGGGAAAGGAAGTGACCAAAAAGCCTTGATTGATTTTAGAGGGGTGGGACAAAAGCATCTATTATTACGCTTTGCCAAACTCAAAATCAAAAATTAATGGCTGAGCTCTTAAAATTCTATCAATCCAAACCCAATCTTAAGTTTTTAAAAAAAGCAGCTGACACATTGGAGCAAGGAGGGCTGATCATTTATCCTACTGATACGGTCTATGCTCTGGGATGTTTGAGTAATAATATAGATGGCCTGCAACGTTTGGCCAACATCAAAAAAATCAAATTAGATAAAGCTCCGTTTAGTTTTTTTATGAGGGATTTTAGTGAGTTGTCGAATTATGTCAGACCTTTGGATAATTCTACTTTTAAGCTTTTAAAACGGTGTTTACCCGGTCCATATACTTTTATCCTCCCTTGTCTAAAACTCCATAAACCTTTCGAAAAACGAAAGTCGATTGGTATTAGAATGGCCCATCATCCCATACTCGAGGCACTGATGGATTTACTCAAAGCTCCTTTGATTACAAGTTCACTACACGACCAAGACGAAATATTGGATTATACCACTGATCCTGATACGATTTATGAGCGTTGGGAAAGTAAGATCGACCTGCTATTAGAGGATGGTTATGGTGGGAATGTACCGTCTACTGTGGTGGATTTGTGTGGTTCTGAACCCCGCTTAGTAAGGGCGGGTAAAGGAGACTTGAGTATATTATAAAAAAAAACATCCGCAAATGGCGGATGCTTTCTTTAAACCGTTTAGGTTTTTTATTTCATACCTTGTTGAATCAAATCGTAGAATTGATCTAATTTTGGAAGAACTACGATACGAGTTCTTCTGTTTCTGGCTCGGTTGGCGGCATTGTCGTTATCCACCAATGGAATGTAGTAACTACGGCCTGCTGCAGTCATCCTTTCAGGACTAACGTTAAAGTCATTTTGAAGAATCCTAACCACGGAGGTAGCGCGTTTGACACTCAAATCCCAGTTGTCCTCAATTCCATCAATTTTGATCGGTACATTGTCTGTGTGTCCTTCCACCATAAATTCAATTTCAGGCTTATCGTTTACGACTTTGGCAACTTTACCGAGAACCTCCTTGGCTCTTTGAGTTACGGTATGGCTTCCGCTTCTAAACAAAAGCTTGTCAGAAATAGAGACATATACAACGCCTTTTTCTACGTTGATCTCTATGTCGTCATCGCTCATGTTACCCAACACACCTTTTAAACTGGTTACCAAAGCAAGGGTTACAGAATCTTTTTTTGTAACTGCTTCTTGCATAGTTTGAATTCTCATGTCTTTTTCCTTCATACTTTCCAAAGACATTTCAAGATTCTCGGCACCTTTTTGAGAGAGGGTGGTCAAGTTCCCTATGTTGTTGATCAGGTCTTGGTTGTTGGCTTGAAGAAAATTAACTCTTTCTTGCAATGAAGCCAGACGAGCTTCAGCAGCTTCCTTTTCTTCATTACAGGTATTCAATTTCACAGTGGCACTATCCAACAAACCTTTAGTGTTTTGTTGAAGAGTTTCCAATTCAGCGTATTTCTTTTGAGAAACACAGGACGAAAGAAGAACAGCGAAAACTGTTGCTATTGCAAGATATTTTTTCATTTTAATTTTGTTGAACATTTGATTAAACTCCAGTAAAAGTAATATAAAAACCTAAAAAAACCTTCTGGGTTTCACAAATTCTTTTTTTTAAGAAAAAAATAACAGAAGGGCAAATAGGATTTGGAATAATAGTGAATAAATAATGGGTTTATACGGCTTTTTTCTTTCATTTTACTTAGGTTTTTGTAAAATGAATGATGAGCCCTGATGATCGCAAAAGCATTAGAAAAATTTAATTTCAGAATGAAGAATAGGAATGCTATACCGTCCCAAATCATACGCTCAAAAATTTTAATCCCTCTTTTTTCGGGTAAATTTTTGAGCAAAAGGTAGAGGGAGTTTCTAAAATTGAGGTAGGTTTTTTGGGGAGAGGGTTTCAATGTACCACCGCCAAGGTGAAATACTTTGGTTTGATAAAGGGAATAGACGTTTAAATTTTGATTGAATGCTCTCCAGCAAAAATCTATTTCTTCCATATGGGCAAAGAAATCCTCATCGAAGCCTTCCAGAGATTCAAAAATCTTTTTTCTGACGAAAAAACAGGCACCACTGGCCCAGAATATTTTCTCATCCTTGTCGTATTGTCCATGATCTTCCTCCAAGTGATCGAAAAACCTCCCCCGGCAATAGGAATAGCCCAAACGATCAATAAATCCCCCTGCTGCTCCTGCATATTCAAATTTATGAGGCTGGTTCAAATCCATAATATGAGGTTGGGCAATGGCTGTTTTGGGGTGGTTTTCAAAATGATCCAAAACAGGGATCAACCACCCGGGTTTTACCAAAACATCATTATTGAGCAAACAAATGATCTCCTCTTCTACGGAGACCAGTCCTCTGTTGTATCCCCCGGCATATCCATAATTATTGTCTAATAAAATGATCCTGACCGATGAATGGTTTGTTTGAACATAATGAACAGAATTATCTGTAGAAGCATTATCAATCAGGTAAACAGTGGCTCCTGCACTGTTGTCCACCACATTCTTGAGAAAACGTTTTAGAAGGTTTTCTCCGTTCCAATTTAATATGGCAATGGCAACGGATGTCATTTGCTGGAGTTGTAATTGGGTAAGTCGGGTAAAAATAGATACTTTCTTTTTTTAAAATCCATCTTACAAAAAAAGTGATTTAAACCATTGGTCAGCATAAGATAATCACTTTTTAAGACCAAATTGTATCGAGCGATTTGATCAAATGTTTTTTGAGTTATCTTTACTTTAGGGGACTTGCATTCAACCAGAAGGTCAATGGAGTGATCGGGTTTGAAAACAACCAGGTCATACCTTTTTTCAGTATTATTGACATTCAATTTTTTCTCTACCTGAATAAAGCCTAATGGAACATTTTTTGTTTTCAACAGAAATTGTATACAATGCTGACGCACCCATTCCTCGGGGTTTAAAACCAACCATTTTTTTCTGATTGGGTCGAATATATAGGTTTTATTTTCCTTACTTTTAAACGAGAAATCAAAATCATGAAAATTGAGTTTTTCCATGATGCAAAATTGCATATAATTTTTTAGGATGCGGGAATTTTATCAGTTAATGTCTTCCATTGATAGAGGAGAATACAAACCTTTCTATCTACTGTCGGGTTCTGAGCCTTATTTTATTGACCGCCTTGAGGAAAAAATCACAGAAAAAGTGACTGACGAGGCATCCCGTTCTTTCGATTATTCATTGTTTTATGGTAAAGAGGTAGAAACCAGTCAGATTATTGAAACAGCCAAGCGTTTTCCCCTTTTGGCTTCCCATCATTTGGTTGTAGTTCGAGAAGCACAACACTTGGAAAAATCTACTGATTTGATTGCCGAATACCTTTCCCATCCTCAAATGCGAACGATCATTGTTTTTTGTTTTAAATACAAAACTTTTGACAAAAGAAAAAAACTTTACAAAGCTGCCAAAAAAGTCGGAGCGCTGCTGGAAACGAAAATATTATATGATAATCAGGTAGGGCAATGGATTGCTGACAGGCTAGAGCTAGCTCAATTTAAAATTGATGCTAACGCCCTTCAGATTTTATCCGAAGCTTTGGGCAATGATTTAAGTAAAATTGAAAAAGAAATTGGGAAATTAAAAATCGTTTTGGAAGAGAACACCCAAATCACCCCAGAACTTATCGAACAACATGTGGGTTTTAGTAAAGACTACAATAACTTCGAGCTCTATAAGGCAGTAGGAAAGCGTGACTTTCACCAATGTAGCAAAATTGCAAAGTACATGGCCGAAAACCCCAAAAACCACCCTTTGGTATTAACCATTTCTGGCTTTTATAACTTTTTTAGAAGGGTTTTGTTGTATCATGGTTTAGGGAACAAATCGAAAGCCGCTGCTTTATTAGGGGTCAATCCGTATTTTGTCAAAGACTACGAATATGCCTCTAAAAAATTCAGCATCAAACAGCTAAGCAAAGCCATTACATTAACACTTGAGGCTGATCTGAAAAGCAAAGGGGTAGGGGTAAAGTCAGCTAATCAGTATCATATACTTCAGGATCTACTGGTCAAGGTTTTTGCCGCTTGAAATTAAAATGAAGGGAATTGATTGGGGTCGTTTTCGTGCATCATTTCATACACACACTCAAATATATCTTCCGCAGAAGGTTTTGAAAAATAATCCCCGTCTTCGGCATAAGCAGGACGATGTTCTTTTGCTGCAAGAAGTTTGGGCGGGCTGTCCAAAAGAGGGTAGATGTTTTGCTCCTCCAGCAGTTGTTGTAAAATATAAGCCGATGCTCCCCCCGGCATGTCCTCGTCCACGATCAACAGTCGGTTGGTCTTCGCTATGCTCTGTCTTATTTCTTTTTCTTTGTCAAAAGGAATAAGCGTCTGCAAATCTATTACCTCTACACTGATGTTATAGCCCTCTAGTTTTAGAGCCACTTCATGAACAATTCTCAAAGTAGACCCATAAGAAATCAGGCTGATGTCAGTTCCTTCCTTTAGTACTTCGATTTTGCCAATTGGCAAACAATATTCTCCAAGATTAGCGGGTAGTTTTTCCTTAATGCGATATCCGTTTAGGGATTCAATGACAATTGCAGGTTGATTGGCTTTTAGCAAAGTATTGTAAAACCCTGCAGCTTGTGTCATATTCCTGGGCACCAAAAGCTGCATACCCCTTATCAGATGAATCAAACCGGCCATAGGAGAACCCGAATGCCAAATGCCCTCCAATCGGTGGCCTCTGGTTCTGATGATCAGAGGTGCTAATTGTCTTCCTCTGGTTCGATAACTGAGGGAAGCCAGATCATCACTAAGAATTTGTATGCAATACAATATATAATCTAAATACTGAATTTCTGCAATGGGTTTCAACCCACGAATCGACATACCTATACCTTGTCCCACTATTGTGGCTTCTCTTATACCGGCGTCGGCAACCCTTAATTTTCCATATTTATCTTGTAATCCCTCTAAACCTTGATTGACCCCTCCAATTTTTCCACTATCCTCTCCAAAAATGATCAAGCGATCTTCATTTTTTAGCAATTGATCAAAATTTTCTCTCAAAATGATCCTTCCATCGACCATAGGAGCATCAGAATCGTATTTTGGGGGGATCACCTTAATATGCTCGGTGCTGTTGATTCCTTCACTATACAGGTGGGAGGAGTATTTTTCCTGAAGTGCATCTTTGGTATCTTTTAACCAATTCTTGAAGGACACTGTGTTCTTGATTTTGTTTTTGACCAGTAGAGGAAATGTCTTTCGAGCTGTAGCAATTATATCATGGTAGAAGAGTTCTGTTTTTTGATTTAAATTATTATGGAGGATTTTTAATTCCACATCATTATGGGATTGTGTCATAAACTCTTCCAAAAATTCATTGAGTCGATCTCTTTGGCTGAAAATTGGTTTTTGGTAGGCATTCCATGCCTTGTTTTTTGCTTCCTTGATGTTGCTTTTGATCTCAGATTCCATTGCATTGAGGGATTCTTCATCGGAGATCCCGTTGGATATAATCCATTCTCTCAACTTAAGATTACAATCATGATCTTTCTCCCATTGAAGTCTTTCTTTAGATTTATACCTTTCATGAGAACCTGATGTAGAGTGACCCAGAGGCTGTGTAAGCTCTATAACATGAATCAGTACAGGAATGTGTTTTTCACGGGCAATCTTAGATGCGTAGGAGTAGGTCCTTATGAGCTCAGGATAATTCCATCCCTTGACAGTCAAAATTTCAATTCCCATATCGTCTTCTCTGGCAAAACCTTCAAGAGCTTTGGAAATACTTTCCTTGGTTGTTTGTTGTTTGTTGTCCACAGAAATACCATACCCATCATCCCAAACACTCATCACCATGGGGATTTGTAATACCCCTGCCGCATTGATGGCTTCAAAAAAAATTCCCTCGCTGGTACTTGCATTTCCTATGGTTCCCCATGCAATTTCATTTCCATTGTTGGAAAATATATCAGCATTTTTGATTTTTAATTCTCTGTAAATTTTGGAGGCTTGGGCCAATCCGATCAATCGGGGCATTTGTGCTCCAGTTGAAGACACATCCGAAACATGATTTTTGGTTAGGGTCTGATCCAACCAAGCCCCATTTTCATCTACTAGAGTATTGGAAAAATGACCTACCATTTGTCTTCCGGCAGACATGGGTTCATTTTCGATATCTGGATGAGCATAGATGGCGGCAAAAAGTTTTTCAGGATTCAGGTGGCCTTGGGCAAACATCAGAGTCTGATCTCTGTAGTACCCAGAACGAAAATCACCGGGTTGAAAGAATCGATTGAGAACAATTTGAGGTAATTCTTTACCATCACCAAAAATACCGAAAGTCCCTTTACCGCTTAGCACCTCTCTTCGACCAAGTATACTGGTCTGGCGGCTGGTAAAGACAACTTTATAATCTTCGAGAATCTGTTTTTTGTAATCCTCGAAACTTAGTACAGAATTGCTTTCTTGGTTATCAATCTTCATTTTGGCACGTAAATTTACAAAAATTTGATTTGGGGGGCTGAGTCATTTGTAAACCTTCAAAATTAGAGGTTTCTAGAACCACCTTCTGGAAAAAAGGTTAGACAATTGCCTGGGGCTGAATGTGAGAATAAAACGTATTTTGGTTTCGTAAGGTCCCTCATTGAATTCCCAACCATTACTGCTGCGGAGTGGAAAAAATATTTCTAAATAATCCGGGAGAATATTAAATCGGATTCCAGACCCATAAAAGAAATGAGAATCTGTTTTGTAGTTTTTTACTACTCCCAAATCTGTGTAGGCTTCAATCCACTTCCAAAGACCTATTGTAAGGTTGGTTGACAACAAATAATCATTGGCAGTGGCGGGGAACAACAAGGATTTGAACCCTCCTTCAGCCATTACAATTTGTTGACTAAAAATACCATCGTTCTCAGACCTTCCAAAATAATTATACCTAAATAAATAATCTTGGGGTCGGTTGAGATTAAAATCAAAAAAAGTGGATTTCCGTTGATTGTGCTTCAAAAATTTTCCAGCAAAAAACCTGGCGGTGAATTGGCTCCCATTGAGGAGTAACCTTCTGTAGTCAAATGAAATTTCAAACTTTGTGAATTTATTTGAAAACTGAATACCCGTTTCAAGATTGGTATATTTTAATGCCCCGCGATTTGAATTGATGTACTTTAAATAAAAAAGTTCATAGTTGGGCGTGGTGACTGGATCGGGGGGGCTGTCTCTTTTTACACTATAATAATACAAACTTAAAGCATTGCGTTTATTGGATCTGAAATCAGGTGTTCTGAAATAAAAGTTGATTCCAGGAGTAATGACTTGATATCTCAGGTTTTCAAGATAGTGATAGCTGCTGCCATAAAAACTTATGGAAGTTACATAATTTGATTTTCCAATGTTATTTAGGCGATAGGACATATTTACTTTACCTACCAAATCATTTTGTAATGAAGAATATTGGGGCATCAGTTCGAAAGTAAATTTTTGAGTCAACAGTCCTTTGTCGTAAAATCTCGACCCCAGCGATAGTCCATCATACAGGTTGTAGTTGACCACAGGGTTATAATAGATTTGATTCCTCTTGGGAGATTCGTAATCCCTCAAAAAATTAAATTGAATCGGCTTTAAGTTTAAAAAGTTTTTGACGAATCTCCAATTGTTGTTTTTATTGGTCTCGGGCAGACGTATTTCCGGATTAATGGCAATATAATCCGGCTTGAGATTAGTAAGGGTCACAGTAGATTCAGTTCCCATATTCTCTATCCATTGTTGCTCTAGGATTTTGTCGTCTTTGACTTGAGAAAGCACAAATGGAATATTGTTATCGGAATATTTGGACAGACTTACTTCAATGCTGTCTTTATTCCTTTTAATCCTTTTAATTCTTATATCTATTGGCAAGCGTTCTTTAAGATAAAAGTTTTGAAACCAACCGATGTCCTTGGAACTGTGTTGATTCAATAAATCAATCATACTCAATGGCTCACCGGCCTGATTGAGATATTCTTTTAAGACCTTATCTAGGGATTCTTGTCCAATGTAATGTTCCATGTATCTCAATCCAATTCCAACATGGTAGGGGGAACCAATCTTCTCATTGAATTTTACCAACTCATCTTTGGGCAATAAATCAGATTGATGAAGGTTGGCACGCTCCATAAACTCATAATACATCCAAAAGCTTTCATTGAAATCGATATCGGCCAATGTGTAAGCTTTCATCAATTTAAAGCCTCCAACACTTCCGAGATATTTCTCTTCTGGATAGTATTTTTCAATGTACTTGATCATCAAATAGGTTTGTAATCCACCTATGATCCAATGGTCTCTCCTCAAATCAATGGATAAGTTGTTGGACAAGTAGAAATGTAAATAAGATTTTAAAAGACTGATTTCCTCTAAAAATGAATCCTTGAAAGGGGCCAAAAATTTTGGCAGATCATTAAAACCAAAGAAGGGGTTTTTGTTGTAAATCAAGTCCGGTATCAAAAACTTGTTTTCGCCCTTAAAGTCAAATACTTTTGTGACAAAATCATCAATTTTTTTCACTTTTTCAATGGGGTGGTCTTGATCCTCACTGTCTTTAAAAATATTAGTTACTATGGTTCTGTTATCGGCTGTTTTTAATACTTGGTATGGATTGTTTTGGGTAAGGTAAAGCATTACTTCCCTGTTGTGTTGACCGGAAAAGTAATGTACTCCATCTTCTGCTTTATTTTTTACGAGGTTACTTTGAGCAGAGGTCCCTTGAGGGGTTATGAGTCTAAGGTCGTATGATGCAGCTTGTATGCTATAATCGTCTAGGTTGAGATGACTGTAGTTTTTCCATTGGTTTTCATAAATCGGACTCAAGGCGATATACCAATACCTCAAAAGGGCATCACCCTTAGCATTGTAACCATAACCTGTAAATTTAGCATCCGGTAATATCACCTCATAAGTGAGCGAAATAGTGATGGACTTACTTTTAATTTTTTTCGGGTCGGTAATCACCCTGATGATGTCGGGCTGGTTCTTCATTCTTTCCCATTGGGTTTGTATAGTATTTACGGTGATCGAATTGATGGAGGTAGAACCCAGTTTAGATTTGTTGGACAAATAAAAACTCCTGTCATACTCTTCTACAAACCGCTGTGCCAAAGGGGACTTAGTACTTGAATAGGCATTGGACCAATCCGTAAGGTATAGTGTGTCACCTCTGTTTGGCAGAAGATTTTCAAGAGAAATCTTCTGTCGAATTGTCATTTTTTTTCCGGTGCTGTCTATTGTGGCAACTATATCATAAGAGATGTGATTTTGGCCAAGGGTGAAACCACTTCCCACTAAAATGAATGCAATAAAATACGTTAGATTTTTTATGACAACAGGATTAGAAGTTAGGTTTGAAATATTCCTGTTTGTAAAATTTATGAAGCTGCTCAATAACTTCCTCTTTAGAATCTACCACATGGATTAAATTCATGTCATCAGAATCAATTTTATGTTCTTTTAAAAGTACAGCTTTGATCCAGTTCAAAAGTCCATTCCAATATTCTTTCCCGACCAGTAAAATGGGGAATCTTTTAATCTTCTGAGTTTGAATTAATGTCAATGCTTCGAATAATTCATCTAAAGTACCCAAACCACCTGGCATAACGACAAAACCCTGTGAGTACTTAATAAACATGACTTTTCTGACGAAAAAGTATTCAAAATTCAACAGTTTATCGTCATCAATATGGTCGTTGTGTTTCTGTTCAAAAGGCAGGTTAATATTTAACCCAACTGAGGTTCCTCCTGCTTTTTTAGCTCCTAAATTGGCTGCCTCCATGATACCAGGTCCACCTCCCGTAATCACACCCAATCCAGATTTTACAACTGCTTCAGCGATTTCAACAGTTAGTTGGTATTGGGGGTCATCAGAAGGAGTTCTCGCAGAACCAAAGAAGGAAACACAAGGGCCGATCATGCTCATTTTTTCATAGCCGTCAACAAATTCAGCCATGATTTTGAATAAAGCCCATGAATCATTGGCTTTAATTTCGCTCCAATTTTTACTTTGATTTTTGAATAAGTTCATATCATACGGTTTTAAGTTCTTTGGCCAGGTGTTTACCGGTATGACTTTTTTTAATGTTTACAATTTCTTCCGGGGTTCCCTGTCCCACCAATGCTCCTCCATTTTTGCCCCCTTCGGGTCCAATATCAATCAGGTGATCTACCAATTTGATTACATCCATATTGTGTTCGATGATCAAAACAGTGTTGCCTCTTTTGACGAGCCGATCCAAAACCTCCATCAAAACCCTTACGTCTTCAAAGTGAAGCCCGGTTGTGGGTTCATCTAATATGTAGAGGGTTTGTCCGGTATCTTTTTTAGATAATTCTGTAGCCAATTTGATGCGCTGAGCCTCACCTCCTGAAAGTGTCGTTGAAGACTGGCCCAAGGTAATGTATCCCAAGCCAACATCCTGAACTGTTTTTAACTTTCGATATATTTTGGGGTGATTTTCAAAAAAATCACAGGCTTGATTGACCGTCATCTCCAAAACATCGGCAATGGATTTGCCTTTAAACCTTATTTCTAAGGTTTCTCGGTTAAAACGTTTACCATTACAGGTTTCGCATTCCACGTGTACGTCGGGTAAAAAATTCATTTCAATCACTTTCATACCACCACCCTGACAGGTTTCACATCTACCTCCTTTGACATTAAAACTGAATCTACCGGGCTTGTAACCTCTTATTTGCGCCTCAGGTGTCAGTGTAAATAAGGTTCTGATTTCGCTAAAAACACCACAATAGGTAGCCGGATTACTTCTTGGAGTTCTTCCAATGGGAGACTGATTCACGTCCACAACTTTATCTAAGTAATTAAGTCCTTCTATTTTTTTGTAAGGCAGAGGAGTTTTTACACCGTTGTAAATGTGTGCATTAAGAATAGGGTAGAGTGTTTCGTTGATCAAGGTTGATTTTCCACTGCCCGATACACCAGTAACCCCAATCATGATTCCTAAAGGAATTTGGATATCAATGTTTTTCAAGTTGTTGCCTGTACATCCGGATAAAACGATGCGCTTTCCATTGCCCTTTCTCCTTTTTTCGGGTAATTCTATATTCTTTTGATGGTTTAGATATTGTGCGGTGAGGGTTTGCTGTTTTTTTAACATTGTAGGACTTCCCTCAGAAATGATTTCCCCTCCGTTCTTACCGGCCATGGGCCCTATATCAATAATGTGATCTGCACGAAGTATCATATCTTTATCGTGCTCCACAACAATAACCGAGTTGCCAATATCCCTTAAAGACTCAAGCGAATTAATGAGTTTTTCATTGTCTCTCTGATGCAAACCGATACTGGGTTCATCCAAAATATAAAGCACACCGACCAATTGAGACCCAATTTGGGTAGCCAATCTGATGCGTTGTGCTTCACCTCCCGAGAGGGATTTAGAGGAGCGGTTTAATGACAGGTAATTGAGACCTACATCCAGCAGGAATTGCAGCCTCGTTTTGATTTCCTTGATGATTTCCTTAGCAACTTTAAGCTCATTGGGGGATAATTTATTGGCCAAGTTTTCAAACCAATGATAAAGGTCCCCCAAATCTAAAGCACTGACATCAGCAATATCGAGTTCATCAATTTTAAAGTTCAAAGACTCTTTATTCAAACGTGCTCCTTCGCATACACTGCACTTTTTTTCATCCATAAAACCATGGGCCCACCGTTTTATACCTGCAGCGTCTGTATTGTCAAATTGGTGTTTGATGAAGTTTTCGATACCCTCGTAATCGATTTTGTAATCCCGGGTGATCCCCAAAGATTTGGAGGCCACTGAAAACTTTTCATTTCCCCCTTTAAGAATAACTTCAAGCGCCTCTTCGGGTATTTTTTTTATCGGATCGGAGAGGGAAAATTTATAGCGTTTGGCGATCACTTCCATTTGTTTGAATCCCCAATTACTTTTCTTTTCTCCTAAAGGAGCGATCCCTCCTTTTTCTATGGAAAGACCATCATCGGGAATGATTTTGTTTCGACTCACTTCAAACTGATTTCCCAAACCTTTACAATTTAAACACATCCCTTTGGGAGAATTGAATGAGAAAGAATTTGGTTCAGGAAGTGAATAGGATATCCCGGAAGTGGGACACATCAGCTTCCTACTGAAATAACGAAGTTGTTCTGTTTCGACATCAATTAAAACAATGGACTCCTCACCGTAATGCATGGCAGTTTTGATGGAATCGATCAATCTTTTTAGATCATTTTCTTCTTTTTTAACCCTTATCCTGTCAACAATCAATTCGATATCATGTGTTTTGTATCGATCTACACGCATACCGGGTTTTAAATCCAGGATTTCACCGTCTACCCTTACCCTCAGAAAACCCTGTCTGGAAAGAGAGTCAAACAATTCTCTGTAATGTCCTTTTCGCGCCTTTACCAAAGGAGATAAGATGATGACTTTTTTTTCCATATATTCCTCCAATATCAATTGAAGGATTTGATCATCACTGTAATTGACCATTTTCTCTTGGGTTACATAACTGTATGCTGTTCCCACACGTGCGAAAAGAAGTCGGATATAATCATATAACTCAGTAATGGTACCTACAGTAGAGCGTGGGCTTTTGGAGGTGGTTTTTTGTTCTATGGCAATGACCGGAGAAAGGCCATCTATTTTATCCACATCGGGTCTTTCCAAGTTGCCTAAGAACTGTCTTACATAGGCCGAAAAAGTTTCCATATATCGACGTTGCCCCTCCGCATAGATCGTATCAAAGGCCAAAGAAGACTTACCACTACCGGAAAGTCCGGTAATGACTACTAATTTTTCTCTAGGTATTTTGAGACTTACATCCTTAAGGTTGTGCACCCTTGCTCCCTGAATGTCAATACAGTTTTCGCTTTCTTTCATAGTAAATCTTGCAAAAATAAGAATTTATATAGGTAATCTTATACAAGTGAGCATCTTAACTTATCACCAAGTGAATAAATAAAACTCTGTATGTGACTTTACGAAAGATTTTCTTTTTCGCGCTTGACAAAATCTTCCAATTCATTAAAAAAAACCTTAAAATCCAAGGTGATATTTGAGTAATTTTTTTCCAGATTTAGAACCGCTAAGGACATATTGGAAGGGAATCTTGTACGTTGCGACATTTGAAAAAGTATGTCCTCCAAGCCCTCAAGGGATTGATATGCCACAAACCAGTTGTATTTTGAGAGGATGGGTAATATTTTTTTAGTTTTATCGGGGAGACTCCCCGAGTATTCTTGCATCAAGAGGTAAAACTGCCTGCTGAAGTCCTCCAGCGGGTCGGGATGATAAAGCTCCCATTGGGCAGCCAAAAAATGATCGAAGAACATGTCGACAATGACCCTGCTGTAGTGACGGAATTGTGGAAACAATAAAGTGACATTCTTTTTAAATAAGGGGTGATGATCGGTAAAATCATCAATTTTTCGATGCAATAAAATCCCTTTTTGAATGGTCTCGGGATAGTCTAAATAAGCTTTACCTTTGACATGATCGGCAATGAAATTTCCTATGATCAAATCTTTGTCAGAGCCAGAAAGGTAAACATGCGCCAGGTAATTCATCGTTTTAATCATCCAAATTCCGGTTCAAAATTAATACAATTGATCCAATAGAAAGATTCATTTTCAATTCAGAATATGAAGAAAAATTAAGAGTGCCAAAACAGAGTAATCATTATCTTTGAGCATGACATTGATTAAATCCATTTCTGGAATCCGGGGTACCATTGGGGGTAAAACATCTAATAACCTCACTCCACTAGATACCGTTTTATTTACTTCTGCTTATGCCTGCTGGTTAAAGAAAAACCTAAAGGCAAAACAATACAAAGTAGTGGTGGGCAGAGACGCCAGAATTTCGGGTAGTATGGTTCAAGGTTTGGTCAATCAAACTTTGGTAGGCTATGGCATAGAAGTATTGGATGTGGGGCTGTCCACCACACCTACAGTAGAGGTTGCAGTGACCCAATATCAAGCTCATGGTGGTATCATCATCACAGCCAGCCACAATCCCAAGCAATGGAATGCACTGAAACTGCTCAATCAAAGGGGAGAGTTTCTAAATGCAGCTTCTGGAAAAGCTGTATTGGAGATTGCCGATAAACAAGAATTCGAATTTGCAGCAGTCGATCATTTGGGAAAGGTGACCCCAACTGAAGGAGCAATACAAGATCACGTTCAAAAAGTTTTAGACCTTCCGTTGGTCAATTCAGAAGGAATTCAAAAAAAGAATTTTAAAGTAGTCGTAGATGCTGTCAATTCTACAGGAGGGATTGCCATTCCAATGCTTCTGAAAGCTCTTGGGGTGACTACCGTTCCCATTTATTGTGATCCTACAGGACATTTTCCTCACAATCCCGAACCTTTAAAAGAACATTTAACAGTGCTTTCCGAGAAAGTAGTAAAAGAAAATGCAGATTTTGGAATCGTTGTCGACCCTGATGTCGACCGACTGGCCTTTGTAGATGAAAATGGGGTGGTTTTCGGTGAGGAATATACATTGGTTGCTTGTTCGGATTATGTTTTGTCAAAAACACCGGGAAATACCGTTTCTAACCTTTCTTCGACACGTGCACTGTCAGACATAACACTTCAAAGAGGCGGCACTTACCATGCCAGTGCGGTGGGTGAAGTGAATGTGGTTGAAAAAATGAAAGAAGTCAAAGCCGTGATAGGAGGAGAGGGCAATGGCGGGATCATCTATCCTGATTTGCATTACGGTCGAGATGCACTGGTAGGAATTGCTTTATTCTTGAGCCTTTTGACAGAAAAAAATCAAAAAGTATCGGTATTAAGGGCCTCCTATCCGGACTACGCCATGAGCAAGGCAAAAATATCGCTTTCACCGGGAATGGATGTTGATGCGATCCTTAAAAAATTAGAAAGAAAGTATTCCGAAAAAAATCCCACTACCATAGACGGGGTCAAAATATCCTTCGAATACTCTTGGGTACACCTTAGAAAATCCAATACCGAACCCATCATTAGGGTATACACAGAAGCAAAAAGTCAAGTAGAGGCGAGTGAATTGGCACAACGCTTTCTGAAAGAGATTGAAGAAATGGTTTAATCCTTTGGGGCTTTGTCCATATGTTTAAAACGCTTATGGGTCCACAAATACTGAGTAGGATCACAGTATATGTCCTGCTCTAACCATTCGGTGAAGGTATCTGTAATTCTATTTTTTTCAGTTTTTTTTGGCTGATCACTGATCAACTCAAAACTGGCCTCATAATACCCCCTTTTAACACGATTAATTTTGGCGTATACCACCCCAAAATCAAATTCTCGGGCGATCATTTCAGCCCCCAGAAAAACAGGAACCTTGACTCCCAAAAAAGACCTCCAATAAGATTTAGGTTTGGGGCGTGGAGATTGATCACTGACAAAACCATAGACCGCTACAGTACCGCCCTCGTGTAGATTTTTAATTTTTTGAATCGCACCATAACGGGAAAGTAATTCCCCTCGGTGCTTTTTTCTGATTTCAATGATCAGTTCATTGAGGTATTTGTTCATGATGGGAGTGTAAATACCATATCCCTGAGAGACTGTGTGATATCCTATGGACAACATCCATTCCCAACTCGCATAATGCCCACACATGATGATGACACTTCTGTTTTCTTTCTCAAATTGCGTCAAAACATCCAGGTTTTTAAAAACCATTCGTTTTTGCATTTCCTCTGAACTCATTTTAAAGGACTTAAACGCTTCTAGGGTAATGTCACAAAAGTGTTTGTAAAATCTTTTCTCGATCCATATAAGCTCCTCGTTACTTTTGTAGGGAAAGGCTTTCTTAAGGTTAGATCGAACTGTTTTTTTTCGATAGCCCAGCAGATTGTAGATCAACAAACGTAAAACATCAGAAAAGACATAGAGTACACTGAAAGGAATGGAGGCAATAAGATAGATAAAGGGATAGGCGAGAAGGTAAACAGCTCTTTGCAAGGCAATTTTTTTTCAAAGATAGTATATTTGTTAGTGAAAATATATCTTCATGACCACCCTTCCATCTGTCGTAACCGCCATTATTGTTTCCAATGTTATACTTTCTTTTTTAGGGTTTAAAAATCAAACTTTTTTTAATAAGTATCAATTTCAAATGGCGAAAATCAAAGCTGGAGAACAAATTCGCATGTGGAGTTCAGGTTTTCTTCATGTGGACTTCAATCACTTGTTTGTCAATATGTTGTCCTTGTATTTTTTTGCCGGTTATGTGGTCTACAGCTTGGGAGAAATGAAGTTTTTGGCCTTATACCTCAGCAGTCTTTATTTGGGAAATTACCTCTCATTTCGTTATCACAATCAACAAGACAACTATACAGCAGTTGGTGCCAGTGGAGCCGTTTCTGGAGTTGTTTACAGTGCAGTCCTATTGTATCCAGATATGAAAATGATTTTGATTTTTTTCCCAATTCCACTTCCCGGCTATGTAATGGCCGCACTCTATATGGCCTACACGATTTACGGAATGAAAAAACAAAGAGACAACATTGGACATACCGCCCATTTTGGTGGCGCAATTGCAGGTTTACTGGCCACGATTGCTTTTGTTCCAAGTGTAATAATCGAGTCGGGATTTACCTTAGCCATTCTGGCTGCAACCCTAATTATCGCAGCATTTATATTTAGGCGTAAGTATTGATAATATTTTAGTTATTAAGCAACTCTTCAACCTTTTGTTCAAGTGCTTTCCCCCTCAGGTTCTTGGCCAATATTTTGCCATTCTGATCCAAAATAAAGGTAGCGGGTATGGATCTTACTTGATAAGCTTTTGCGATGGGTTCGTTCCAATATTGAAGATGAGACACATGAGACCACTGTAAACCATCATCCTCTATGGCTTTAATCCAGTTGTCTTTACTTTTATCAAGGGAAACTCCCACTACGTTGAGACCCTTAGCTTTGAGTTTATTATACGTCCTCACTAAGTTTGGATTTTCAACACGACAAGGCCGGCACCAAGAAGCCCAAAAGTCAACTATCGTTATTTTCCCCAAGTTTTCTTGCAGTTTTACCAATTGGCCTGTTGGGCCAGGACCCTCAAAATCAGGGGCAATTTGTCCAACCTCAGCCGGAGGCTTGGGAGCATTGAGGGATTCATTCAACTTTATACCCGTTTTACTTTTTTTAATTCTAGCGGTTAGATTGTCAAAAATAGGCTTGGCTTCTTCGTTTGACATTTGCTTGGTCATTACAAAACGCTCCAGTATTAACGCAGACAAATAAGAATCCGGATTTTCTTTGATAAAAAGAATCTCATAATTCTTAATTTGGTTTTGGACGTCTTTGTATTGATCTTGAAGATCTGCTGCCAAAAGACTGTCTCTGGAAATATTGGCCTGTTGTAATTCTCTTCCAATACCATTCATTGAGTTCACAAAAACCTTGGTTTCTGATTTGTATTTCATAAAATCATCGTTGGAGACGGTTCCCAATGCCTTAGAACTCATCAAACTATCTTTGTACAAAGAAACTTTGATGTTACCAGATTCCAGAACGAAAGGAAAGTTACCACTGATGTTTTGAAGAGAGAAAAAGTTTATATCGGGCGACTCAATGATACCACTCATTTGAAATGCACCATCTTTTACTGCAATGGAATCTATGATTAAAGGTTGTTGATTGGCATCTGCCATAATTCGGTAAACCATATTACCGTCTTTTAAATCGACAGAAGCCATAATGGTAAACTCGTTGTTGTTGCTGGAGCAAGCCAGAAAAATTAAAGTAGAAGCTAGGAAAAATATTTTTTTCATCATGGAGCTAAATTATGAATTTTAAAGCTTTTATCTTCTAAATAAGCTTTCATATATTGACAACGCAAATTTAATCATTAAATTATCTTTACTTATACAGTATCTGTCAATGTCAAAATACGATTTTAATTCCCTCAAACGTATCCAGGTTAAAAACGATGACCTCCACCGTCAATTGTACGCGACAGATGCTTCTGTTTATAAGATTTACCCTGAAGGTGTCTGTTTTCCCAAAAACAAAGAAGACATTCTCGAATTGATCCACTTTGCACGTGAAAATAAAATCCCCTTAATTCCCAGGGCAGGAGGCACCTCACTGGCGGGACAAGTGGTAGGAAATGGCTTGGTGGTAGATGTTTCAAAACATTTCAATCAAATCATAGATTTTGATCCCACTGCCAAAAGGATTACGGTCGAACCGGGAATTGTTCGCGATGATCTCAATAATTTTTTAGCCCCTCATCAATTGTTCTTTGGTCCCAATACCTCAACTTCCAATCGTTGTACTATTGGAGGGATGACCGGAAACAACTCTTCCGGAACCACCTCCATCAGATACGGGGTTACGCGAGATAAAGTAATTGCTTTGGAATGTGTTCTATACGATGGTAGTGTAGTAACCTTCGAGGATTTGAATGAAGAACAATACCGTGAAAAAGAAAAACAACAGGACTTAGAAGGTGCCATTTATCGATTTTTTACGGAAAAACTCTCTGATCCTTTTCATCAAGAAAACATCCGCAATGAATATCCCTTGGCATCTGTTCATCGTCGCAATTCAGGTTACGCCTTGGATACACTCCTCAATGGCTATATCGACCCCACTTTCTCGGTCCTGAACCTTTCAAAACTGTTGACCGGAAGTGAAGGTTCACTAGCATTTGTTAGCTCCATCACACTCTCACTGGACTCAATTCCTCCACAAGAGGCAGTAATGGTTGCAGCTCAATACGACAGTATCGAAAAGTGCTTGCAATCTGTAGCCCCTCTGATGAAACATCCGCTATATACCTGTGAGATGATGGATAAAACCATTTTGGATTGCACCAAAAACAATCTTTCTCAGGCCAAAAACAGATTTTTCCTTAAAGGCGATCCCAAAGGCATACTGATGCTTGAACTGAGGGCTGCCAATGAAAATCAACTTCAGAAGGAATTAGACTCATTAATGAATACCCTTGAAAAAATCAATCTCTCCTACGATTTCTCCGTACTTAAGGGAGAGGAAATACAGTCTGCTTTAAATCTCAGAAGTGCCGGATTGGGTCTTTTGGGAAATATTGTTGGTGATAAAAAAGCAGTCGCTTGTATTGAGGATACTGCTGTACCCGTTGATCAATTGGCAGACTACATCGCAGCGTTTACCAATTTGATGAAAAAATACGATCAAAACCCGGTTTACTATGCCCATGCAGGGGCAGGGGAGTTACATTTGAGACCCATTTTAAATTTGAAAAAGAAGGAGGATGTGGATCAATTCAAAGCAATTACCACAGATGTGGCCCATTTGGTTAAAAAATACAAGGGGTCGATGAGTGGAGAACATGGCGATGGTATTGTCCGTTCAGAATTCATTCCGCTTATGTTGGGGGAAAGTAACTATGAGTTAATCAAAGCAGTAAAGCACATTTTTGACCCCCATGCCATTTTTAATCCGGGTAAGATTATTGATTCCCTGCCCATGAATCAAAATCTGCGTTATCAACCCGACCGAAAAGAACCTGAAATCGATACCTATATGGATTTTAGTACCGATCAGGGCATACTGAGGGCTGTCGAAAAGTGTAATGGCTCCGGAGATTGCCGTAAAACCACCAAAGATGCAACGATTTGCCCCAGCTACCGCGCCACCAAAGATGAAAAAGATAGTACCCGAGGGAGGGCTAATGTACTCCGAGAAGCATTGACCAATGCTGATTCCAAAAACCCCTTTAACAATCCACAGATCAAGGAAGTAATGGATTTGTGCATCAGTTGTAAAGCCTGTGCTTCAGAATGCCCCAGTAGTGTCGATATGGCTTCATACAAAGCAGAATTTCTCTATCAATATCAAAAAGAACATCGGCCCAGCTTAAGGGATCGTGTTTTTGCTTATAACGGAAAGTTGAGCAAAGTGCTCAACCCGGTCAGGGGGCTCCAAAACATGGTTTTTCAAACCCCATTTTTGGGAAACTTAATCAAAAAATCATTAGGCATAGCCTCCGCACGTTCCCTTCCAAAGCTTTATGCTCCTTTGGACAAACAATTGATCGACAAAAAACAGCAAAAATCAAAGCGTAAGCTTTATCTCTATTTGGATGAATTTACCAACTATATGGACGTTAAGACCGGTCGTGATGCGTTTGAAACCCTAAATCGTTTGGGATATAACGTACAAATTCTTCCTTCGACCGAAAGCGGACGGGCTTATATTTCCAAAGGATTTTTGGAAGAAGCCAAAGCTTGTGCCAATCAAAATGTAGCTTTATACAAAGACCACATTAATACCGAAACCCCTTTATTGGGAATAGAACCCTCGGCCATTTATACCTTTAAAGATGAATATCTAAAACTGGCTACAGACAAAAGCGCTGCCAAAAAATTGGCCAAAAATTGTTTTTTAATCGAAGAGTTTTTAGCCAAAGAGATAGACAAAGGTTACATTACCCCGGACGCTTTTAACGATCAAGCTAAAAACCTAAAGATACACGCCCATTGCTATCAAAAATCCTTGGGCAATCCGGCAGACAGCTTTAAGGTCCTTAACTTACCAATAAACCACAAGGTAAGCCTCTTGACCACCGGTTGTTGTGGTATGGCCGGCTCTTTTGGATACGAAGCCGAACATTTTGAAATCAGCCAAAAAATAGGAGAGGAGCGTCTTTTTCCCGCCATCAGAAAAATGGAGTCAAAAACCCTGGTGGCTGCCAATGGAACCAGTTGTAGGCATCAAATTTATGATGGAACATCTCGAACTGCATTGCACCCCATTTCAATCTTATACCAAGCATTACGTTAAACCTAAATATAAAGCTCATGAGTCATTTACACCTACTTAACAAGAATTACGCTTTGAACTCCGATCAGATCAATTTTTATCATAAAAACGGGTTCATCAAACTAAAAAACATCTTTGATGCCGAAACATTGAAGTATTACGAACAATTGATTTCCAAAAAAGTAGCCCAAAAATCAGAGGAATTCGCTCCCCT
>JBESZM010000071.1:0-23757 GCA_041254175.1 Flavobacteriaceae bacterium | reverse complement strand
GGTCTTTTCATTACCCTAAGTATGTTTTGCAATGTCATTCTGGGGGGCATGGATAAGCCATTTCGGATGTCTCTGGGACGATATCCAAAAGAGGGAACATCGGATAGGATAACCAGAACCGGACAATCTACCGCACCAATTCTTTTGATTAAATCCTCGGTAACTTTATCCTCAGCAGGATGATAGAGTTGGAACCAAGCCCGACCCTCTGTGATTTTGGCGATGGTTTCAATACTGGCAGTAGTAACGGTACTCAATATAAAGGGAATATTGTGTTCAAAAGCGGCTTTGGCCAAAATCTCCGGAGACTTGGGCCACATCAAACCCTGAAGACCGACAGGAGATATGCCAAAAGGAGCATCATATTCATGTCCGAATAATTCAGTTTTTAAATTGGCTCCTTCGAACGGAACCAAATAGCGGGGTTTCATCTCAACTTTGCGAAGGTCATTAGTGTTTTTATAAAGACTAATGTCTTCGTTGCATCCCCCGTCCAAATACTCAAAAGCGAATTTGGGAATTCTTTTTTTGGCTTTGGCCCTTAGATCTTCAATAGAGGGATAACGAGGGTTGTATTGAATCGGTTTTGACATTGTCTATAAGGTAAATTATTTTTTCTGATAAATTTTACTAAAAATAACAAAAAGGGTTCCGCAGCACAACCAGGCCGGAAGGGTCAAAAAAGACAGGAACACACCTTGGGTCTTAGACCAGCCAAAAAAGATTACAAAACTGATCAACCAGGCAAAAAATACAGACTTGTTGAAAGCGATGTTGCTTTTTTCAGCGTAGTTTTTAATCACGCCATAGCGATCGGCAAAATAGTATTCAAAAACAATAACAGCACCAACAGGTGCAAGGATAAATCCATATACTGCAACAAAATCGAGGAGTTTCATGGCAAAGGCGGGGAAAATACCGGCAATGGTTGCCACAGACCCTGCCAATACTGTAGCTTTTGTAATGGACCATTTTGGAAGTATGGCTTGAAATGCCAATCCTGATCTGTAAATGGTTGGGTTGGCAGTAGTCCATCCCGCCAAGATCACGGCAATAATTCCAAACCAGCCAATGGCGTTGTAGGCCAGTGGGCCGGGAGCTACAGGTGGGGCAGTTCCTTCCGCCAAAAAAGCAGCGGCCTCAGGCGATTTTAGATAGACGGCATATAGCAAACAGGCTGCAATCCAAGCCATGTAATGACCTACATACATCCCTGCAGCGGTAGTCCATCCTGACTGTGGAGATTTGGCGTAACGGAATACCGAAAGGTCCGACATACCGATATGCATGGCCGCATTACAAAACCACGACCACAGAAAAACATGCCAAAAAGTGTATTTTATTTGTCCGGGAAAAGGTTCCGATCCCTCCCCCCAAACGGCAATAAAATCAGAAAAACTTTGGATTCCCAATTGGTTTGACGCAACCACTCCGCAGACCAAAAAAGCCAAGACAATAACGGGAGACATCCAGTTGGCCGCCTGGGAAACCATTCCATATCCTTTGGCTGCTATCCATGTGGTGAGGCCTCCTATGATTATGACCACAATGATCCATGTGATACTGTTGGGCATGACATCAGTCAGTT
This sequence comes from Flavobacteriaceae bacterium, assembly GCA_041254175.1. Classification (GTDB taxonomy): domain Bacteria; phylum Bacteroidota; class Bacteroidia; order Flavobacteriales; family Flavobacteriaceae; genus UBA8316. The sequence continues at coordinate 22,169 of JBESZM010000071.1, read as the reverse complement.
TGGGCATTTCCAAACCTGTGGGAACCCCTACGGCAGTTGCCGATACGGTAATCATAGACCCTGCCAAAAAACAAAATAATACACCATTGGCTACATTATAAAAATTCACCAATTTTTTTCCTGAAATTTTTTCCAGTTTGAAATAAAGTGTAAAACGTTCTTTAACAGCAATATTGGCTGTGATGAACCGCCAAGATAAAACCGCAATCAAATTCCCCAAAAATAAACCGGCAAGCAAATCAAAAGCACTCACTCCCACAGTGAGGAAAAGAGGGCCAATCATAAATTCTGTCCCTGCTGCGTGTTCACCGGCATACATCCCCAAAAAGCTTTTCCAACTCTTTAATTTATTTTCTGGAACTAACTCTCTTTCAAATTCTGAAGATTTTTTATTGCTTTTAGCCATGATTTATTGTTTTCCTAAAACTAATCAATTGTTTGAAATGAAATGACCTGTAATGTCCTGCTCAAAGTGATTTTCGTTCAATGAACCTGAATTTATTTTTTTGCAAAATATTTTCGTTTTCAATAATGGATTTCGCTGCCAGTTTTCCCATAGCATTAAAGTCTGTGGATATTACCGAAATGCCATCAGATAAAATTTCCTTTAAGGGGGTGTCATTGTAGGAGAGTACCCCCACATCTTCAGCAAGTTTGAGTTTGGATCGCCTTATTTTTTTTATCAAATTGACCAAGTCTGATTCTTTGATCACAATGTAAGCGGTGTTTTCTTTCACCATGTGATCGTTCGGAATTTCGTTAATCAACTCACTTTTAAAATTATTGACATTACAGAAAAACATAAAACCCTGTACAATGGATTTTGGATAGGGATAATTGAAGCCCTTTGGGAAAACCAAGCACAGCATCTGATATTTTTTTAGACGCCCCTTTGCTTCAGTTAGAGAACTAAAAAGATCATCTTTAAAATCCTGATAAATACAAGAGCTGTAATGAGTAAAATTTGGAATGAAATCGTCCAGTAGTATTATTTTTTCTTTTTTGATTTTTTGCATCAAAGAGTTAAACTTTTTGAAATTAAAATCGTTAAAGTGAGGCATAATAACGTAATAATTATAACCATTCAAATTTTCCTCAATAATGGTTTTAAAGTTGTTGAATTCGCAATGGTGCACATGAAAATATACACTGGCAAATTCACCCAGTTGATTACAAAAAGAATTAAAGATCTCTTTTTTGTAGGAACTTAATTTATTAAAAACGACCAGAATGCGATTTTGAGTATTTGGTTTTGAGTTGACCACAAAGTGTCCTCTGCCTTTGACAGATTCAATAACTCCATTTTCTTTAAGGATGGCGTAGGCCTTTTCCACAGTGTCTCTGGAGATATAATAATCAAAACTAACTTGGTTGATCGATGGAAGTTTTTGACCGTATTTTATATTTCCGGATTGTATTAGATCAGAAATACTCTCAACAATCTGCTTGTATTTTGGGGTGTTATTGTTGTCATTTAGTTGGAGGTTAAAAAAATCGATCATCAATTTATAATTTTACCAGTATCTACAGGATACTTATTAGTTTAACATAAAGTAAATTTGAGTTTGTTAATATTGAAACATGGAAACCAAAAGTAAGTATAAGTTTGTAAACTATTTATGGGACGATAAAAAAGCTGAGGCAATAGGAGACGATCAAGTCACTCTTTTTTTGTACCGTTCCAATCTCTTGGGTAAGGATTTAAGAATCACCAATTACGGAGGAGGAAACACCAGTTGTAAAACCATCGAAAAAGACCCCATCACCAATGAGGAGGTAGAGGTCATGTGGATTAAGGGATCCGGGGGAGACATTGGTACCCTCAAACGCGACGGAATTGCCGGCTTGTACAATCAGAGGTTACATGATCTCAAAAAAGTTTATCGTGGTCTGGAACATGAGGATGAAATGGTTGCCCTTTTTAATCATTGTATATATGATTTGGACAGTAGGGCACCTTCCATTGACACTCCACTTCATGGATTGCTCCCCTTTAAACATATCGATCACTTACATCCCGATGCTTTGATCGCCATCGCGGCGGCAGAAGACAGTGAAAAAATCACCAAAGAAATTTGGGGGGATACCATGGGTTGGGTGCCGTGGCAACGTCCCGGATTTGATTTGGGATTACAATTGGAAAAATGTTTGAATGAAAACCCCGGTATTAGAGGGATTGTTTTGGGCAGTCACGGGGTTTTTACCTGGGGAGAGACTTCCTACGAATCCTATATCAACAGTTTGGAAGTCATCGAAGCTGCTTCCCAATACATCGAGGATAAAGTTGCCAAAAATAGTAGTGTTTTTGGAGGACAAAAAATCAAAAGTTTACCCGAAGACAAAAGAAAAGATAAAGCAGCACAACTGGCCCCCATTTTAAGAGGTCTTTGCTCTTCAGAAAATGCAATGATCGGTCATTTTACTGATGATGACAAGGTATTGGAATACATCAACTCAAAGGATCTGGAGCGTCTGGCTCCTATGGGAACCTCTTGCCCCGATCACTTTTTAAGAACAAAAATTAAACCCCTTATTCTGAATTTAACTCCCGAACAAGACCTCAGTGATGAGCAATTGGTATTGGATAAAATATCCGATTCATTTGAACAGTATCGTAATGATTATCGTGAGTATTATGAATCCTGTAAACACCCCAATAGCCCCGCAATCAGAGATGCCAATCCTGTGGTAATATTATATCCCGGAGTGGGAATGTTTACTTTTGCTAAAAATAAACAAACGGCCAGGGTAGCCAGTGAATTTTACATCAATGCCATCAATGTAATGCGGGGAGCAGAGGCCATTTCAAAATACACTTCTCTCCCTCGACAAGAGGCTTTTGATATCGAATATTGGCTGTTGGAGGAAGCCAAATTACAACGCCAACCCAAGGAAAAACCCCTTTCAAGAAAAATTGCTTTGGTAACGGGTTCGGGGGGAGGCATTGGTAGGGCCATAGCCGACAAACTTATTGCTGAGGGAGCCAATGTCGTTTTCACTGATATCTCTGAGAAATACCTACAGGAAGCTATTTTACAATATAGCACTGACCAGGCGATAGGTTGTCATTGTGATGTTACTAAAGCCGAGAGTCTGGAGGACGTAATTCAAAAAACCTGTTTACAATTCGGTGGTTTGGACATAGTGGTTCACAGTGCCGGTTTGGCAATCTCAAAGCCACTTGCTGACACCACAGAAGCAGATTGGGATCTATTACAAAACGTACTGGTTAAAGGCCAGTTCTTATTGTCAAAATTAGCCGCTAGAATAATGAGAATACAAGGTTTAGGCGGAAGTATAGTTAATATTGCCAGTAAGAATGGTTTGGTTTCCGGGCCCAACAATGCAGGATATGGAACAGCAAAAGCCGCACAAATGCACCTGTCAAGACTTTTGGCAGCCGAATTGGCCACAGATCAGATCAGGGTCAATACGGTCAATCCCGATGGAGTTATTGTGGGGAGTAAAATCTGGGAAGGTGAATGGGCAAAGGGGCGCGCAAAAGCTTATGGTATCACCGTGGATGAGTTGCCTGCTTTCTATGCCAAAAGAAACCTTTTGAATCAAATCATCCGACCTGAGGACATTGCCAATGGCGTTTTTGCCTTTTTGGCCCTATTGGATAAAAGTACCGGAAACACCATCAATGTAGATGGAGGAATGGCAAACGCCTTTGTCAGATAAACATAAAAACCATGGTGGATCAAAAAAAAATAAAAACTTTTAACGAAGAACAACTGCCAAGACATAAAACCAATTTTGATCATTTGGGAGAAAGATTAACCCAAAAAGGATTGGATTTAGAGGCTGTTGTCGATCAAATCGGTGCCTTTCAGATTGCCATTCCCAGTTGGGCACTGGGAACCGGAGGGACTCGTTTTGGGAGATTTCCCCAAGGCGGTGAACCCGCTACTTTGGAGGAAAAAATCAAAGACGTAGGGATTCTGCATGCTTTGAATCAGTCCAGTGGTGCCATCAGTCTTCACATTCCTTGGGACATACCAAAAGATTACAAGGCCTTCAAGGATTTAGCCAACGGATTAGATATCGTGTTCGATGCGGTCAATTCCAACACTTTTCAGGATCAGCCTGAGAGTGTTCACTCCTATAAGTATGGGTCATTGTCACATATCGATACAGCGGTGAGAAAAGAAGCCATTCGACACAACAAAGAAGTGATCGACCATGGCATTGAATTAGGCTCAAAGGCTTTGACAGTTTGGTTGGCCGACGGAACTTCATTTGCCGGCCAACACGATTTTCGGGGTGCATTTCAACGGACTTTGGAATCGTTGGAGGAGATTTATGATCATTTGCCTTCGGATTGGAAACTGTTGATTGAGTACAAACCCTATGAGCCCAACTTTTATTCCACGGTCATTCCCGATTGGGGAACTTCACACCTTTTGGCTTCAAAACTGGGAGATCAAGCGACTACTTTGGTGGACTTGGGCCATCACCTACCCAATACCAACATCGAACAGATCGTGGCCTTGTTGATGCATTTGAATAAACTGGGAGGATTTCATTTTAACGACAGTAAATATGGGGATGATGATCTCACAGTGGGAAGCATCAAACCCTATCAGTTGTTTTTAATTTTTTGCGAATTGGTGAAAGGTATGCGAGAAACTGCAAATCCTGAATTGTCTTGGATGATCGATGCCAGTCACAACCTCAAAGACCCTATGGAAGATTTATTGCAATCTGTGGAAAGTATCAAAATTGCCTATGCCAGAGCCTTATTGGTGGACTACGATGGCTTGAAAGCCGCTCAGTCACAAAATGATGTGGCTGCCGCACAATCGATATTACAGGAAGCCTTTAGAACCGACGTTAGGCCATTGGTCAAAGAATCCATCTACAGGAGAGGTGGAGCCTTAGATGCCCTTGCAGCCTACCGTTCTCTCGACATTCGCAATCAGTTGATAGCAGCTCGAGGGCTTGATTCTAAATCAACCGGATTATAATGAAACCCTCAATAAATTTAAACCTGTGAAAAAAGAGTGTTGTTTGGTTTTTGATGTAGGGAAAACCAACCAAAAATATTTTTTATTCGATACAGAATACAACATTCTCAAGCGGGAGAAAGTAACCCTTTCCAAAATAGAGGATGAGGATGGGCACAGCGCCGAAAATATCCAAGAAATTGTGTCATGGATGAAGGAGAGCTTTGAAAGTTTATTAACGTCTGAAACTTTTGAAATTGATAAGGTAAGTTTTTCAGGTTTTGGTGCTACTCTTGTCCACTTGGATGATAAAGGTGAGGTGGTTACTCCGGTCTACGACTACCACAAGCCGGTAGAGGCCGATACCTTTACGCCTTTTTATCGGGATTATGGGCCTGAGTCTGTTTTTGCCTCACAGACGGGATCTAAAAATCTGAATTTACTCAACTCCGGCAAACAGCTTTATTGGCTTAAATACAAACGCCCTGCACTTTTCAAAAAAATTCGTTTTAGCTTGCATTTACCCCAGTATTTAAGTTATGTCTTTACGGGGAAAATGTTCACAGAATATACCAGTATAGGTTGTCATACCGATTTGTGGGATTATGAAAAAAAAGACTATCACGACTGGGTGAAATCAGAGGGGATTGACCATTTTTTCCCTCCCATTGTTGAAACCCAAACCACTGTAATTAAAAATTTTGGAGGTCGAAAAATCACCTTTGGTATCGGAATTCACGATAGCTCTTCGGCACTGCTGACCTACCTTTTGAAAGGGAAGGAGTCTTTTATTCTTTTGTCAACAGGAACGTGGTGTATCAATTTTAATCCTTTTTCCGGCGATTCTCTTTTTGACGAAAACCAAATCAATGCCGGAGCTACTGCATATATGAAAATTGACGGGAGTCCGGTAAAAAGCTCACGCCTTTTCTTGGGAGAAGAGCACCGACTGAAAGTTGAAAAACTGATTGAACACTTCAGTAAGCCAAAATTTTACCATCGAGGGATCGAATGGGAGGAGCAAATAATGGAAGAAGTGCTCAAAAAATCAAAAAATCACTTTCACTGGAAATACATAGACAATAGCCATACTCCACCTCAGGATGATTTAGGCTTTCCCAATTTTGAAACTGCCTACCATCAGCTGATGAGAGAACTGACGGATTTACTCACAGGCGAAATTGATGTCATCTGTGAAACTTTACCCAAAAGAATATACATCGATGGTGGTTTTTCAGACAACAAAATTTTCCTGGCCCTTTTAAAAAAACAATTTCCCCATCAAAAAATTAAAGCCAAACCCGCGTCCTTTGCCTGTGCTTTGGGAGCTGCTCAATTGATTGCTCAAACAGCATAAAATTAATTTATTAACTTGTAGGAAAACCAAATTTAAATTTCACGAAGAAAAATCAATCAATAAAATGCGCACTTTATATTCTATTTTAATTTTTTTATCACTTCTATCGGTTCAAGCTCAAAAAACAACGATTACCCAATTAGAAGTTGACAAACTCATTAATCCTTTGGGTTTAGACAGTCAAAATCCTGATTTCTCTTGGAGAATTAAATCCGATGATTATGATTTAAACCAAACCCATTATCAGCTTTTTGTTGCGACAGATAAAACCTTCTCTAAGGAAAGTTTGTTTTGGGATTCGGGCAGAGTAAATTCTTCGGAGTCTGTTTATGTTAAGTATCAGGGAAAACCCCTTGAATATGCCACCAAGTATTATTGGACGGTAAAGGTATGGACCAATCAATCAAGCAGACCGAAACAGAGTGCAATTAGTTCTTGGACAACAGGATTGATGGGTAAAAAACAATGGAATTCAGATTGGATTGGGGTCAACAATGACGATAAAAAGGATCCCAAAAGCCCATATTTTACCAATGATTTTGTTGTTGGTAATAAAATAACATCAGCCAATTTATTTATTACTTCCAGAGGGATTTATGAGGCCCACATCAATGGAAAAAGAGTTGGGAAATCATATCTAACCCCCGGATGGACCTCCTATAACAATAGAATTCAATACCAAGCATATGATGTTAAGGATATGCTTTCCTCTGGGGACAATAGATTGGGTGTTATTCTTGCAGATGGGTGGTTTAGGAATTTCAGGCCCAATAGTGGAAAGAGAAAAACAGATTATGGTGATGAAACATCTTTTATTGCAGAATTGGTTATCAGCTTCGAAGACGGCACTAAAAAAAGCATCATCAATGATGAGCACTGGAATTATCACTTTGGATCGATACAAAGCTCATCGATCTACAATGGTGAATTTGTAGATTTCAATTTATATGACTCAACTTGGTCAATGCCAAAAAAGAAAAATAAAAATTCAAAAAAAGCTCAGTCCATAGCGAGCTATGATGGAAAGCTGGATCATACGAGAAACGAAATGATCAAAAAAAGAGAGGTTCTGGAGGCAAAGGAATTAATCATTACTCCATCCGGAGATAAGGTCATTGATTTTGGTCAAAATCTTGTGGGGTGGGTGCAGTTCAAATCGGATCTTCCAAAGGGTACAGAGCTCACTTTATATCATGCCGAAGTTCTTGACAAGGCAGGAGAATTTTATACGACCAACCTCAGGGCAGCAAAGCAAAAAAACACCTTCATTTTGAATGGTAAAACAGATCAACTTTATCACCCCACCTTTACCTTTCAGGGATTTAGATATTTAAAAGTTGAAGGAGTAGATCAAATTAATATTGACGATTTTCAGGCGGTAGCACTTTATTCGGATATGGAATTTACGGGTTCATTGACCACTTCAAATGAATTGATCAATCAGCTTCAGGAAAACATACAATGGGGGCAAAGAGGTAATTTTTTGGATGTTCCCACAGACTGTCCACAAAGAGATGAAAGATTGGGATGGACGGGAGATGCGCAAGCATTCTTTAGTACGGCCGGATTCAATATGGATGTCAAAAACTTTTTTGACAAGTGGTTGATCGATTTGACTTATGATCAAAGAGCTGATGGGGCCGTTCCTGGTGTAGTTCCTCATAATAACTATTTAGGTCTTAATGATTCAAACCAACTTAGAGGTAATTTTGGTAGAACCGGATGGGCTGATGCAGCTACCATCATTCCTTGGCACTCTTATTTGATTTACGGGGACACAAAAACCTTGGAACGACAGTATATAAGCATGGTAAAATGGATCGATTTTATGACCCAAAACTCGAAGGATCATCTCTACATAAAAGAAGACCACTGGGGAGATTGGTTGTTTTTCTCCAGAGATGATGACAATTCTGGTCGATCTGCTGTGACCAGCAAAAAATTGATTGCTCAAGCTTTTTATTGCTATTCTACCCAATTATTGATCAAGTCCGCAAAAGCATTGGGCTACGATGATGATGTCAAAAAATATGCTGATCTCTATGCGAAATTGGTAAAAGCGTTCAATGATGAATTCGTTACCAAAAATGGGATGTTGGTCTCTGATTCACAAACGGCTTATGTTTTGGCACTACAATTCCAACTGCTTTCTGAGGAAAATGCGAAGATTGCAGTTGAGAGATTGGTCGACAATATTGAAGACTATGGTCACCTCACCACAGGGTTTTTGGGGACACCTTTCCTGTGCCATGTATTGTCTGATAATGGGAAAAACGAGGAGGCGATAAAATTAATGCTCAGAACAGAATATCCCTCCTGGCTTTATCCTGTTACGAAGGGAGCCACAACGATTTGGGAGCGATGGAACGGGATCAAGCCCGACGGGAGTTTTCAGTATCCCAGCATGAATTCGTTTAACCACTACGCCTATGGTGCGATAGGAGAGTGGATGTACGCCAACCTGATGGGGTTAAGGATCAATGAGAAATTTCCCGGCTACAAACGTTATACCATTCAACCGCTATTCGACAAAAATTTTGATTCAGTAGAGGGAAGCTTTGATTCCAATTACGGGAAAATTGGGGTAGCCTGGTCACGCAAAAATGGAAAGCTACAATTGACGCTTGAAATACCCGCCAACACTTCCTCCGATGTTGTTCTTAAAAAACCGGCGGAAGGCAGTTGGAAATTGGACAATCCTAAGCTGGCCTCCAAAATTTTAAGTCAGCAAGAGAACAAGCAAAAAACAAACTTGCTTTTGGGATCCGGAAAATATAATTTTTCTTTTGTAGCGAATTGATTTATTGGGCGTATTTCGCAATTTTCTGGTCGAGCTTTTCCCTCATCTCCAATACCACATTTGCGTGGTCGGTGTCACCCGCCAGGTTGTTGAGTTCTTCGGGATCGGAGATCAGATCATAAAGCTCGTCTTGGGCTTTTATGTCTCTGTACCTCATAAACTTCCATTTTTCGGTTCTGATGCCTTCACTGGGAGGGATGGGCTCAAAATCCCATAAATGCTCTATCAAAAGTTCCTCCCTTTTTGAGGGAGATTGACCGGTCTTCACATAAGGCACTAGAGAGTTTCCATGCGTTTTGAGTTGAGCGTCAATTCCTGCAAAATCCAAAATAGTAGATGCTAAATCTACATTGGCGACTAGGTCATCGACATCGTGGTGTTGGTTGACCCGAGGATCAAAAATGATCAACGGTACCCTGACCGAGTTGTCATACATCAACCACTTACCTGCCATTTGTCTCTCACCCAAAAAATAGCCATTGTCTCCCATCCAAATAATGATGGTATTATTTTGGATCCCTTTTGCCTTGAGCAGGCTCCTTATTTTTCCGAGTTCGTTGTCCACCCCACCGATCATTCTGTAATATCCTTTAAGACTTTCCTGATAACGTTCGGGGGTATCGTATCGCCAGTACCAACGGGTTCTGTTAAACCCTTCTCTCACCTCTTTGGGCAGGGCATTAAATCGTTCGTCTGAGGCATTTTTGGGACCCGGGATCTCGATATCTCTAAAATAATCATCTACTTCTTGCTGCCAGAAATATTGTTTTTGAATCCCCTCCCAGGCGCCATCGTGTGCATGGGGGGCACTAAAGCTAATGGACAAACAAAAGGGTTGATCTTTAGTAGTATTTTTTATGAAATTTAAGGCTTTATGTCCGGTATATCGGGTAAGGTGAACGGTGTCTTTTCCAATGGTTTTATAATAATATCCTCTGTGATCTTTGAAATGGTTATTTCGGTCATAGACCTCGTGTTCAGAAAATGACTCGGTCAAGCCTCCGTTATTCTTAATTCCCAGTTTACCGAAAAAGCCAGTTTTATATCCTTTTTTTTGGAGTTCGTAGGCATAATTTTGTCGGTTGTAGATCGAGTCAAGGGTGGTTCCTCCTAGGGTGAATTTGTGTTTTCGCTCATACAGTCCTGTGATGATGGTTGCACGACTGGCACCACAGATGGGGGTGGTAACAAAAGCCTTGTTGAAATAGGTTCCTTCTTTTGCCAATTGGTCTTGTTCGGGAGTGATGATGATTTCATTTCCGGCGTAGCCAATGGCATCCCACCTTTGGTCATCGGTTACAATTACAATAATATTTGGAGGGTTTTGGGTATCGGTTTTTTGGTCGCATGACCAAAAAAGTACCATTAAAAAGACGAGTTTGATCGTTCTGTTCATCATAGGGAGAATACTTTATTTAGATTTAATTGTTTTGGAGAATGGTCGGGGTGAGTTTCCATCAGGTCGCTCATTTTTTCCCACCATTTTTGGACTATGGGGTTTTCACCCAATGACTGGGAGTCCCTTCCGTCGGTTTCCTGATAGGCGAACAGACAGTCGGTTTCAGGATCGTGGAAAATGTGATATGCACCAATACCCGCTTCTTTGAGCAGATGCCTTAATTCAGGCCAAATTTTGTCATGACGTTTTTGGTATTCCTCAACCCTATTGGGTTTGAGGTACATTTTAAAGGCTAATTGATTCATTCCGTTGATCTTTGATTAGATTTTTAGTGGACCGGTTGCCACCATTCATTGATTTGGCGGCTCATTTTGGCCACGGTCTCAGGGTATTTATCCGCTAAATTGACTTGTTCATGAGGGTCATTTTCCAAGTCAAATAATTGAGGTTGGTTGGAGTAATAACCATAATATTGCTCTTGGGGAGTATCAAAGGATTTCACCACCATTTTGGGATTGGGAAGCATTAGCTTCCATTTTTGATTCAATGCGATTTTGTATAAAACAGTTTCGGAGGGCTTTTCTACATTTAAAATATCGTGGTTGTAACATTCTATAAAGAGCGTTTCCCTTTTCTCTAATTTTTCATTGTCTAGAACATTGATCCCGGGCAGTTCCTTATTGCTAACGTTTAAAAAATTCAATACGGTTGGGACCAAATCAATATTGCTGACCAATGTTGAGTGATTCATTTCCGGTTGGATCACTCCCGGCAACTTGAACATGATGGGGGTTCTCACTCCTCCCTCATGTGGGGCTCTTTTTGAACGGGCAGCGTATCTATTGTGTTTTGGAGATTGAATCCAACCATTGTCTGTGGTATAAACCACCAAAGTATTTTGGTCTAAAGATTTTTCTTTGAGGTAGTTCATCAAACCTCCTACCGTCTGATCCAACCATTCACACATTGCCCAGTATTTGGCCACACTTTCGTTGGGTGCCACTTCGATGTATTTGTCTAATAGATCCTTCGGAGGGTTATGCGGAGTATGCGGTAAAAAGGGTGCATACCAAACAAAAAATGGGACATTGTCTTTTTGAGTTTGATCGACAAAGTTGAAGATGGGATCCAATCCTTCACGGCCAATTTTCAACCCTTCATCACCATGTCTTCCTCTTTTTTTGTAATCACCGTGGGTCATTCCATCATCAAACTTTCCTTCTTTCCATGATCCCAGCCACCATTTTCCGGATTGGAAAGAGCGATAACCTTTGTCTGAAAGGTAATCTGTCAAAAGTTTATGTTTGTAAAATTTGGCTTTGATCACATCAAATTGATCATTTCGCTCTTTACTGAAAAGGTAGTCGTTTGATTTTTTCTTTTTCAGATTGTTGGAATTACCTTTGATCCATAAAGGCGGTTCGCGTTGGGAGTCCCCTGCATCATTACCCGTTTGTCCGTGTTGAAAAGCATATTTACCTGTGATGATGCTTGCCAAAGAGGGGCCACAGAGCGGGCTGGTCACATACCCTCTGGTATAAGTAGCCGATTCTTTTGCCAATTGGTCAATATGTGGGGTATGGATATGAGGATGATCCATAAAACCATAATCACCCCATGCTTGATCATCGGATAGAATAAAAATAATATTAGGTGGTTTTTTTTCTTCATGCTTTTGTTGTGTTGGACTACCACAAGAGAAAAAGAGTAAACCCCACACAGTTATGAGCAGCATACGACAAAAATTCATAAGTGACTTTTTTTTAAATTTAATCAATTTAGAAAAATTTAGTATCCTGTAGTGCCCCGTCTAATTGGTAACTGATATCTATTCAGAAACCTCTAAGGGTTTCAATAGAGGGTATTCTATAAGTCCGGATTGTAAAACCTCCCATTTTGAGGTGTCAAAAGGTTGATAATCGAGTCCTACCATATTGATGTTATAAAAGGTTTTCCATTCTTCACCACTTGCCTCCTTTGCTTTGATGCGATTAGCTCCCAAGTTGGTCACTTGAATGCGAAGGGTGTTTTTCCCCTTTTTCAAACTTTTAATGGTAAGCTGATAGGGATTGGACCAAAGTGTGCCGATGAACTGGTCATTTAACCAAATTTTTGCACTTTCCCGAACATCTCCCAATTCCAATAGCCAAGGGCCTTTATGGTCTGTTGGCCTGTTGAATTTGATTTCGTATTGGGCAGTACCCGAAAAGGCTTCCATTTTTTTACCCCATTGGGTCCAGGAGGTCAACCGATCGATTTTTTTTGAAAAGTCAGTATCCGGCCCTCCTTTGATCAATTTAAAATCCCAGTTACCGAGGATCTTGTAGGAGTTTTTTGACAGCTTGTAGTATTCCCATTTTGGTGCGTTGATCCTGCCAAAAGTTTTAAGGAAGAGGCTTGCTCCCGAGGGGAGGGAAAGTTTTACCTTGGTGATCTCTGATTGATGCTCCGTTATGGCTTTGCCTGTTTTTCCGGTCAGTGGATCCAAGATCAAAACCTCTTTAGTCGGAACACCTAAGGAGACAAATCCCTGGATTTTTTTGGGGTTATGATTGACCACATAGTAGATCTTTTCGCCCTTGTGTTCCCTGCGGATGAATTTAAGCCCTTCTTTGACCAATTCTTCTTTGATTACACCTGTCTTCCTGAGTGGGATTTCCATTTCCTTGAGGGAATAAACTTTGTTGATTTTGTCTTCAGCAAAGGCTTTAAGTGTCTGTTCTCTTTTTTGATGTTCCAAAAAACCGGGAACACTTTGGGGCGTTCCCAAAAAGACAACCGATGCTCCCATAGATCGCAAGGCAACCAGTTTTTTCAAAGTTTTCAGAGGCATGTGCTGAGTAGGAGGAACGACGATTGATCGGTAGTTTCCTCCGGACAGTTGAATGATTCCATTTTCAACATTGATTTTTTCTAAAAAGCGATCCGAGATGTAATCAATGCTGTAGCCCTCTTTCAGCAAATGATGAACTGTTTTATAGAATGGAGTTCCCGATAACCAGGTATCGAGGCGATGAATGGCAAATTGTACCAGTGGATTTCCTTCATTAAATTTTGCCCAACTGTCGTGAACAGGCCAATAGACCAATACATCGTTGTCGGGTTGGCCTTGCTGTAATAGTGACTGTGATCGGCTGATGTATTGAAATAGGGCAGGGGCATCTTGCCAAATGGGATTGGTGTCATTAAAATTTACGGAGGCATAAAATTTCCAGCCCGGCCAGTCGGCAGATTCGGGCGAATAGGTTGATCCGTGTAAAAAGATGTGATTGATGCCATTGAGAAACAAATCTTCCAGTTCGGGTTTACACTGAGATAAAGCAGCTCTAAAATGTTCTCTTAACCAAGTAAAGGTTTCGGCCGAAACTTGTTTTTTTCCGGACAAATGTGCCGCAGAGGAGGAAAATTTGATCATGGCCACATCAGCATCTCCCGCTCTAAAATTCCTGTGAGGGAAATCGGCTGAACTTCCATTTCCTTCTACCCTTCTAAATCCTTCTATGTCGTAGGGCATAGATCCAAAGGTTTCACATTCGGGGATGTCTGCTGAGGCATAAAGGTCAATTAGATTTCCCGGGGAGCCGTGGGCTTGATATTTGGTTTTCACCCCTGTTTTTTGGGCCCATTGATTCCATGTGGGATTGAATCCATCGATCATCAAATCAGATAAGGTTTCCCTGTAATCACTTCTGATTCGATTGCTGATTTCGTTGTCGTTTCTATCCAATAATCGGTTCATATGGGGTCTAAGGTCGTAGCCGCGATACTTTTCAAAAGCCTCAAAGAAATTTGAAGTATAGTCTGCTTTGTAAACTTCATAGCTGTCGTTGAAAACGGATCGTATCTTACCATTGATATTTTCTAAAGCCTTACTGAAATGTTGAAGATAATTTTTTAATGCTTGCGGAGAAAAGTGATCCAAGACCCATCCCTCTCCTCCCGGGGCAGCTCTTTTTACTTTTTGCCTTGTTCTGTCTTTAAAGACAAAAAATAGATCATAGTCGTTTTCTATCGCCATCCATTCCAACTTGTCATTGATGACTTTAGTACTCAGGTCTTTTAAATTATTATGTTTGTCAAATGCAAAAATTCCTTGAAGCTTTGGAATTTCCCTTAATGTATTGATTCCCTTGATCTCAGCAAGAGGAGGAATAACCAATGATCCTGTTTTAAATGGTGAAATGGTCTCCGAAAATTTAGTTCCTTTTTTTAAATGGACTTTTCTAACCAAAAGACGTTTGGCGGCATCGTCCAGATTTACATTGGATCCGCCCCATGGCCAGCCAGTTCCCAGGGTCAAATCCACTCCCATTTGCAAGCTGTCTGCCACCCTTATCGTATGATCCAGCATCTCGATCCAATGGGGACTCAAAAAATCAATAAAATTTTTCTCCTGTCCTTTTACCCCATAGATGGGTTCGATTTCAACACCACCGATTCCCGCTTTTTCAAATGCGATCAATGATCGGGTGATGTTTTTTTTATCGACTGCACTCCCCATCCACCACCAACGGGTCCAGGTTTTAGACTCTTTTTTTACCTCAGGCCATTGGTAAAAATCGTTTTGTGCATGAACAAACCCTCTACCAATCAAAAAACTCCCCAATAGAAGTATGGGATATAATTTTATCATTTTAAAAGTTCAAAATTTTGAAGAGCCTAAAATTTTCCTCAAAGATTAACCGCAGATTTCTTAAATTGAAAAAGCCTTTTAAATTTATTTAAATATGTTGAAAGTATGAAGGATGATCGACAACTTTTGACTGTAATGTAGGATTTGCTTTTTAAAAAGAAGTGCCCAGACCAAATCAAAAGGGGCTTAATCAATGGATTTCGGACTGATTTTTTTAGTAAATACAAACAAATAATTAAAACAATGAAGAATAACATTTTACTTTTCCTGACCCTTGTATTTTTTGGACAAACCACAGCCGCACAACAAAAACTCAAACTTCCTGCTTTGGTTTCGGACAATATGGTGATTCAACAATCTACTCAGATCAATATTTGGGGTTGGGCAGAGAAAAATAAAACGGTTGAAATTATTCCCTCATGGACAAAGACTAAGGTCTCAGTCAATTCAGATGGGGGTGGAAAATGGAAAACCACTATTAAAACTCCAACCGCAGGAGGGCCCTACTCCATCCACCTCAAGAGCAACAGGGAATCTATTACATTAAAAAATATAATGGTGGGTGAGGTATGGTTGGCTTCCGGGCAGTCCAATATGGAAATGCCGATCAAAGGGTATGCTTCCGAGCCTATTAATGGTAATAACGAATTGATTCTACACTCCAAAAACTCCAATATCAGGATGTTTACGGTAAAGCGAAATTCAAGCATCCAACCGGCTGAGGATTGCATTGGTTCATGGCAAGAAGCGAATCCGGAAAACACCCCCAATTTCAGTGCAGTAGCTTATGTTTTCGCTCAAAAAATCAATCGTGTTTTGGATATCCCTGTTGGGATCATCCACAGCAGTTGGGGAGGGACTCCGGTAGAGGCTTGGACACAAAAAGAAGCAATGGACAAGGCCGTAACCGCAGAAGAAAAAAGCACATTCAGATACAATCAAGTTAAAAACAAACGGGAACAAGATGCTCCTTCTCAATTGTTCAATGGCATGATTCACCCTTTGTTGAATTACAATATAAAAGGAGTGATATGGTATCAGGGAGAATCCAACCGCAATCATCCGAAGGTTTACCAAAAGACATTTCCATTGATGATTGAAAATTGGAGGCAGTTGTGGAACAACGATCTAATGCCTTTTTATTACGTACAAATTGCACCCTATGGAAGATATTCCGGAGAGGTCAACAGTGCTCAACTAAGAGAAACACAACTCAAAACGATGGATCTGCTAGATCGGGTAGGGATGGCTGTTACCTTGGATATTGGCGAAAACCAAAGCATACACCCGGCCGAAAAGATCAAAGTTGGCGAAAGATTGTCCTATTGGGCCTTAGCAAAAGATTATAATATACAAGGGATTCAATTTTCCGGACCTGTTTATAAATCTCATAAAATTGATGGAGATAAAATCATGATTTCTTTTGACCACGCCTCTATGGGATTGTCAACTTATGGACAGCCTTTAAATAATTTTGAAATTGCAGGGACAGATGGTATTTATCACCCGGCAAAAGCTAAAATTCTGAGAAATGGAACACTGGAAGTTTTCTCAGAAAAAGTTAAAGATCCTAAAGAGGTCCG
The DNA here is from genome assembly GCA_041254175.1 of Flavobacteriaceae bacterium. Lineage (GTDB taxonomy): Bacteria > Bacteroidota > Bacteroidia > Flavobacteriales > Flavobacteriaceae > UBA8316. The sequence continues at coordinate 5,448 of JBESZM010000071.1, read as the reverse complement.
ATACGGATGGAAGAATTTCCTTGTGGGAACCCTGTTCAATACTTTTGGTTTACCCGCGTCTTCTTTTCGTAGCGATAATTGGGAATAGTATAAAACGATATTCATGACTTATGTAAATAAAAAAATCAATTTTAAATACCGTTTGGTCGTCCTCTTTTCTGTTCTTTTTATACTTTATTCGTGGGGTCAGTCCAAATCCATATTGGTTGAAGCCGAGTCCTTCAACGAAAAAGGGGGATGGTTTATCGATCAACAATCCATGGACATTATGGGTTCCCCTTATTTGATTGCTCACGGGATGGGAACCCCCGTAAAAGATGCCCATACTACCGTCAAGTTTCCTGCAAAGGGAAATTATTATGTTTATGTCAGAACTAGAAACTGGACGGCTCAGTGGTCAGAATCAGCAGCGGGGAAATTTCAAATAAAGATCAACGATAATGTCCTATCAAAAACTTTTGGACAAGACCATAAGGATTGGCATTGGAATCCGGGGGGTAAAGTAAAAATTAGATCCAATGATGTAGCGATCAGCCTTCATGATTTAACAGGATTCAACGGACGTATCGATGCTATTTATTTTACTAAAAACAAAAATGATCTTCCCCCAAATGAATTGGCAGCATTAGACTCATTTAGAATTGAAAAACTGGGTTTAAATCAAAACCCCAAAACATTTAAGTTTGACTTCGTTGTTATTGGGGGAGGAATGGCGGGAACTTGTGCTGCTATATCGGCTGCCCGTCATGGTATGAAGGTGGCTCTTATCCAAAACCGCCCGATTTTGGGAGGCAACAACAGTTCAGAGGTAAGGGTTCATTTGGGTGCCAGAATCAACCTTGAACCTTATCCTGCTTTGGGTAACTTGGTAAATGAGATTGGCCCCCGAAGAGGAGGGAACGCTCAACCCAAAGACTACTATGAAGATCAGAAAAAACTCAATGCTGTTCGTAATGAATCTAATATTTCTCTTTTTCTGTATCATCATGCCAATGAGGTTATTATGAAAGGCAATTTGATCCAAAAGGTTTTGGCTGAAAATATGGAAACCGGGGAAAAATTGGCTTTTGAAGCTCCCTTGTTTGCGGATTGTACGGGTGATGGTACCATAGGATATTTGGCGGGAGCAGAATATCTCACCGGTAGGGAGAGTAAAGCGACTTTTAACGAACCCACTGCTCCTGAAGTTGCCGATAATTTGACCATGGGAATCTCCGTTCAGTGGTTTTCAGAAAAATCAAGCCAACCAACTGCATTCCCAGATATTGACTGGGGGTTGCCTTTGGATGATGAAAAATCATACACCATTACCAGAGGAGATTGGAATTGGGAAACAGGGATGGGTAAAGACATGATTCGAGAAGCAGAGTTCATTAGGGACTATGGGTTGTTGGTAGTTTTTTCCAACTGGTCTTATATTAAAAATCATCATGCAGAAAAACAAAAGTTTGCGAATGAAAAGCTTCAATGGGTAGCCTATATTGGGGGTAAAAGAGAATCCAGAAGATTGGTTGGGGATTATGTTTTAACCGAAAATGACCTAACACAACAAAATTTTTTACCCGATGGTACTGCGCCCACTTCATGGAGTATAGATCTTCACTATCCCGACCTTCAAAATGAAAAAGATTTTAAGGGAGAAGCTTTCCGATCCATCGCTGAACACATTTCCATATATCCCTACCCCATTCCTTTTCGTTGTCTGTATTCCAAAAACATAGATAACCTGATGATGGCGGGTCGAGACATCAGCGTTTCTCATGTGGCTTTGGGAACGGTGAGACTCATGAGAACTTGTGGTATGATGGGAGAAGTCATAGGTATGGCTGCATCGGTTTGTAAAGCAAAAAACACCTTGCCCAGAGGTCTGTACCAGAATCATTTTTCACTCCTAGAAGAGCTAATGCTCAAGGGCGTTGGAAAATCTGATTTACCCAAAATTCAAAATTATAACCTGGGGAGAACTTTAATGGAAACCAATGATTAGATGAGGAACTTTTTTTGTCTGTTATTCATTTTTTTATCGGGTACTGATGATTCTATAAAAGAGGAGGAACCCTTTTTTGAATTCGAAATCATTTCAGACAAAAACGGTCTTCCCGATTCCTATAAGGCCTATATCAAATCCCCGGTATGTGAAAAAGACAAATGCTATGATATTGAGATCATCATGCAGTGGGACCTTATGGGTAGATTCCGGGAATATGATACTCTTTTCGGTAAAGGCTTGACCAAATTGGATCATATTCCATTTACCACCGAAGACTACCAAAAATTGAAACTTTTGCTCAAAGACCCCAATTCTCCCATTGGTGCCTACAGAAAAGAAGAACTTATTCGAGACACTCGAAAATCTGAATTAGATGGGTTTACAGGAGCCACGATCAAAGAGATCAATGATATCGTTGTGGGTGGGGGGGTTTACTCCTGTTATACCCTCTGGCACTTGGCCAACAGAAAATTCACCGATAGCATCACAAAGATGACCATGGGTTCATTGGATAAAAAACTCATGAAAAAATTGGTGAATCAGAAAGATCGGGCCATCGACTATTTTATGATCAATAATCTGCATCCTACGGATTTCCTGAATTATAGAGATGAAGTTCTTGAGATGATTGTTTCCCATAGGGGATATTTTGCCAAAACCGCAATCCAAAAAATGCCTGCTGAAATATTTAAGGACAGTATTACCCAGGAATTCTTTTCCAAAAATTTGACTTCTTTGAATTATTTTGCTCAGGTTGCTCTACTAAAGCAATTGAATACCACCCCATTGATCCCTGCTCTGAAAAATGCATTAATAAGTCAAAAAGAGGACCGAAATTCATTAAAAAATAAACTGATTCAGGATTTGACAATTACAATTGAGTAAATATTTTAACCGTATTTTTACTTTTTAGAACTTTAAGAAATAATAAAAATATAGGATGACTTTAAAAACAAGATGGTTTTCAATACTCGCTTCCGTTTGTTTGATATCATGTATGGAGCAAAAAAACGCTTCTGCCCTAGAAGATTTTATCAACGAAATTCCATTGGTAGATTATGTAAATCCTTTAATGGGAACGGATTCCACCTTTGAATTATCGAATGGGAATACCTATCCGGCCATAGCGACTCCTTGGGGGATGAATTTCTGGACCCCGATGACCTCTAAGATGGGAGACGGTTGGACCTATAAGTATGATGAAAATAAAATCAGGGGGATCAAACAAACCCATCAGCCCAGTCCTTGGCTCAATGACTACGCCGCCTTTTCGTTGATGACAGTAACGGGTGATTTAAAGTTTCAGGAAGACGAACGTGCCTCATGGTTTTCGCACAAAGCAGAAACGGTCAGACCGTATCACTACAAGGTGTATTTGGCAGACTATGACGCCACCGTTGAAGTGGCCCCTACAGAGCGGTCGGCTCATTTTAAATTTACCTTCCCGGATTCGGAGGATTCATTCATATTGTTGGATGCTTTTAACAAAGGTTCCATGGTAAAAATCATTCCCGAGGAAAGAAAAATAATTGGATACAGCAGAAACAATCACGGGGGAGTCCCCGAAAATTTCCACAATTATTTTGTGGCGCAATTCGACAAAGATTTTGAAGTCAACCACACTTGGGGAGATGGGTGGACATTGATGGAAAATTCAACGGAGAATGAGGGAGATCACGTCGGAGCCATTATAGGTTTTAAAACCAAAAGAGGAGAATCGGTAAATGTCAAAGTAGCTTCCTCCTTTATCAGTCAGGAGCAAGCCCAACTCAATTTGGATCGTGAAATTGGCAAGGACACTTTTGAGCAAACCAAGTCAAAAGCAAAAGACGCTTGGGAGAAGGAATTGGGGAGAATTAAAATTTATGATGCAAACCTAGAAAACATCAAAACCTTTTACTCGTGCCTTTATCGGGTATTACTTTTTCCAAGGAAATTTCATGAAATTAACAAGGCGGGAGAAGTTGTGCATTACAGCCCCTACAATGGAAAAGTCCTTTCCGGCTATATGTTTACCGACAACGGTTTTTGGGATACTTTTCGGGCGGTTTTTCCCTTTTTCAATTTGATGTATCCAGAACTGAATGCTCAAATCATGGAAGGCCTGGCCAATACCTACAAAGAATCGGGTTGGTTGCCCGAATGGGCCAGTCCGGGGCATAGAAATGTAATGATCGGTTCCAATTCGTCCCCCATCATTGCAGATGCATTCTTAAAAGGGGTTAAAATTGAACAAACTGATGTTTTATTGGAGGCCATGCTCAAAAACGCAACCACCTCCAAAAACCGACCCCAATCCAATGGTAGGGTCATCAATTCTGTGGGTAGGGAAGGAGTCGAATACTACAATCAATTGGGATATGTTCCCTACGATGTGGGGATCAACGAAAATGCAGCCCGAACCCTAGAGTATGCTTATGCTGATTTTACGGTTGCTCAGATGGCTCGGAAAATGGGTAAGCAAGACCTGGCGGATCAATTTTTTAGGAAATCCCTGAATTACAAAAATCTATTTGATCCACAAACACAGTGGATGCGTGGTAAGAACAAGGATGGAGTATTTCAATCCCCTTTTAATCCCCTAAAATGGGGTGATGCTTTTACCGAAGGGAATAGTTTGCACTATACTTGGTCTGTTTTTCACGATGTTGAAGGTCTGATCCAATTGATGGGAGGAAAAGAAGCCTTTGCTTCAAAACTGGACGAGGTCTTTGAAATGCCCCCAAAATTTGACAATTCCTATTACGGCTTTACCATCCACGAAATCCGTGAAATGCAAATCGTCAACATGGGAAACTATGCTCATGGTAATCAACCCATACAGCACATGATTTATTTGTATAATTATGCCAATCAAGCCCACAAGACACAGGAAAAGATCAGAAACGTTTTGGCCAAATTATATGCCCCTACACCCGATGGCTATTGTGGTGACGAGGACAACGGTCAGACCTCCGCTTGGTATGTATTTAGCGCCTTAGGTTTTTATCCTGTTACTCCCGGAGTGGATCAATACGTTATTGGAAGTCCATTGTTTAAAAAAGCCACACTCTCCCTACAAAATGGAAAACAGTTTACCATTTCGGCTCCCGAGAACAATAGAAATAATGTTTACATCAATGCTGCTTCCTTAAATGGGCAAAACTGGAATAACAGTTATATAGATTTTGACATCATACAGGCCGGGGGAAAAATTGAGTTCCAAATGAGTGAGCAACCCAACCCCAATTGGGCCGGTCAAAAAGGGCACGTTCCTTATTCTTTGAGTAATACAAATTGACGGCTTTCATTTTTTGGGTTGGCTGCACATTACAACAGTAAGTACACCCTTAGATTTGATGAATCAATTTAAACTAAAACAGGCCTCGCATATACCCCGAAATAAAATTTGGGATGAACGAACTTCTCGATTAGGAATCGTTGGGATTTGAACTTCTACAGTTAAGCAATCAATTTTA
>JBESZM010000070.1:0-51620 GCA_041254175.1 Flavobacteriaceae bacterium | reverse complement strand
TCTACTGTGCAAATATACTTTTTTTAAGCTTTATTTTTATCAATATCTTTTAGGAGATTTATCACATTATCTACCCCTTTTATGGACAACATAATGGTTACCCAAATAGTTTGTAATTTAACATAAAATCAACCGCCATGTTTTATCAACTGAACAAAAGACCTTTTATTCCAATTTTATTATTACTAATCTTAGGATGTGCGGAATCCAATAAAAGTACTCCTTACCAAATCCTTTGGTACGAAGAGCCGGCAGAAGTCTGGGAGGAGGCCCTTCCGTTGGGAAACGGCAGATTGGGTGCGATGGTTTTTGGCCACCCTTCCAATGAACGGATCCAGCTAAATGATGATTCACTTTGGCCTGACGACCTACAGTGGGAACATCCTCCAGGTGGGCCTGAGGAATTAAAATACATTCGTGAAATTCTTTTACAAGGAGATGCAAAATCGGCAGATTCTTTGATGGTTCACTATTTTTCCAACAAGTCCATCACCCGTTCGCACCAAACTTTGGGGGACTTGTATCTAGACTGGAAGCATCGTGATGTTTCAGATTACAAACGTTCGTTGGATTTAAGCACTGCTATTTCGCACACCAACTATAAAGTAGAGGGTAATGAAGTTGAACAAATGGTTTTTGTTTCTCAGCCCCATCAAGTCATGGTGATCAGCCTTAGTTCTAATCATCCGGAGGGATTGAATGGAAATATCCGCTTGGACCGTCCCTTGGACGAGGGAGAAAAAACGGTAACTGTTAAAAGCTTTGATCAACAGATCATCATGCAAGGGGAGGTCACTCAACGTGCCGGGAAATTCAAATCTGAGCCTCATCCCATATTGTCGGGCGTTAAATTTGAAACCCGACTCTCCGCACAGCATGAAGGAGGAAGAATTACTGCCATTGATGATGGATTGGAAGTGTCGGGGGTTAAAAAACTCACCCTTTTTATTGCCAGTAATTCAGATTATTACACTCCTCTGTATGCAGAAAAAAATGATAAAGAGCTGAAAAAAGTACAGGCAACTACTTTGGAGGAGATTGAACACTCTCACATCAAAGACCATCAATCTTATTTTAACAGAACTCAACTTGAACTTAACAGTGACAAGACGTTGACATTGCTTCCCACTGACCAAAGATTGGAGCGGGTAAAAGCAGATTCATTGGATCCGGGACTAAGTCAGCTTTTGTTTGACTATGGTCGGTACTTGCTTATCGGATCTTCACGACCAGGTACCCAACCCGCCAATCTTCAAGGCTTGTGGAACAAACACATCAATGCCCCTTGGAATGCCGATTATCATCTGAATATTAACTTACAGATGAACTATTGGCTGGCCAATTTGACAGGGCTTTACGAATTGAATGAACCTTTGTTTGATTATACGGATCGATTGGTGGATAGTGGTAAGATCACAGCCAAAAAGAATTTTGGAATGCGGGGCAGCGTCTTTCCGCATGCCACAGACCTATGGGTGCCTTCGTGGCTCAGAGCTGCTACGGCCTATTGGGGCGTTTCGTTCGGAGCAGGGGGATGGATGATGCAGCATTATTGGTATCACTATCTATTTACTCAAGACGAAAAATTTCTTAGGGAAAGAGCCTACCCCGCCATGGAACAGGTAGCGCTCTTTTATTCGGATTGGTTGGTGGAAGACCCCAGAGATCAAAAGTTAATCTCTGTTCCTTCTTCTTCCCCGGAGAATAGGTACATCAATGGAAAAGGCGAAAAGGTTGCACTATGCAGGGGGAGTGCCATGGATCAACAGGTGATCTTTGAGATATTTACCAATTTGCTCGAAGCCGCTAAAATTCTTAACATCAAAAGTGAATTGACTGCAAAAATCAGTAACCAACTCCAAAAACTGCGACCCGGCTTTATTTTGGGAAAAGAGGGAAGAATCCTGGAATGGGATAGGGAATATGAAGAGCCCGAACCAGGTCACAGGCATATGTCTCATCTTTATGGTTTTCATCCCGGAGATCAAATTTCCATAGACGAACAGCCCGAAATCTTTCAGGCCGTAAGAAAAACCTTAGATTACCGCTTGGACAATGGTGGTGCAGGAACCGGATGGAGCAGGGCCTGGCTCATCAACTGCTCTGCACGATTGATGGATGGAGAAATGGCCCATAAACACATTCAATTGCTGTTTCAAAAATCGATGTTTAAAAACCTTTTTGATGCGCACCCTCCTTTTCAGATAGATGGAAACTTTGGATATACCTCGGGGGTGGTGGAAATGCTCTTACAATCACATGAAGATCGAGGTATCCGGCTTTTGCCTGCTTTACCCAAAGCTTGGGAGAGTGGATATATTAAAGGGCTTACTGCCAGAGGAAATATTACGGTAGATATGGAATGGAGTGAAGGCATGCTGAGGCAACTCACCCTTAATTCCTCAAAAGATCAATCTGCTACTTTTATATACCGGGATCATGTTTACGAGTTTGATCTTAAAAAGGAGAAACCTTTTTTTTTCAATTTGAGTGACTCGGAAGTAATTTTAAAAAAAATATTTTAAGCTATTAATACCATCTAATAGTGTTTAATTCCTATTACACTATCTTTGCTCAAATTTTATTTATGGCTTTTCTAGCAGTTGCGGTTGGTATATTTCTATTGATTAAAGGAGGAGACTGGCTGATGCGTGCTGCCGTAGCCCTTTCGCTTCGTTTTTCCATCCCCAAGATCGTTATCGGAATGACGGTGGTATCTTTTGCCACTTCGGCCCCTGAATTGATCGTTAGTATTCAGTCTGCTTTGACCGGGCATCCTGATCTGGCCATTGGAAATGTGGTGGGTTCAAATATTGCTAACCTGGGGTTTGTATTGGCCATCACCATCATCATTTCTCCCATCTATGTCTCTCCGAGCTTTTACAAAACAGATTGGCCGATGATGATTTTAGCATCGGTACTTTTTTACTTATTTATAGTTTTTGATCATCAGTTGGTGGCCTATGAAGGTGCCATAATGTTTGTTTTGCTGTTGGGCTTTATGGTTTATTTGATCAGGTTTCAAAAGCAAGCTGTTTTGGATGAGGCCCCGGAAGATGATAAGGCTCTAGAGTTATCAAAGACGATGACTTACCTGGTTTTGGGTGGTTTTTCCCTTTGGTTGGGATCAGAGACTTTGATCAAGGGAGCAGTGAGTTTGGCTCAAAACCTGGGGGTGAGTGAACGAATCATCAGTGTATCGATTGTTTCAGTAGGTACCAGTATACCTGAGCTTTCTGCCTCTATTATTGCGATCATAAACAAAGAAAAGGCCATTTCCTTAGGGAATCTTGTAGGTTCCAATATTTTTAACCTCCTTGCTGTTATGGGCATTACTGCGATGATTCATCCAGTGGCGGTCGAAGACACCGGATTGTTAAGTAATGATATTTGGTGGATGTTTGGAATTTCATTCATATTACTTCCTTTGGTGTTTTTCCCCAAAGGGTCTAAGTTGGGATGGATTGACGGTCTGATATTGTTTACCCTTTACGTTATTTTTATTTTACCCTTGTTTATCTAAAATAAAAACCCCGCTATAAAAGCGGGATTTTGTACGTCAAATAATTCAGCTATTTAAATAAATATAGTAGTATTAAACATTAGCTGATTTGACTGTTTTGATTATTCTACTAGCGATCTTGTATGGATCTCCATTAGATGCAGGTCTTCTGTCTTCCAGCCATCCTTTCCATCCTTTTTCGACAGTCATAATCGGTATTCTGATAGAAGCACCACGGTCTGATACTCCAAAACTAAATTCATCGATGGATTGCGTTTCGTGATCTCCAGTAAGACGTTGGTCATTGTAAGCACCGTAAACGTCGATATGTTCTTTAACGACAGGTCGGAAAGCCTCACATATTTTTTCGTAAATTTCTTTGGAACCACAAGTTCTCAATGTTTCATTGGAGAAGTTGGCGTGCATCCCTGAACCGTTCCAGTCGGTAGCTCCAAGGGGTTTGGGGTGCCAGTTGATGGCCAATCCATATTTTTCACCCAATCGTTCCAACAGGTATCTGGAAATCCAGATCTGATCTCCGGCTTCTTTAGCTCCTTTAGAAAAACATTGGTATTCCCACTGTCCGGAAGCAACTTCGGCATTGATCCCTTCAACGTTGATCCCTGCCTCAAGACATTGCTCCAAATGCTCTTCGATCATTTCTCTACCGAAAGCATTCTTAGCACCAGCAGAGCAGTAAAATTGTCCTTGTGGAGTCTGATCTTTTGGGAATCCTAAAGGAAGGTTAGTTTCCGGATCCCACAGGAAGTATTCTTGCTCAAATCCAAACCAGAAATCATTATCGTCGTCATCGATGGTAGCTCTACCATTTGAGACATGAGGGGTTCCGTCAGCATTTAAAACTTCAGTCATTACCAAAAATCCATTTTTTCGATCTGGATCGGGGTAAAGGGCAACAGGTTTTAAAAGACAATCTGAGGAATTTCCTTCAGCTTGTCGAGTTGAAGAACCATCAAATGACCAAAGAGGACAATCTTCTAGCGTCCCGCCAAAGTCACTTACAATTTTCGTTTTGCTACGTAAACTGGCAGTCGGCTCGTAACCGTCCAACCAGATGTATTCCAATTTAGACTTGTTCATATTATAAATTTTGTGTTTCAATCCGGTAAAAATAGAATTTCTTGCCAATACCACCCCTTTTTGGGGTGTTAATTATAAAAATCATGAATCATTTTTATGAAGACACTAATTTTTTGGGGGTAAATTTTCAATTTCACAAATTTTAAGTACACTTATCTGAGTTTTTTCATTTATAAATTATCTTTGTTTAGTTTCCAAAATACTTCGATGATGAATTACCTAAGAAAAAAAAGTCTTGAAAATCTCTTCGAGAAACAGCCCCGATCATTTGAAAACAATCAAAAATATTCCTCCCTTTTTGCGAGTCATGTATTTACTGATGCTGTACTCGAACAATACGTCAATAAAGAAACATATAATCAAGTAGCCTATGCGGTGAATAAGGGTTCAAAAATCAATCGATCATTTGCAGATCAAATTGCTGCTTCCCTCAAGGCGTGGGCCTTGTCCAAAGGAGCGACGCATTACACCCATTGGTTTCAGCCTTTGACCGGAGGTACGGCAGAAAAACACGATGCTTTTTTTGAGCTGCAATCTTCGGGTAAACCCATTGAAAATTTTGATGGTAGTCAATTGGTCCAGCAAGAACCGGACGCCTCCAGTTTCCCCAGTGGCGGAATCAGAAATACTTTCGAAGCCCGAGGTTATACTGCTTGGGATCCTACCTCTCCTGCTTTTATTCTCGATAAGACACTTTGTATTCCTACCATTTTTGTTTCCTATACCGGAGAGGCATTGGATTATAAAACCCCATTGCTCAAATCTATTCAATCTCTGGACAATGCTGCTACAGAAATTTGTAAATACTTTGATAAAAACGTAACCAAGGTCAATGCTACCCTGGGTTGGGAGCAAGAGTATTTTTTGGTGGACAAGTCACTGGCAGCCTCTCGACCCGATTTAATCATTACCGGCAGAACACTTTTTGGGCATCAGCCCTCCAAAGGTCAACAATTGGATGATCACTACTTTGGTTCAATTCCACCCCGTGTGATCGCTTATATGAAAGAATTGGAGCATTCAGCCATTCAGTTGGGCATTCCTCTGAAAACCCGTCACAATGAAGTTGCTCCGGGTCAATTTGAGCTGGCACCCATTTATGAAGAGGCCAACTTGTCGGTTGATCATAATTCTTTGGTCATGGATTTGATGAGCAAAATAGCGTCAAAACACGATTTTATGGTCTTATTTCACGAAAAGCCTTTCGAAGGAATCAACGGATCAGGCAAACACAACAATTGGTCACTGTCTACCAATACCGGGGTTAATTTGTTGAGTCCGGGTAAAACACCGATGAGTAATCTACAGTTTCTGACCTTTTTTATCAATACCATTGCCGCTGTTTTGTCCCATGAGGCCTTGATGAGGGCTTCGATTGCCAGTGCCAGTAACGATTTTAGGCTGGGTTCCAATGAGGCACCTCCTGCCATACTCTCTGTTTTTATTGGGAAGCAGTTGACGGCCGTTCTGGACGACTTGGAAAATGTATCTAAAGGTAAGCTCTCTCCGGAGGAAAAAACAGACCTAAAGCTCAATGTCATTGGTAAAATTCCGGAAATTCTATTGGACAATACCGATCGAAACCGGACTTCCCCTTTCGCATTTACAGGGAATAAATTTGAATTCAGAGCAGTGGGTTCTAAGTCAAATTGTGCCAAGTCCATCACCGTTCTCAATGCTGCAGTGGCTCAGCAGTTGGAAAAATTCGGCAATGAGGTCGAAGATTTGATCGAGAAAAAGGACATGAAAAAAGATGATGCCATTTTCAATGCTTTGAGAGACAACCTGAAAGGGATAAAAAACATACTCTTTGAAGGGGATGGGTACAGCGATTCATGGATTAATGAAGCTCAAAAGCGTGGACTGAGTCACAATCAAAACACCCCTGAAGCCTTGACAGCCTATATTTCCAAAAATAGTATTTCACTTTTTGAACAAACAAATGTGCTTTCCGAACGAGAGGTAATGGCCAGATACATTGTAGATCTTAAGGAATATATTATGCGGGTTCAAATTGAGTCCAGAACACTTGGAGATATTGCAAGGAACCATATCATTCCAACAGGGATCAAATACCAAAATGTTTTGATTGAAAACGTAAAAGGATTAAAAGAAATTTATGGCAACGATTTCCAAAAACACGCGGAGGTTCAGTTAAAAATCATTGAACGCATCTCGGGACATATTGATGAAATCAACAAAGGGATTGTACAAATGGTTGAAACTAGAAAGTCTTCAAATAAAATTGAAGATGAATTCAAAAAAGCCTATGCCTATTGTGAAAACGTTTTACCTTTTTTGACGGACATAAGGTATCATTGTGATAAGTTAGAGTTGGTTGTAGATGACGATCTATGGCCCTTGGCCAAATACCGTGAACTTTTGTTTTGTCGCTGATAAAAAAACATGGAATCCCTATGGGTTAGTGGAATAGTGTTAAATTTGAATTCTAATTGATACAATGACAGAAAAAAGGTATAACCTCAGGGGTGTTTCTTCACAAAAAGAGGATGTTCACAATGCCATTAAGAATATAGACAAAGGACTTTTTCCGAAGGCTTTTTGTAAAGTTGTACCTGATTTTTTGACGGGAAGTGAGGCGCATTGTTTGGTCATGCATGCCGACGGTGCGGGAACCAAAAGTTCGCTGGCATACGCTTACTGGAAAGAAACCGGAGACCTTTCGGTTTGGAAAGGCATTGCCCAAGATGCATTGATTATGAATATCGATGATCTACTTTGTGTTGGGATCACCAATGATATTTTGCTGTCGTCAACCATTGGTAGAAATAAAAATAAAATTCCCGCTGAGGTCCTTGCTGCCATCATCAATGGCACAGAAGAGTTGTTGGCCAACTTGGCTCAACTGGGTGTGAAAATTCACAGTACCGGAGGAGAAACTGCCGACGTAGGGGATTTGGTAAAAACCATTATCGTTGATTCTACCGTTACTGCTAGGATCAAAAGAGATGAGGTCATTGATAATGGGAATATTCAGGCCGGTGATGTGATTGTGGGCTTGGCGTCATTTGGTCAGGCGACTTATGAGGATCAATACAATGGTGGCATGGGAAGCAACGGCCTGACCTCGGCAAGACATGATGTTTTTGGTGCTGCTCTCAGAGAAAAATACCCTGAAACCTTTGACAATGACCTACCCAATGATTTGATTTACTCCGGCTCAAAAGCATTAACAGATCCTACCAATACTCCCTTGGATGTCGGACAATTGGTTCTGTCTCCTACCAGAACCTATGCACCCGTTATAAAAGCGATTTTGGATACCATAGACCGGAAAGAGATTCATGGTATGGTTCATTGTAGCGGTGGAGCGCAAACCAAAATTTTACATTTTATCGACCAGTTGCATGTAATCAAAGACAACCTTTTTGATTGTCCTCCCTTGTTTGAGATGATCCAAAAAGAATCGGGAACCCGTTGGAAAGAAATGTATGAGGTTTTTAATATGGGCCATCGAATGGAGATTTATTTACCGGAACCCCAGGCTCAGCAGGTCATAGATATTGCTGAGTCCTTTGAAATTAGAGCCCAAGTTGTAGGGAGGGTCGAAGCTTCAGCTGAAAAAAAATTGACGATCCAGTCTTCAGAGGGGGTTTTTCAGTATTAATCATTTATCTTAGTGTTACTTTGTGGAGCCAATTAGATGAAAAAAATCATTTTTCTTACTTTTTTTATTTTCCAAGTAGCAGTTGCCCAAGAGCGAGATGCACTTTTGGAGGGTTTGTTTGAGGAAGAAATGACGATGGAGGAACAATTGTTGCCACAAAAAATGATTTTCACGCAATCACTTTTGTGGGGGAAAAACGGTCTTTTTCGTAAAACCGGTATCTCAAAACTTTCTGTTGAACAAAGGGAAAAGGAGCTAAAAGTCAGGAATGTCATGCTCAAATCCCATCAAATTATTGGCTATTTGACATTGGCAGGAATGGTGGCCCAGGGGATCATGGGAGGCAAGCTTTACAACGGTGACTATGAACTTTATGATACGCACAAAACTTTGGGAAGATGGGTTACGGCCTCCTATTTTACCGGAGCCGGGCTTTCGTTGTTCGCCCCACCGCCCTTGGTGAGAAAAAAAGTAAAAGGCTTCAATTCCATCAAGGCACACAAATGGCTGGCTTACATACATTTTTCAGGAATGATTGCAACCAATGCATGGTCCAAAGAAGACAGGGATTGGCACAAGTATGCTGCCTACACTACTTTTGCAAGTTATGCCACTGCTGTATTGGTATTTAAATTTTAACGAATGAAAAGATTATTGTTTTGTTGGGTTGTTGTTTTTTCTTGGGTCTCTCAGGCGCAGCAAAGATGGGTATTGGATTCCGAAAGTTCATTCATAACCTATGAGGCATCTCACTTTTTACACGATTGGTCCGGGACCAATCAAAATGTTAAAGGTTTGCTGATTCAAGACGAAGATGTTTATCAAAAAATAGCCATTGCCATGTATGTTCGGGATTTTGATAGCAAAAACAGTAACAGGGACAATAACGCATTGGAAATATTAGAGGTTTTACAATTTCCCAAAATTGAATTTTTTTCGGAAGAAATCGAAAGGAAAGACAGTGCGCTGAAATTTGTTGGTGGATTGAATTTTCACGGGATTGAATTAAGCAAGAATATTACTGCACAAGCCATTCCAGGCGAAAACAATCTTCTGTTGAAGGGTGGTTTTGACTTGACCCTTTCTGATTTTGAAGTTCCTTTGCCTTCCTTTATGCTCCGAAAAATGGAAGATGAAATAGTGATTAAATATGAGTTGTACTTTCGGAAGCTTGACAGATAGTTTTTAAAGCTTTAAATTTGTGTTCCACCCACCGCGCTCAAAATGATAGAGAAACTAGAGATTGTTCAACAAAGATTTATTGAGGTATCTGATTTAATCATTCAGCCGGATGTAATCGCAGACCAAAAACGATACGTTCAACTCAACAAAGAATACAAGGATTTGAACAAGATTGTTGTAAAAGCAGAAGTTTATAAATCGATTTTAGCGAATATAGAGGAGGCGGAGACCATGATCAAAGAGGAGTCGGATACTGAAATGATCGATATGGCCAAAATGCAGTTGGAGGAAGCCAAAGAACAACTCCCCGAATTGGAGGAAGAAATCAGATTTTTGCTGATTCCCAAAGATCCTGAGGATGGTAAGAATGTGGTGGTTGAGATTCGAGCGGGAACTGGAGGCGACGAAGCGAGTATTTTTGCTGGTGATCTCTATCGAATGTACACCAAATACTGCCAGGATCAGGGGTGGAAAGTGAGTTTTGTGGATGCCAACGAGGGTACTGCCGGAGGATTTAAGGAAGTCATTTTTGAAGTTTCAGGAGAGGAAGTTTATGGAACCATGAAATACGAATCCGGCGTACACAGGGTGCAACGGGTACCTCAAACCGAGACCCAGGGGAGGGTACACACCTCCGCCGCCACCGTGATGGTTTTGCCCGAGGCCGAGGAATTTGATGTAGAGGTCAACATGAATGATGTAAGGGTAGATTACTTTTGTTCTTCCGGTCCGGGGGGGCAATCGGTTAATACCACCTATTCTGCCGTAAGGCTAACCCACGAACCTACGGGAATTGTTGCCCAATGTCAGGACCAAAAGTCACAACACAAAAACAAAGAAAAAGCATTAAAGGTTTTGCGTTCCAGACTTTACGAATTGGAACTTCAAAAAAAATTAGAGCAAGATGCCGAAAAGAGAAATTCACTGGTTTCTTCAGGAGATCGCTCAGCAAAGATCAGAACCTATAATTATCCCCAGGGAAGGGTGACGGATCACCGCATTGGATTGACCCTTTATGACCTTCAAAACATCATCAACGGTGACATTCAGAAATTGGTCGATGAACTCAAGCTTTATCAGAACACTCAAAAACTGAAGGAGGCAGGAGAGACTCTATGATGCAGTCAGTACTCTTAGAGCAAATCAAACGCAAAAAATCTTTTTTGTGTGTCGGCTTGGATGTGGATCAGGATCGAATACCGTCGGATTTGAAGGATGAACCGGATGCTATTTTTACTTTTTGCAAGAGAATAATTGAAGCTACCGCACCTTATTGTGTTGCTTACAAACCCAATATTGCTTTTTTTGAGGCCTATGGTTTAGAGGGGTGGAAATCACTTGAAAAAGTAATGGAATTTTTAAATCAACAGTATCCTGAAATATTTACCATTGCCGATGCCAAACGGGCGGACATAGGCAATACTTCAAAGCGATATGCGAAGGCTTATTTCGAACAGTTAGAATTTGATTCGGTTACCATTGCACCCTATATGGGTAAAGATTCCGTTGAGCCTTTTTTAGAGTACAAGGGAAAGCACGCCATATTGTTGGCCTTGACCTCCAATGAAGGAGCCTCGGATTTTCAATTGCTCAATACAGAGGGAAAACCCTTATATGAACAGGTCATTGAGCGGTCAAAAAAATGGCGAAACGCAGATCGACTGATGTATGTGGTAGGAGCAACTAAGGCAAAAGCACTGCAAAAAATAAGAACATTGATTCCCGATTCTATTTTGTTGATTCCCGGTGTGGGAGCCCAAGGAGGAAGTTTGGAGGAGGTGGCAGTCAATGGTCTGAACGATACATGTGGGTTGCTGGTCAATTCGTCAAGGGGAATCCTATACGCTTCTACGGGAAGTGATTTTGATCAAGTAGCCGGTAGTGTGGCCAAAGGTTTACAGGAACAAATGGCTTTTCACCTCCATCAAAAAGGGATTGTATAATGTTGCATTACAGTATCTATAAGGCTAAAAAAGAAAATGCAAGTTGGATAACTTTTATTCATGGGGCAGGGGGGAGCAGTGCCATTTGGTTTAAGCAAATCCGATTTTTCTCAAAGAATTTCAATCTTTTACTGATCGACTTGCGGGGTCATGGTGCTTCTAAAGATTTGATCCAAAACCCTTTTAAAACCAAGTATTCTTTTGAATCCATAGCCGAGGATATTTTCGAAGTAATGGATCATGTTAAAATAGAAAAGTCTCATTTTGTAGGGATCTCTCTAGGTACCATTCTCATCCGTCAGCTGGCCGAAATGCAGCCCAAGCGTGTGGATAAAATGATTATGGGAGGTGCAATATTGGAGTTGAATTTAAGATCAAGGATCCTCATGTATTTTGGTAATGCCACCAAATCTGTTTTACCTTATATGTGGCTGTATCGGTTTTTTGCTTTTATCATCATGCCCAATAGAAACCATAAAGAGTCCCGTATTTTGTTTATACGCGAAGCCAAAAAACTCTATCAAAAGGAGTTTATTAGATGGTTTAAACTTACTTCAGAGATCATCCCCAAGTTGAGGATTTTTAGAAAAGTTACGGTGGATATCCCCACGCTATACATCATGGGTGATCAAGATTATATGTTTCTTCCCTCTGTTCGAAAGGTCACCGAAAGTCATCCTTTTTCCCAGTTATTGGTTTTGGAAGAATGTGGTCATGTGGTCAATGTGGAAAAGCCCAAAAATTTTAACGATGGAATGCTGTCGTTCTTGGAGGATAAAGTTTAAGAAAAGACCACGGTCTTGTTTCCATAGACCATTACTTTGCGATTGACATGTAATTTGAGTGCACGAAGCAGAACGATTCGTTCCAAGTCTCTTCCTTTTTCGATAAAATCTGCAATAGAGTTTAGGTGGGTGACTCGAGCAATGTCTTGCTCGATGATGGGGCCTGCATCCAATTCTTCGGTGACATAGTGACTGGTAGCTCCAATGATCTTTACACCACGTTCAAAGGCCGAGTGATAGGGTTTGGCCCCAGGAAAAGCGGGTAAGAAAGAATGGTGTATGTTGATAATTTTGTGTGTGTATTGGTCGATCAGTGTAGGAGAAACAATTTGCATGTAACGGGCCAGCACGATAAAGTCTACCTGATGTTCTTTGAGTAGTGCCAATTGTTTTGCTTCTGCCTCAGGCTTATTGTCTTTGTTGACAGGAATGTGGTAAAATGGAATGTCAAAGCGTTTGGCAATGATTTCAAGATCTGGGTGATTGCTCAGAATAAAAGGAATCTCCGCAGCCAATTCACTGGATTGTTGTTTGGCCAGTATATCGTAGAGACAGTGGTCGTATTTGGAAACAAAAACGGCCATTTTTGGTTTTTGATTTTTTAGATAAAAATCACAATGAAGGGAGAAACGCTTCCCTAAGTCTTGGTGAAATTGATCCTTAAAATCTTGAAAGTTGAAATCATTGCCATTTAAATCACATTCCACGCGCATAAAAAATGCGGCATTGGGTCGATCTACATATTGGTCGATATAGGTAATGTTTCCTTGACTTTGATGAATGAAGTTCGTCACTGCTGCAATGATTCCTTTCTGATCAGCGCAGTACATCAGTAAAGTGATTTGATTCATAAATATGTTTTTTCAAAAATAGGGATTCGCCTGTTTAGTGCAATAAATTCATAGATTTAATTGAACTAAATCAAAAAAGCCTCCATTCGATGGAGGCTTTTTCTCGTTAATAATGGATGTAAATTAACCTTCGTTGATCCTAAAGTCAGCGTAAGCTTCCATTCCATGTTCTGAAAGGTCGAGACCGTTTATTTCCTCTTCCTTGTCCACTCTCAATCCAGTGGTTGCTTTGACGATCAGAAGTATGATGAAAGATGTGGCGACACAAAAAGCACCGACAATTCCGACACCGATCAATTGAACTAAAAATTGATCAAACCCTGCCATAGCTCCAAAGATTCCCACGGCTAGGGTTCCCCAAATACCGCAGATCAAGTGAACTGCAACAGCACCTACGGGGTCATCCAATTTGAGCTTGTCAATCAATGCAATACCCAATACTACAATAACACCAGCGATCAATCCAATCAGGATGGCATCGGTGGGGCTCATTTGGTCTGCACCGGCTGTAATTCCTACCAATCCTCCCAAAACTCCGTTCATGAACATGGTCAAATCGTAGTTTTTGTAGAGCAGGTTAGAAAAGAAAGCAGCTGCAACACCTCCAGCAGCTGCGGCCAATGAAGTGGTTACCAAGGTCAAAGAAGTCAATTCCGGATCAGCAGACAGTACTGAACCTCCGTTAAATCCAAACCATCCCAACCAAAGGATGAATACACCGGCAGAGGCGATGGGTAGATTGTGACCGGGTAAAGCTTTTGGCTTTCCATCTTTGTCAAATTTGCCAATCCTGGCCCCCAAGAGGTATATGGTGATCAAAGCACCCCAACCCCCTACAGAGTGAACCAATGTAGAACCAGCGAAATCGTAGAATCCCCATGCGTCGAGGAATCCACCACCCCATTTCCAGGCTCCTACAATGGGATAAATAAGCCCGACGTAGAGTATAGCAAAAAGCATAAAACCTGATAATTTGATACGCTCAGCAACTGCTCCGGAAACGATGGTGGCTGCAGTAGCAGCAAACATACCCTGGAAAAGGAAATCGGTCCACCAGGTGTAACCACCGTCAGCGTATCCAAATCCCATTCCTCCTTCAGGAGCAGAGATACCAAATCCTGCGAATTTGAGTAAACCCATGTCTCCGTCTTCAAATCCGGGGTACATGAGGTTAAAACCACCAATGCAATACAAGAGCAATCCTACGGTGATTACAAAAAAGTTTTTAAATAAAATATTGATGGTGTTTTTTTGTCGGGTCAGTCCGATTTCCAAAAAAGAGAATCCCAAGTGCATAAAAAATACCAGGGCTGTACAGACCATCATCCATACATTGTTTACTGTTAAAATTGTAGTTTCCATAATTATTTGTGTGTTAGTTTAATGAGTCGTTTCCTTTTTCTCCGGTTCTGATTCTGTAGGCTTCTTCAACGGGTAAAATGAATATTTTACCATCTCCCACTTTGTCTGTTGCAGCAGTGGAAAGAATGGCGTTGATTGTTTTTTCTACAAAAGGTTCGGAGACTACTATAGATAAGTATCTTCTTTGAATTTCGGTGGTGCTGTAAGAGATTCCACGGTATACGTGCCCTTCTTTTTCATTTCCTACTCCAGTTACGTCCCAGTAGCTAAAGAAATTTACTTCAACACCGAGTAGGGCTTCTTTTACATCATCAAATTTTGATTTTCTGATGATTGCTTCGATTTTTTTCATGTTATGGATGATTTAAATATTTGTTTTTGAAAACTTTTTTAAAATTTGTTTTTGTTAGAGAAAGATCCGGATGTTTTCTGTGTCCATTTCTTTTTTTGTTCTATTGATCTTTTGATTTTCTCAAAAAAGCTTCTAAAATTTAATATGACTTACCCCCCCAAGGTTTTACCGTAGGGGGGTGAGTCATTGGCATTTATTGAACTAAATTCTATGCAAAAGCATTGATTTAGAATGAGTAGATGGCAGCGACCAAAAAAGCAGCCAGGCTATCTGTTGCTCCGTCAGCATCGGTGTAAAACTTATCTGATGCAGAGTCAATTCTAATTTCAGGTTTGAAAATAAAGTTCCCGGAAGTGTAGCTACCAGTAAGGGTGATGGAGGTGTTGTCACCCTCTCCGGAAACACTTCCTATAGCGCCTAATCCGTCTTCAGAGAAGGCTTCGAATCGAGCTCCTAAGGCAAAAGAGTCAGAGAATGTGTATTGAGGGTATAAGGCAACACCTGAGAATTCAACATCGTTGTCATCACTGTAGCTAGTCGCGTTAATTCCTAGGAAAAAGCTATCTCCAAGATTGAAACCACCGGTAAAGTCAATTTGGCTTACTCCAGCAGTACCTCCACCCAAGTAATTGATGTATTGACCAAAAATTCCAAGCTGAACTCCAAACATGTAGTCATCATCTAGCGGCTGAAACTCAGTTGCATCGGTCGTATTCAAAACAGCAAGCATAATAGAGGTGTTTTCTCCTGCAGCAATATCTGCTTTGATTCCACTATGAGAGAAAGGACCATAGGAGAACATATAAGAGGTGGTGTAGTTGAAGTTGGCTACTGGTGAAATTACTTCATAACCTAGGAAGGTGTTGAAGTTACCCATGGTGAGGGTGAAAGAGTCACTTACATTGTAATAGGCGTAAAGCTGGTTAACAATGTTAGAGCTTCTGTAAAAATCACCAAGTTGTGGAGAACTAAAAACGGCATCTGCACCTCTAGGGCCAAATACGAGGTCAGCGACAAAACCAGACTTTTCTCCTTCATAGGAGACGATTAGGTTGGCCATCCCCATTGCAAACCCATTGAGATTAGCAAACGATGTACCAGGAGCATACTCACTACTTCTGAAATAAGTGTCAATGGAACCGCTTAAACCAAAAGTTGGTGCAGGAGCTGCTTCTTCTTCCTGTGCTATGGCCACAAAACTGACCAATAAAGCTAAAGTTGATAATAAAGTGTTTTTAATAAAATTCATAATTATAGTGTTTAATTAATAGTGTTTATGTTAGTGTTATTTTGTGTTTTCTTTGACCCAAGCTTCGAATCCACCACCTTCGAATCCGCCGATTCCGTGTTCTGCTTCATCGAGTCCTTTGATTTCTACTTCTTCGGTAACGCGAAGGCCTATTGTTTTCTTCAGGATACCAAATCCAATCAATGCAGCCGCAGTAGCCCAAACTCCGTAGGCGAGAACACCTATGGCCTGGATGCCTAACTGGCTTGCGCCTCCACCATTGAAAAGACCTATGGCAGTATCGCCATCAACGCCCCACAATCCAATGACCAATGTACCCCATGCACCTACAACACCGTGAGCAGAAGCTGCACCAACGGCATCATCGATCTTAAGTACTTTGTCAATGAATTCGATTGAGAATACAACGATTATACCACCGACTAGTCCGGCAAGAAATCCTCCACCAAAAGTCATGTTTCCACAGCCTGCTGTAATGGCAACCAATCCAGCAATCGCTCCATTCAAAGTCATTCCCAAATTGGGTTTTCCATCTTTAATCCAAGTGATGGCCATGGCACCTACTGCACCGGCAGCGGCAGCAATATTGGTGATCATTACTACAGCTGAAGCAGCTACAGAGTCATCTCCACCCCAAGCGAGTTGAGAACCACCATTAAAACCAAACCATCCCAACCAAAGGATGAATACACCAAGTGTACCCAACAACAGGTTGTGCCCCGGAATTACATTGGATTTACCGTCAACGTATTTTCCCAATCTAGGACCGACCATCCAAGCACCTACAAGTGCTGCCCAGCCCCCAACAGAGTGAACAATAGAAGATCCGGCAAAGTCGATAAAGCCTAAGTTGGCCAACCATCCGTCACCGTTCCATTGCCATCCACCCGAAATGGGATATACCAAAGCAGTTAGGAAAATGGTGAACAATACATAGGTAGAGTACTTTGTTCTACCGGCAATGGCTCCAGAAACGATAGTTGCAGCAGTAGCGCAGAAGACCGTCTGGAAAAACACATCGTGTGGTCCGTCACCTGGATTGAAGAATATGTCTGAAGTGGCGATCCATCCGTTAGATGCTCCGTACATCAAACCATAACCAATAGCCCAGTAAGAAAGAGTTCCTACGGAAATGTCTAAAATGTTTTTCATGGAGATGTTTACCGCATTCTTTGAACGGGTAAAACCAGACTCTACCAAAGTGAATCCCGCTTGCATGAAAAATACCAGAATCCCCGATAAAAGGATCCATAGCATGGTGAAGTCATCGTTGACCTCAACAGCTGTTGTCGAATTAATTAGTGTAAGATTTAACATAGTTAGTGTTTATAATTTGAGCCAAAAGTATATAATTTGAACTCCAACCATAAAAATTATAGGGGTCAAAACCCTATTTTTATTATTTTGAACAATCTACCCCCTAAAAAGATAGGGGTCTAATAATTTTTTAAGTAAATTTTAAGAAATATGTAAAAAATCAATGAAGATACTTGTCAATCAAAATTCCCAGATAAACCATAAGAATTCCAGTCGTTAAACTCAACATACTGTAGGCCAATAACATAGTGTAATCTCCTGATCGGACAAAGGATAGGTTTTCGTTGGCAAAGGAAGAAAAAGTTGTAAATCCACCGCAAAACCCTATGGTGGCAAAAAGTACCAGTGAAGATTGGTTTTCAGCATTGTTTCTCAAAAAATAGCCTGTCAGTAGACCTATTAACAGACAACCCAACAAATTTGCACAAAAGGTATTCCAAGGAAAGCCTTTGCCGGAATAGGGTAAAAATTTACCAATAAGAAAACGCATAACGGTTCCCATTCCTCCTCCAATAAAAACAATCAAGAGTTGCTTCATCTTTTGAATTAAGAATTCTGGGTAAAAAATTTGATGAGAAAAAGGATTCCTATGGTCAGTACAAATGCAAAAAATATTTTGATGCTTCCCTTGTAATGTAGTTTATGATTTTTGGAATCTTTTCTGTAGGAAAAAACCATCAGTGTCACAAAAGCAATGACAAAAAATACGGCAAACAAAAGTTGTCCTTGACTGAACATTTTTTAATTTTTGCCTAAATTAGAAAAAAACATTGACCTCTTTTAATTTCTCTTAAAATATACAAATGATTAAAAATGAATTAGACGCAGTGGCTGAATTTCATAATGCCTTTGGTATAGAATCGGCCGACTCTCCCATTGTGAGTATTCCGGAGCAAACGGTACTTTTGAGACACAACCTCATGAAAGAAGAAAACGAAGAATATCTGGAAGCAGCGCAAAACAATGACCTTGTTGAAGTTGCCGATGCTCTGGGGGATATGCTCTATATATTGTGTGGAACCATACTCTCTCATGGAATGCAACACAAAATCACTGAGGTCTTTAACGAAATTCAAAGAAGTAATATGAGTAAGTTGGGTGCCGATGGCAAACCCATTTACCGAGAAGATGGAAAGGTGCTCAAAGGTCCCAATTACTTCAAACCCAATATCGCATCGATATTAAATAAAGATTAATCCACAGCTACCCGCCATCCATAGGGGTCTTCGGAAAGGTTGTATTGTATGGACATAATTTTGTCCTTGAGTTGCGCAGCAACAGGATCTTCCAATTCTGGAAGTTTGTAATTGACTCCTTTATAACCAAAGCTTTTGATAGGGTTGATTACAACCGCTGTTCCACTTCCAAACATTTCTTTGAGTGAATTGTTTTGAGAGGCTTCTACGATTTCATCAATTCTGATGGGACGAATTTCTACCTCTATTCCGGAATCCCTTGCGATTTGTATGACACTTTTTCGAGTAACCCCGTCCAGTATGCGATCATTGGTGGGTGCAGTTAGCAGTTTGTCATTTATCCTGAAAAAAATATTCATGGTTCCCGCTTCCTCCAAAAACTCATGTGATTTGGCATCGGTCCATACAATCTGCTGATACCCTTGCTCTTGTGCCAATGCAGTCGGATAGAATTGGGCGGCATAGTTCCCCGCAGCTTTGGTATAACCTATTCCTCCGTCGGCTGCTCTGCTGAACTCCTCGGCAATCAAGACATTCACTTCTCCTCCATAATAGGCCTTTACAGGACAACAGATGATGATAAAAGTATATTCCTTGGATGGGGAAGCTTGAACACAGGCTTGACTTGAAAAAACAAAAGGGCGAACATAGAGCGAATTTCCAATCCCAGGTTTGATCCATTCTTTATCTAAATTCAACAATGATTTTAAGCCTTCAAAAAAATAGTCTTCGGGAAATATCGGAATTTGAAGTCTCTCGGAAGAACGATTGATCCGCCTAAAATTTTGATCCGGTCTAAAAAGCCAGACTTTACCCTGCTCGTCTTTGTAGGCTTTCATGCCTTCAAAAACCGCTTGGCCATAATGAAGCACACTCATTGATGGTTCAAAAGACAAGGACTGATAGGGAAGTACTTCTGGCGTCTGCCATTTTTCATTTTTGTATTTGCATACAAACATGTGGTCTGTAAAAACAGACCCAAAAGTCAGGTTTTCAAAATCCACATGGGCCAAATTCGAAGCCGAAGTTTTCTCTATTTTCATTTTTTTATAAAAATATTGTCAAAATTACTTTTTTTACTTTTAATAATTTCTATCATCTTGGGTTTTTTAAAAGCTAAACCATTAATTTTATTTGTTTTTTTTAGAATCAAAAAGAATAATAAATATAGTAAGTCAATAAAATATGTGCTGCCGAACTAATGGGGTTTAAACAATGCAAAAAAAAATAATAACAACTGGAGACGGATCGCCCTCATTATATGTAGAACAACTGAATGAGACCTATCATTCCAAACACGGTGCCATAACAGAGTCAGAATATGTTTACATAAATAAAGGTTTGGCGTATTGGTTGGATCAAAACAACCAAGAGGCGCTTAAAGTTTTTGAGATGGGATTGGGCACAGGGTTGAATGCCTACCTCAGTTATGTTTTTGTTGTTGATCACAAAATATCATGTGAGTATTTTTCGATAGAAAAGTATCCTTTATCCACAGATGAAGTTCAGTCCCTGAACATGCAAGATGTACTCCCTGCTTCGGAACACCGGTATTTTTTTGATCAATTACATGAGGTTGGATGGGGTCAAAGACTCTCCCAATCAGGATTTTTATTTAAAAAAGTCGAAGAAGATTTCTTAAGCATGGAGCTGGATCAATGCTTTGATGTTTTGTTTTATGATGCCTTTGGTTATCACGCCCAATCTGAGATGTGGCAAGATAAAGCCCTTCAAAAATGCTATGACATACTCCGGCCTGGGGGGGTTTGGGTCAGTTATTGTGCCAAAGGAGTCGTTAGAAGGTGTTTGGAAAAAACAGGTTTTTGGGTTGAGCGATTGGAGGGTCCTCCTGGAAAACGCGAAATGTTGAGAGCGATAAAGAAGGTTTAGTTTATTTTTGACAAAAAATTGCAAATGAAATTATTGGTTACCGGTGCTACGGGACTGATTGGTAAAAATTTAATTGCCATCGCTAAGCAACGCAATATTAGCATTCATTTTTTAACCACCCGAAAGGAAAAATGTATTGATTCTGAAAGCCTCAAAGGCTTTTTTTGGAACCCCGAACAAGATGAGATTGATGATGGCTGTTTTGAGGGAGTAGATACCCTAATTCATTTGGCCGGAGAGAGTATTTCCAAATCTTGGACTTCCAAAAACAAAAAAGAAATTTTGGAGAGCAGGTTGAATGGTACGCGTTTGTTGAGAAAGGCCTTGGGTCGACAAAATACAAAAATGAAAAGCATCGTATGTGCTGGGGCCATAGGTATTTATCCCAATAGCTTAGATGATATTTATGACGAAAACAGTCGTTTGAAGCAAGAGAATTTTTTACAAAAAGTCACCATGGCATGGGAGGAGGAATCAAAGGCCTTGTCCGATCACACCCAACATTTGTCGATTTTGAGAATCGGTTTGGTTTTGGCCAAAGAGGGTGGCTTGTTATCCCAATTGACCCCTCCGGTAAAACTTTTTTCAGGAACGGCTTTTGCTTCTGGAAAGCAGTGGCAAAGTTGGATCCACATTGATGATTTGTCACGATTGTTTTTTAAGGCAGTTGATGAGGGGTGGGAGGGAACTTTCAATGCTGTTGCTCCGAATCCCGTCTCACAAAGAAACTTAATGAAAGCAATAGGGAAGACATTGAACCGCCCAGTTTTTTTGCCCAATATCCCTGCCTTTTTGATTAAAATGGTCATGGGTGAGCGTTCTATATTGATTTTAGGAAGTCAAAGGGTCAGTGCCAAATTGATTTTGTCAAAGGGATTCGAATTCCAATTCCCGTTTTTGCCGAAGGCCCTAAAGGACATTTATGGAAAAAAAGAATGACATTTTGACAAAAAAAACCAGTTGGCAGTAATTTTGAAGTTTATAAAATAAATATAAAAAAATGGCAGATAAAACATCAAAACCCAAGTCAAAAGCAAAGAAATCAACTGCTGATAAAAAATCCGGCAAGGCAGACGTTTCCCAGCAACTTGAGGAGTTGAATGAAAATCTAAATCAGGAGAAGGACAAGTACCTAAGGTTGTTTGCAGAGTTTGAAAATTTTAAGAAAAGAACTGCCAAGGAGCGCATAGAACTTTTTAAAACTGCTGGTCAAGAGGTAATCAGTGCCATATTGCCCATTTTGGACGATATGGAACGGGCCATCAATCAAACCCCTGAGGAGTATAAAAAGCCCATCGAGGGATTTGTATTAATCAACAATAAATTGGCAGATGTACTCAAAAGCAATGGTTTGAATGTTACCGAAACTAATGTAGGAGATGCATTTGATGCAGAAATACACGAGGCCATCACGCTCATTCCCGCAGGTGATGATGCTCAAAAAGGAAAAATAATAGACGTAACTGAAAAAGGTTATCAACTGGGAGATAAGATCATAAGATTTCCCAAGGTCGTCGTAGGACAATAAATCAGATGAAAGAAGATTTTTACGAAATATTGGGCATATCAAAAGGGGCCTCAGCGAATGAAATAAAAAAGGCTTACCGCAAAAAAGCCATAGAATTTCACCCGGATAAAAACCCTGGTGATAAGGAAGCGGAAGCCAATTTTAAAAAAGCAGCCGAGGCCTATGAGATATTGAGTGATCCACAGAAGAAATCTCAGTATGATCAGTTTGGGCATTCTGCCTTTGAGTCAGGTGGTTTTGGAGGAGGAAGTATGAATATGGATGATATTTTCAGTCAATTTGGAGATATTTTTGGCAGTGCTTTCGGAGGTGGCAGTTTTGGTGGGTTTGGCCAATCACAGCCCAGATCAAAAGGAGGAAACCTTAGGATCCGAGTCCAGCTTAGTTTGAAAGAGGTGGTCAATGGTGTGGAAAAGAAAATTAAAGTTAGGAGAAAAGTCCAAGCTGCCGGGGTGAGTTATACCACTTGTGGAACCTGTAAGGGAAGAGGTCAAGTAATGCGTGTGACCAATACCATCTTGGGAAGGATGCAAAGTGCTTCGACTTGCCCCAAGTGTAATGGTAGCGGGCAAATCATCTCAAATCGCCCAGCAGGAAGCGATGCCAACGGTATGGTCGAGCAAGAGGAGGCGGTATCCATAAAAATACCGGCCGGCGTGGAAGAAGGTATGCAACTGAAAGTGACGGGAAAAGGTAATGAGGCTGCGGGTAATGGTATATCAGGAGATTTGTTGGTTTTGATCGAAGAAAAAGCCGACGATAATTTTGTTCGAGAAGGGAATCACTTGCATTTTGACCTTTACATCAGCATAGCCGAAGCCGCTTTGGGTGTATCTAAAGAAATCAATTTACTGGAAGGAAAAGTCAGAATCAAACTTGAATCTGGTATACAGTCCGGAAAAACCCTAAGGTTGAGAGGTAAAGGAATACCGGATTTGAATGGATATGGAAAGGGAGATCTTTTGGTTCATGTCAATGTCTGGACCCCCAAAACACTCAATAAGGAACAAAAGCAATTTTTTCAGAAAATGCTGGAAGATGAAAATTTCACCCCCAATCCCGACAAGTCTGACAAATCATTTTTCGAAAAGGTAAAGGACATGTTTGCATAAATCTCCGATCTGAGAAAAAATATCTATATTTGAATAACACTAATTTCTTTTAGTGTTATTTCTTTTTCATAGCAATTTTTTTCCCATCCTTAGAAATAGGGGTGGGTTTTGTTTTTGTATTATCTTAGTATGGATTTAATATCATGCAAAAAATAACAGATTTTTTCAACTACAACATTACGATCGGCAGTGACATCGTCTTAACGCCCAAGTCTATGTTGATCATTATTGGTGTTTTTGTCCTTACCTATTTATTCCTCAAAGTATTTCGTCGAATTGTATTCAAAACCTTGAACAACGACACCAAACTAAAGTTTAGAGGGATTTTAACCTTTTTCAACTACTTGGTTTATTTGATCGTAATTCTTATAACCTTGGACAATGTTGGGGTTAAAGTAAGCACAATTTTTGCGGCATCGGCGGCACTCTTGGTGGGGGTTAGTTTGGCCTTGCAAACTTTAATACAAGATGTTTTTTCGGGCATCTCTATACTGGCCGACCAAACTGTTCATGTAGGAGATGTCATACAAGTAGATGGTCAGGTGGGTAGGGTGGAAAATATCATGTTGCGAACCACCAGAGCGGTGACCCGAGACAATAAGGTGTTGATTATTCCCAATCATAAATTCTTGACTTCAATTCTCTATAATTGGACTGAAAATGGGACTTTGACCAAAGAGTCCATCCATTTTGGAGTGGCCTACAACACAGATATTCAATTGTTAAAGGATACAGTCATAGAGATTACTAATGCCCACCCCAAGGTGTTGAATAAACCGGAACCATTCCTGCTTTTCGACGATTTTGGGGACAGTGCTTTGATGTTTCAACTTTTCTTTTCTATGAACAAAAGCTTTGAGGCCAATCTTGTTAAAAGTGATCTCAGATTTAAGATTTTTGAAAAACTGAAGGCCATCAATATTGAAATACCATTTCCTCAAAGGGTCGTTACCCTTAAAAATAATACCTCCGAGACCAAATGAAAAAAATCTTATTGATTGAGGATGAAGAGCCCATCAGAAGGGTATTGATCCGTATTTTAGAAGAAGAAAACAAGGATTATGAAATCACCCAATGCGAGGATGGTAAATCAGGTCTGACCACACTGATGAAGGAAGATTTTGACTTGGTGTTGTGCGATATCAAAATGCCGAAAATGGACGGTGTAGAGGTTTTACAAAAAGCCAGAGAAAATAGCATTAATGTTCCTTTTATCATGTTGACCGGCCATGGAAATGTTTCTACCGCAGTAGAAGCCATGAAATCGGGAGCCTATGATTTTATTTCCAAACCACCGGATTTGAATCGATTGTTGACAGCGGTCAGGAATGCTTTGCAAATCAAAAATTTGGTTTTAGAGAATAAAAACTTAAAGAAACGCATTGCCAAAAAATACGAAATGATCGGGGTTTCAGACCAGATCAACGAAATTCACAATTTGGTCGAAAAGGTAGCCCCCACAGAGGCCAGGGTTCTGATCACTGGAGAAAATGGAACCGGTAAAGAGTTGGTAGCTCATCATTTACATCAAAAAAGCAATCGCTCCGGGTCTCCTTTTGTGGAAGTGAATTGTGCTGCCATTCCTTCCGAATTGATTGAAAGCGAACTCTTTGGTCATATCAAGGGGGCTTTTACTTCGGCCATCAAAGATCGTCCGGGTAAGTTTGAAATTGCCAATGGGGGTACACTCTTTTTGGATGAGGTGGCTGACATGAGTCTTGCTGCTCAAGCCAAGGTCTTGAGAGCCCTTCAAGAGAACAGAATTCAAAGGGTGGGAGGCGAAAAAGATATAAAAGTTGATGTGCGTGTCATTGCCGCCACCAACAAACATTTGCACAAAGAAATTGAAGAGGGGAAATTTCGTGAAGACCTCTATCACCGTTTGGCTGTTATCCTCATCAAAGTTCCTTCTCTGAAAGAAAGAAAAAAAGACATTCCACTGTTGGTGAATTACTTTACCGAAAGCCTCATAGCCGAACAGGGCTTGGATCCAAAAACCTTCTCCAAAAGCGCCATTACTCAATTGATGGATTACCCCTGGACCGGAAACATCCGTGAGCTTAAAAATGTTGTAGAAAGATTGATGATTTTGGGATCAAATCCCGTTACTGAGGAGGATATCCAACAATTTGCCGCTAAACCTAAACTTTAATTGATGATGAAAAAATTATGGCTATTACTATTGTGCATCAGTCTTTCTCTACACGCTCAAAAGGAAGAAGTTGTAAACAGCCAAATCAAGGAGATATACCGCCAAGCGCTGACCCAGGGAAAAAGTTACGATTGGCTGAATCATCTCACCAATCAAATAGGCGGTCGCTTGTCGGGTTCTTTGAATGCGGAGCGGGCCATTAAATGGGCCAAAGAGGAACTCGATGCATTGCCATTGGATTCCGTTTGGTTGCAAACGGTTATGGTTCCCAAGTGGGTTAGGGGGACTTTTGAATATGCCAATATTGAATCTAGTCCAGGCAATACAATCAATGTTAATATTTGTGCTTTGGGTGGTTCCATTGCCACGCCTTCTGTAGGAATTCGCGCCAATGTGGTTGAAGTCAAACAAATTGAAGATTTGGCTAAATTGGGTAAAGACAAAATTAAAGGTAAGATTGTTTTTTTTAATCGTCCCATGGAAGCAGACCTCATCAATACTTTTGAGGCTTATGGTGGTGCCGTAGATCAGAGATACAATGGTGCTGCCGAAGCTGCCAAATACGGAGCCTTGGCTGTAATTGTTCGCTCATTGAATTTAAGATTGGACGACTATCCTCACACCGGAGTGATGAGTTATGGTAATCTGCCCATAAACAAAAGAATTCCCGCTGCGGCGATCAGTACCAACGACGCAGAGTTACTCAGTTCTATGATTGCCCTGAATCCCAAACTACGGTTTTTTATCAAGCAAAATTGTAAGAATTATCCAGAGGTTAAGTCTCATAATGTGATCGCACAAATCAAAGGGGAAGTATCACCTGAGAAAATCATATTGGTGGGTGCCCATTTGGATTCATGGGATTTGGGAGATGGAGCTCACGATGATGGGGCAGGGGTAGTCCAGTCTATGGAAGTTCTACGACTAATGAGTTCAAAAGATTTTCGCCCTAAAAACACCATTCGCTTGGTATTATTTGCCAATGAGGAAAATGGATTGAAGGGTGCGACAGCCTACAGTCAAAAGGTTAAAAAAGATAAAGAGGAACACTTGTTAGCACTGGAGTCGGATACCGGAGGCTTTAGTCCTAGGGGATTTAATTTTGATACTAAAGAAAAATATCTGAATAAAATTTTGTCTTGGAAACCCTATTTTAGTCCCTATTACATTCATTTGTTTGGAGATAAGGGAAGCGGTGCAGATGTGAGTCTTCTCAAAGGCAATGCGAAAGTTTTGGCGGGTTTAAAAACCGATTCCCAAAGATATTTCATTCATCATCATTCCGAGATGGATACTTTTGATCAAATCAACAAGAGAGAACTGGAGATGGGAGCTGCAACAATGGCTGCGTTGGTGTACCTTACAGATCAATTGGGTCTTGAATAAGAATCTTTTTCTGGTTTTTTCCCATGAGCCTTAGTACATATACGAGAGAATTTGGCACCAATCTTAAGTTAGCCTATCCTGTTATAGTGGGTATGCTGGGGCATACCGTAGTTCAATTGATCGACAATATCATGGTAGGGCAATTGGGAACGGCAGAATTGGCTGCTGTTTCATTGGGCAACAGTTTTGTATTTGTGGCCATGTCCCTAGGAATAGGTTTCTCCACCGCAATTACTCCCATGATTGCGGAGTATTTTGGTGCAAAAAATCACATTAAGGTCAGGTATGTTTTTGTTCACGGTTTGATCCTGTGTTTTGGATTGGGATTGATTTTGGCACTATTGGTGCTGTGGGCACAACCGCTATTATCACAAATGGGGCAACCCCTGGAGGTTGTTGTTTTGGCTAAACCTTACCTTTTTTGGGTGGCTCTGTCGTTGGTGCCTCTGGTTGGTTTTCAGGGACTCAGGCAGTTTGCAGAGGGATTGTTTCAGACCCGTTTGGCGATGTATGCTACTTTGATGGGCAATGTCATCAACGTATTACTGAATTACCTTTTGATTTTTGGACTTCACGGTTTTCCAGAGTTGGGTGTTGAGGGTGCAGCACTGGGAACTTTGTTCTCACGCTGGGCAATGGTTTTGTTTATGGCGATCAATGTTAAGAATCAAAAGGGATTTAAAAGATACAACCGTAAACTTTTTAGGGTAAGGCTCCAGAGATCACTTTTTAAAAGGATTATTTCTTTGGGACTTCCCTCCGCATTGCAAATGTTTTTTGAGGTTACTTTTTTTACCTCTGCGATTTGGATGTCAGGTTTGTTGGGGAAAAACCCCCAGGCGGCCAATCAGATAGCACTCAATTTATCTTCGATGACTTATATGGTTGCCCTTGGTTTGGGGGTAACCGCTATGATCCGGGTAGGTAACGAAAAAGGTCGCAAAGATTTAATTGCCCTGAGAAGGGTTGCGATATCTACTTTTTTACTCGTTTTTTTGATGAGTTCCCTGTTTTGTTTGTTTTTTATCATTACCCATGACTTGCTCCCTTGGTTGTATCTCGATGGCAATGCATCTGAAATATCCACCGATGTTTTTGCGGTGGTTAAAATCGCTTCGGATTTAATTCTAATTGCTGCTTTTTTTCAAATAGCCGATGGGCTTCAGGCTGTCGTTTTGGGTGCTTTGAGGGGAATTCAAGATGTGATTGTTCCAGCTTCTCTGATCTTTATATCTTATGGAGCCATAGGTTTTCCCATTTCCTACTATTTGGGGTTAAAAACCGATTGGGCTGCCTCCGGAATTTGGATGGGCCTTTTGACAGGATTAACACTTTCCGCACTGTTGTTGCTTCTCAGATTTCAGTATCTTTCCCAAAAATTAGATTCCTAAACTGACTTTTAAGATGGATTTACCAAAGTTTTTAATTGCCGACAGTTCAGCGTTGGAAGATGCAATTTTTATTGCACATACAGAGTATCCTCGTTTTTTTCTCAATGTAGCCAATGATGAAGTGCACTGGATGGAGGAGTTTGAAAAGGAGGACAGGGAGGAATTGGAATCCCAGACCGCCCAACTTATTGAGCAGGCATTGGACTTCTATGATAAAGAAATGGAAAATTTGGAATAGCCCGTGGAGGAACTCATTGCCTTAGATCAACAATTCTTTCTTTTTCTCAATCAAATGGGATCCAAAACTTTTGATGGTTTTTGGATGCTGATGACCCACAAGGCTACCAATATATCTCTTTATTTGTTTTTGGCTCTTTTATACCTCAAGCAAACGCATCTAAAATCTTTTTTAATGCTACTCCTTTTTGTAGCTCTTCTGATCTTGGTAACCGATCAGGCAACCAATCTTTTTAAAGATGGTTTAGAGCGTTTGCGACCCTGCCACGAGCCGGTCCTCAAAGAAATGGTAAGGTTGGTTAAACCCTCTTGTGGAGGGTTGTATGGATACTTTTCAGGCCACGCTTCCAATTCTTTCGCTTTGGCGGTTTTCTTCTCATGTATTTTTGGAGTTAAATACATCAGACTTCCCTTTTTGTTATTGTTTGTTGCTTTTTTAGTGGCTTACAGTCGGATTTATATAGGTGTGCACTATCCTTTAGATGTTGTTTCGGGCATGGTCTTCGGTTCCTTGGTTGGGATGGTGTTTTACCGTATCTGGCGAAGGTTTAACGGAGCGATTTTAACATAAAATCAATGCTCTTCTTTCTTGAGCAATTCGGGGGATAATGCTTTGAATTTATTCAGTCTAGGCTTCGAAACATTCAATATGTAAAGGTCATTGGGGTTGTTTTTCTCATAGTCCTGATGATAGTTTTCGGCATAATAAAATTTTGATAGCGGCTTGACTTCCGTTACGATTTTCTTTGGATAGACCTTTGCTTTTGTCAGTTTGGAGATGTAATCCTCAATGATCTTTTTTTCTGACTCGTTTTGATAAAAGGCTACGGAACGATATTGAGTTCCTCGGTCAGGACCTTGCTGATTGAGCAGGGTGGGGTCGTGAGAATCAAAAAAAACTTCCACCAAGGTGGCGAAATCAATGATTTTGGGATCATAGATTACCTCTACCGTTTCTGCATGGCCAGTATTTCCGGTGATTACTTGGTAGTAGGTGGGGTTTTTAGTTTTTCCTCCGGCATAGCCAGAATAAGCCTCTTCCACCCCTTTTAAGCTTTCATAAACAGACTCCACGCACCAAAAGCATCCGGAAGCAAAGTAGGCTTTGGATTTATTTTGAAAGTTTTCACTGGGACTCCAAACAGCAGTCGAGCGATTTTCGGGCTCAGGAGCACCAATCTGACATGTGTTTATGAATATTAAACTTAAAAGTAGATGCATGATTTTCATGTTTTTGAGATCAATTAATTCTTCCTACCGGGCGATTTTCGGACCCTTCAATCTTGTAGAGTTTATCTCCCAATTTCAATCGCATTTCGTCTGCCAGTACTTTTATTTTCTCGACTACCTCAGGGTGCTCGGAGGCCACATTATTGGATTCGCTGATGTCTTGTTTGAGGTTGTAAAGTTCTATTTTTTCAACCCGATTCATCTCGTATTTGACTTGATAACCGTCTTGGCCACCCTTTTTACCGTTCAACGTCCGATAGGTGTGGGGGAAATAGAGTTTCCAATCTTGGTATCGAACGCCGTGCAATTCATTAGTTCTGTAATAGAAGAAAAAGGCTTGGTGCTGACTTTGATCGGTTTTACCAGTCCAAATGTCCCACACACTTTTGCCATCAATTTTATTTTTGGGCAGCTCTGCTCCAGTGATTTCTGCGATGGTTGGTAACAGATCTATGGCCATCATAGGGGTATCTATGGTTCTTCCTCCTTTAATTCCTTTTGGATAATAGACCACACAGGGTTCTCTTTGTCCACCCTCCCAAGCGGTACCTTTACCTTCTCTCAAAGGGAGTGCACTGCCTGCATGATTTCCAAAACTCAACCAAGGACCATTGTCGCTGGTAAAAATGAATAAGGTGTTTTCGTGGAGTTGATGTTCTTTGAGCTTGTTGATGATTTGTCCCACCGACCAATCGATTTCCATGATGACATCTCCATACAGGCCCTGCTCACTTTTTCCTTTGAATTTGTCAGAGACTGCAATTGGTGTATGAGGCATCGGATGTGGAACATACAGGAAGAAGGGGTTCTCTTTGTTTCGCTCAATAAAATCCACGGCAGCATGGGTCAGTTCGGTGGTCAACTGTCCTTGGTCTTCCAGCGTTCGAATTTCTTTGACTACTTTAAAGTCGTGAAAAAAGGGAAGTTGTGGATATGCCTTGGCCAATCGATGATCAGCTGGGACTTGGTTACCGTTATAATCTACCGGCCACATATCGTTGGAGTAGGGGATGCCCTTAAATTCGTCAAAACCGTGGTTGTTGGGTAAAAATTCCGGGTGGTGTCCCAAGTGCCATTTTCCAAAAATTCCGGTTTTGTAGCCTTTGGCTTTTAGCATTTCTGCCAAAGTGGTTTCTTGTGTATTGATTCCTATTTTGTGATGTGGAAATAGGGCACCCGAAATTCCAATTCGATTGGGATAACATCCGGTAAGTAATCCTGCTCTCGATGCAGAACAAACTGCTTGTGCAGCATAAAAATTAGTGAGTTTTAGTCCCTCTTTAGCCATTTGGTCCAAATGTGGGGTGTTGATATTTGGAGATCCAAAACTGCTCAAATCTTGATAGCCTTGGTCATCTGTAAAAACGATAATAATATTGGGTGGAGTACTGTCAGATGATTTAATCTCGGTATCGCAAGAATGCATCACCAAAAGGAATATCATGATATAGATATATCTCATGCTTTTTTTATTTAAAAATACAAATTTTACTCTATTATACTTCTTTATAGCTGCGCCATAAAGGTCATCAAAGATTGTCCATAAGATTTCCAACTGTATTTTTTTCTTACTTTTTTAAAAGCGTCTTGAAAGTTTGGTAATGCATCATCAAAAAGTATTTTTTGTAAGTTCTCCGCTATTTTCTCAGGATCAATTTCAGTAATTATTCCAGTCTGATCCTCTAGAATAGGGGTGCAAAGCCCCGGGATATTGGAGACCAAAAGCGGGGTATGGAAATGGTAGGCCAGGGGAGTTACTCCACTTTGTGTGGCACTGATATAGGTTTGAGCAATGACATCTGCGGCGCAAAAAACTTGACTGGCTTTTTGAGTATTGGCGTAGTTGAAGTCACAAATGATTCGTTCATTGAGGTCGAGTTTTTGGATTAGTTTAATGTATTTCTTTTGGGACTCATATGCCTCACCTACGATGGCCAAGATCACTTTTGAGTGATTCAGTGGAGTTTTAGAAAAAGCTTCTATCAGTAAATCCAGGCCTTTGTATTTTCTGATTAAACCAAAAAACAGAACAATTTTTTTGTCTTGAGGCCAGCCCAATGCCTTGCGCGCTTTTTTTTGCTCAATCGCTTGAGGCAATTTATCTGCTATGGGATGGAAACCTTTCCATACTGGCAGTTGAGGATTGTCGGATGAAATTTGATCTCCAACAGCTTTTGATAGGGAGGCAAAACCATCCACTTGTCTTGAAAAAAGCCTGGTCAGGCTTTTGTCCCAAAATCTGGTTTCGTGAGGGATCCAATTGTCAACAAGACCTATTTTTTTGATGGTTTTATTGATTCCTTGGGCAATACTATACCAGCAGGGCGCCATGAAAGGAGTCCAGTATCTAAATATCACATAATCAGGTTTAATCAGGTTAATGGATCGCGCAACTTTAGACCAATTAAAAGGATTAAAACTGTGAATTTTTCTTTTGATATTGAGTTCACCCGGAGCTTTTTCGTCACTAAACTGTGTTTTGCCGGGGAACAGTAGTTTTGGGTATTGGCTTGTGAAGGTGAAGACCGTCACTTCATGCCCGAGTGACTCTAAATTTTGTGCTAAATAATTTTGTGTATCGGCAATGCCCCCACGAAAAGGATGAGCAGGACCCAACAGTAATACTTTTTTCTTATCCTTCATCCAAATGGGGAGGTCTTCTTTTTTTGAT
Organism: Flavobacteriaceae bacterium; assembly: GCA_041254175.1. Lineage (GTDB taxonomy): Bacteria > Bacteroidota > Bacteroidia > Flavobacteriales > Flavobacteriaceae > UBA8316. The sequence continues at coordinate 19,555 of JBESZM010000070.1, read as the reverse complement.
CCAGCATTTGTAGTGCTATGGTACCGAGAGAAAAGTAGATGATTCCGAAATAGAATAATCCTGGAATATGAGTCAAATAAAAGTTACTTTGATGGGGTAAGCAAAAAAACAACAAGCCTAAGAGGTTTCTTCCCAATTCAAAAGCATAAGACCAGTGATAACCATCCATCAGTGAGGTGAAACCAAAAATACTTGTCATGATCAGTCCTCCCAGGAGGAGGGCTTGAGTGGAAGAAAATGATTCATAATTGGATAACAAAAAGAGTAACAAAACGGTGATACACAACCACTGGAAAAGTGCCCAAGCTTTTTTGAAAAAACTCATTTCAGGATTGTATTTTTCGAAGGGGGTTTCAGTGCTTATTTTCGTTCTGGGATATTTTAAGGCCACGTCACTGGGTCGATAACCGGTAGGTCTCCACCACAGTGTGAGTTTTTCTTTCCACGAACGGGTGTACCACGCATCCTGAATCATACCCCACAAGTGCTGAAAATTGATGATCAGAGGGTTCCAAGTATGGACCGGTTTCAAAACACCGTAAACAGGAGGCTCTTCCTCCAATTCTTCCTGAAAGGTTCCAAACCAGCGGTCCCAAACACAAAAAATAGCAGCTAAGTTTTTGTCTATATAAATGGGGTTGATGGCGTGGTGAACACGATGTTGTGAGGGAGTTACAAGAAAATACTCAAGGAATCCAAGTTTTCCGATGTGCTGGGTGTGATACCAAAATTGACCAAACAAATGAAGGGGAGCCAAAACGGTGATGACCTCGTGGGGAACACCTAATACCGCCGCAGGGATAAGAAATAAAGCGGAATAACCCAATAAATTAGATATGCTTTGTCTGAGGGCACAAGCTAAGTTAAATTCTTCACTGCTGTGGTGAATGACATGTTGGTTCCAGAAGAAATTGATTTTATGGTTCAGTCGATGACTCCAGTAACTTGCAAAATCAATACAGACAAATGCAATAAAGTATAAGGTCAAACTGTTCTCCAGGTTAATGACAGAAATTTTTCCAACTAAATATGGGTAGGAAATGATGACAATTACTAAACCCAAAATATCTTTTAGGATATTGGTCATGCCTGAACTCAGGCTGGAGAGGGTATCCATAAACGTATGGGTCTGCTTTCCGCTATAATGACCGTAGGCAATTTCTACAACGATTAATATGATAAAGAAGGGAACTACCCACAACAAAACCTTAGCATAAACTTCCATCACCCAATTATTGTGATTACTAATTTATAAAATTAATTATTGATCACCCACTCTCCTTTGTTGATAAGGGGTTCGGCTTGTTTGAATTTGACAGTTTTGGTTTCTCCAGTACTTACGTTTCGGATGACTACCTTTTCGTTTCTTCCGATTTTGGGTCGTTCTCTGACGATGGTTTCTACCACATTTCTTTGTCCCCTTCCTGCACCCCCAGCAACATTACGATTTTGTTGGGCCATTTCGTCGGTGTTGAGGACCTCATCTTTAGAGGTTCTGTACCCTTTGGGGGAGGCGGGTCTTCTTTTGGCTTCCTGAATTTGAGCGTCACTTTGATTGGGAAGTCCTCCCTTGAAAAGGAAAGACAGCACTTCTTTGTTCAGATTATTGATCATGGACTTGAAGAGCTCAAAGGCTTCAAATTTGTATATCAAAAGAGGATCTTTTTGCTCATGTACAGCCAACTGGACGGATTGTTTGAGTTCATCCATCTTTCGAAGATGGGTTTTCCAAGCCTCATCGATCAATGCCAGGGTGATGTTTCTTTCAAAATCTTGAACTAAATATTTACCTTTAGATTCGTAAGCTTTTTGCAGATCGGTTACTACTTTCAATGTTTTGATTCCGTCTGTAAAAGGCACTACGATTCTTTCGAATGTATTACCCGGACGCTCATAAACCTCTTTGATCACTGGAAATGCTAATGCGGCACTGGTGGAAATTTTGTTGCTGTAATGTTTGCTAAGCTCCTCATAAAGCTGATTGATGATGTTGCTTTCTGGAGTTTCCTGAAAGTCTTCCTCCGAAATGGGACAAGTGATGGAAAAATTACTAATGATCTCAAATTCAAAGTTTTTGAAATCATTGGAGGCTTTGTTGGTCAAAGTGATCTCCTCGCAAGTATCGTAAAGTATGTTTGCGATATCGAGTTTGATTCTGTCTCCACTGAGTGCATGTTTTCTTCTTTTGTAGATCACTTCCCGCTGAGCGTTCATCACATCATCGTATTCAAGTAGTCTTTTTCTGATGCCAAAGTTGTTTTCTTCCACCTTTTTTTGGGCCCTTTCGATGGATTTGGTCATCATGGAATGTTGTATGACTTCACCTTCCTCAAGCCCCATTCTGTCCATGACTTTAGCCACACGATCAGAACCGAAAAGCCGCATGAGGTTGTCTTCTAAAGAGACGTAAAATTGAGAACTTCCGGTGTCTCCCTGTCTTCCGGATCGACCTCTGAGCTGACGGTCCACCCTTCTTGAATCGTGACGTTCTGTTCCAATAATGGCTAACCCTCCGGCTTGTTTTACAGCATCGGACAGCTTGATATCAGTTCCCCGACCCGCCATATTGGTGGCTATGGTTACAATTCCGGCTTTTCCTGCTTCGGCTACAATATCCGCCTCTTTTTTGTGCAACTTTGCGTTCAATACATTGTGGTGTACTTTTCTGATGTTAAGCATTTTACTCAGCAATTCGGATATTTCTACAGAGGTAGTACCAATCAGTACTGGTCTACCAGCTTTTGACAGTGCACTTACTTCCTCGATTACAGCATTGTATTTTTCCCGTTTGGTTTTATAGATCAAGTCATCTCGATCTTTTCGGGCAATGGGTCTGTTGGTGGGAATTTCAATAACGTCAAGTTTGTAAATCTCCCAAAATTCTCCGGCCTCAGTGATGGCCGTACCGGTCATTCCAGACAGTTTTTCATACATTCTGAAATAGTTCTGAAGTGTGATGGTCGCAAAAGTTTGGGTAGCGGCTTCAATTTTTACATTTTCTTTGGCCTCTATGGCTTGGTGTAACCCATCGGAATATCTTCTGCCATCCATGATCCGACCCGTTTGTTCATCGACAATCATTACTTTATTGTCCATGACCACGTATTCCACGTCTTTTTCAAAAAGGGTATAGGCTTTGAAAAGTTGATTCATGGAATGAATACGCTCTCCTTTTACGCTAAAGTCTTGGAAGAGTTTTTCTTTGAGTACCGCTTCTTCTTTTGGTTCGAGCTGTTGATTCTCGATTTTTGCAATTTCACCACCGATATCCGGGAGAACAAAAAAGTTTTTGTCTTCATTTTCAGATGAAAGTGTTTCAATCCCTTTGTCGGTTAGTTCGACTTGATTGGTTTTCTCATCAATGGTAAAATACAATTCAGCATCAACTTTGGGCATTTCCCTGTTGTTGTCTTGCATGTAGAAGTTTTCTGTCTTTTGTAGGAGTTGTTTTACTCCTTCTTGACTTAAAAACTTAATGAGGCTTTTGTTTTTGGGCAGTCCCCTAAAAACCCTTAAAAGTAGAAACCCACCTTCTTTGGTGTCCCCCTCATTGATTTTCTGTTTGGCCTCAGCCAGTACTCCATTAAGGAATGACCTCTGCTGCGCTACCAATGCGGATACCTTTGGTTTGAGTAAATCAAATTCGTGTCGATCTCCTTCGGGAGTAGGCCCTGAGATGATCAAAGGAGTTCTGGCATCGTCAATCAAAACAGAATCGACCTCATCAACGATCGCATAGTGATGTTTGGGTTGAACCAAATCTGTAGTGGAGTGCGCCATATTGTCCCTTAGGTAGTCAAAACCAAACTCATTGTTGGTTCCATAAGTAATGTCAGCCAGATAAGCTTTTCTCCTTTCGGGGCTATTGGGTTTGTGATAGTCAATACAATCTACACTCATGCCGTGAAACTCAAACAATGGTCCCATCCACGCACTATCTCGTTTGGCCAGATAATCGTTGACGGTAACCAGATGAACACCTTTTCCGGTAAGGGCATTCAAATAGACGGGCAGAGTTGCTACCAGTGTTTTTCCTTCACCGGTTTGCATCTCGGCAATTTTTCCTTGGTGCAAAACGATACCACCGATCAACTGCACATCGTAGTGGATCATATCCCAAACAATGGGTTTTCCTGCAGCATCCCATGCATTGGACCAAAGGGCATCATCACCTTTCAGATTGACATAGCCTTTATCTTGTGAAAGTTTGCGATCAAACTCGTTTGCTGTTACGCTGAGGGTTGAATTTTCGACAAACCTTCTTGCCGTTTCTTTTACCACAGCAAAGGCTTCTGGTAGAATAGCTTCAAGGGTCTGGGTAATGATTTTCTCACTTTCGATGGTCAAATCATCGATCTTTTGGTATAGATTTTCTTTTTGATCAATGTCTTCAGTTTTTTCAATCTCGGATTTGATGTTCTGAATTTGATCATTGACCTCCTTTAAATCGGAGCTGATTTTATTTTTAAAAGTTAAAGTTTTGTCTCTAAGCTCGTCATTACTGATGTCTTTGTAGGAGTTGTAGTGGGAATTGATTTGGTCAACCAAGGGCAATATTTTGGCTAAATCTTTTTTAGTTTTATCTCCAACAAAAACTTTTAAAACGGAATTTAATAGGCTCATTCGTTAGTTTTAAATCTGAATAAAATTAAGCAAAAAAAAAGCCTCTTTTGAGACTTTTAGTTTTTGATTTTTGAGTTTAGTATTCATCCTCATTCCAAAGATAGTCCTCTTCGGTTGGAAAGTCGGGCCATATTTCTTCGATAGATTCATATACATCGCCTTCATCCTCCATAGATTGTAAGTTTTCTACTACTTCTAGGGGTGCTCCCGTACGGATTGAAAAGTCAATTAGTTCGTCTTTGGTCGCCGGCCAAGGGGCATCACTGAGATATGAGGCAAGTTCTAATGTCCAATACATAAGATACAAATTTCTGCAAAAATAAATTTTTAATAGAATTAAGCAAGAAGGTGTGCTACTTTTTTTGAGCGATCCATTTTATTTCTTTGACTTCATAATCCTTTGCTAGTTTTCTTGCCAATATGAATAGGTAATCTGAAAGTCGGTTGATGTAGGCAATGATGATTTGGGGTACATTTTCGATTTCATTCAATTCGGTTACGAATCTTTCAGCTCTTCTACAAGTGCAACGAGCCAAATGCGCGTAAGAAACCACCATGTGTCCTCCAGGAATCACAAAGTTTTTAAGTTCCGGAAGCTCATTATTGATCTGGTCGATTTGATCTTCCAGATGTTTGACTTCTTCCTCGCGGATGGGTTCCAATATTTTGACCAATTTTGATACCTCAAAAGCCGTATCGTCAGCCAATTGTGAGGCTATGATCATCAATTCATGTTGAATTTTGACGAGGGTTTTATCAGTGTTTTTATCGGTTTTGAAGTTTCTGATCATACCGACCCAGGCATTCAGTTCATCAACGGTGCCATAGGCCTTAATTCGTATATGATGCTTGCTTACACGTTTGCCCGATAGCAATCCCGTGGTTCCATCATCTCCTTTTTTAGTGTAAAGTTTATACCTGCTCATGTCTATCCCTTTCATTTCGTTCATTGGCGGGAGGCAAATGGAGTTTATTTACCTCTTTACTGGTTACTTATTTACTACGCAAAAATAACAATAATTAGACATCTTTAATAAAAATCATTGTTAACAATAATTATTGTCATTTTGATAAAAGTATCGGAGGGTATAGATCGGGGCTTATTTGGTGTTTTTTTTCTTCAATCTGCCACTGATGGCGATCAGAAAAAACAAAACCGCAATAAACCCAGACCAACGGGCAATGTAGTCCCCGTATTGGGTGTAGAATGTAATCTTGTTTGCCGGAGAAAACTTGGCTTTCAACACTCCCCTGGTGTCATAAGGAAGTTTGTTAGTAATCTCGCCTTTGGCATTGATGACTGCGGAAATACCTGTATTGGCACTTCTGACGATACTTCTTCGGTTTTCAATGGCTCTTAAGCGTGCGTAACTCAGCAATTGTTTATGACCAGCTGTATTCCCCCACCAAGCATCGTTGGTAATGATGGCCAAAAATTGAGCTCCTTTTCTTACATATTCTGTGACAAACTCCCCGTATATGGATTCATAACAGATGACGGGGCCTGTCTTAAGGTTGATTTTTTTGTGTTCAAAAACACTTCTGTTGTGTTGTATGGCACGACTGGATACCGTGCCTCCAAGGTCGAGTAAAAACTCTCCCAATAGAGGCTTAAAAAAACTTTTATAGGGCATGTTTTCTACTCCTACCACCAATTTAGATTTGTGATAGAACTCCGGCTCTTGTTGGAATTCCATCTTCAGGGCCGAGTTGTAAAAATCCACCCAGATCCCATTTCTGACAAAATTTGCTGTGGGTGTTGGCGGTTTGTCTGTCTTGTAAACACTGTAGGATTGGATCCCGCTAACCAACTGAATTTTTGGATTTTTTTCAAGTAAGGAGTCAATTTTACGATGCAAAGGTGTTGTTTTGAACTCCTCAAGTGAAGCACCAAATCCGGCACCAAAATAGGTCTCAGGAGTAAAGATATAGCGGGTCTCATCGGTGATTTGATCAGTGGTCATGTCGATCAATAAGTCAAAGTAGTAATCATTTTCCTTATCGTATTTTTCGTTATAGGGGTCAATATTGGGTTGTAACAGCAGAACCTCAGTGTTGGGGATAGGGTTATTTTCCCGTTCAAAAAGGATTAAGGAGATTACAATCGGGATGGCGATGCCAATAAACCAAGGACTCATTTTTTTGACCCAAACAGTTTTTTTTAGGCTGACAGGGTGATTTTTAAATACTTCAAAAAGACCAATATTGATCAATAAAACCCATAGTGTACCTCCAAAAGATCCCGTAAACTCATACCATTGTATCCATTGTATGTCTTCCGAAAAAACATTCCCTAAGTTGAGCCAAGGCCAAGAGAAATCCCATTCTAAATGAAATTTCTCAAATGCGATCCAAAGGGTAACGAGAAAAATATAGGCTGTTCGCAGAGGAAGTCTCTTTTTGGACCAATGAAAAAGCATCATCAGAATGGCGTAAAATAAGGTATTGCACAGAATGGCAAAAACCATCCCAAAAACGGAGGAGTTGACGATCCACCAGGTAGTTCCTAAATTCCAAATAAAAAATCCAAGATAGTTCAGGGCAAACAAACGTAATTTTTTTTGTTTCGAATTGTCCCTAGTGATTTGATCTTCAATAAAAAATAAGGGAATTAAACTGAAAAACACAAGGAAAGACAATCCTTGAACCGGCCAAGATAGGGTGAGCAGTGCTCCAGAAAGAATAGACAACAGCGCGGGCTTTTTATAAATAATCATGGAATTTATGTCTGCTTATTTTTTTCTTAGTGGATCAAGTCTTAATTTGCCGAAATATTTAATTAAAAATTGGTTTTACAAAATTAATGATTAAAAAATCAGTTCCTCATTTTTTCACTTCATTAAACCTTTTGTCGGGTTGTTTTTCGATTTATTTCGCTTATATATTTCAATTTGAAACTGCACTAATTTTTTTACTTACAGGTGTTTTTTTTGATGTTTGGGATGGTCTATTTGCCCGTTTGCTTAAAGTCGAAAGTGAGTTGGGTGTTCAATTGGATTCTATGGCCGATATGGTCACCTGTGGAGTAGCTCCTGGAATCATTTTGGCACAGCTTTTTGTTATGGCGGGAAACAAACCTGTTGAAATTCCTTTAGGTTGGCCACTCAACGCTGTGGTTGAATTTATTCCGTGGGTATTTATCGGTTTTTTAATTCCTCTGGGCGCTGCTTTTAGATTGGCTCGATTCAATATTGACGGCTCTGATAAAAATCATTTTGTAGGTTTACCAACACCTGCTATGGCGATGTTTTTTGGCGCACTTCCCATATTGGTGAAACATCCTGATTTCGCTTTTTTGAAACCCGTTTTGATTACTAACCCGGGATTGATCTTTTTGACTTTGATTTTTGTCCTTTTAATGAATGCCAACTTCGATCTTTTTTCTTTTAAATCATTGAAAACAGGTAAGCCAGATACGCTTTTAAGAATGCTTTTGCTTGTGTCTGCTCCGATCTTAATTTACTATGTAGGTTTGGGTGGAATTTGCCTGGGGGTGTTGGTTTATTTGTTTTTGAATTTGATCAACAACAGTCTTTTTAAGACAGGGATTTAATCCCTTTTTATCATTTGATTTTTACAATGTAATTTTCTTCTTCCTCAATTCAAAATTCTTACCTAAGTAAACTTTTCTAACCATCTCATCTTGTGCGAGCTCTTCGGGAGTTCCGGCTTTTAGGATACTTCCTTCGAACATTAAAAAAGTTTTGTCGGTAATGGCCAGGGTTTCTTGAACATTGTGGTCGGTGATCAGAATCCCTATATTTTTTTTCTTAAGATGAGCTACAATTTTTTGAATGTCTTCCACAGCAACAGGATCTACTCCCGCAAAAGGTTCATCAAGCAAAACGAATTTCGGATCGGTAGCCAGTGCTCTGGCAATTTCAGTTCTTCTTCTCTCTCCACCCGATAGCAAATCACCCCTACTTTTACGAATATGGGTTAAGCCAAACTCTTCCAATAAGGCTTCCATTTTTTCATTTTGTTGGTCTTTGGTGAGTTTACAGAGTTGCAAAACACTCAATATGTTGTCCTCTACACTTAGTTTTCTAAAAACAGATGCCTCCTGAGCCAGGTAACCGATTCCGTTTTGTGCCCTTTTGTACATGGGGAAAGAGGTGATGTCAATATCGTCCAGAAGTATCCTGCCGGCCTGAGGCTTGATCAATCCCACTATCATGTAAAATGAAGTCGTTTTTCCTGCGCCATTGGGACCTAATAAACCTACAATTTCTCCCTGTTCAACAGCCACGGAAATACTTTTGACGACTTTTCTTCCTTTGTAGGATTTTTCTATATCTACTGCGCTTAATTTCATTTGACGGAGGTGGTTTTTTGCATTTCTTTCTCTAAACGGCGATGCGTGAATTTTGAAATAAAAATACTCACTTCATACAATATCAACAGAGGAATACTCACAATAATCTGACTTACAATATCGGGAGGCGTGATAATGGCAGATAAACTTAATACGATCACCAATGCAAATTTTCGATTTTTACTCAAAAATTTAGGCGTTACGATTCCCACTTTGGTGAGGAAGTAAATGATAATGGGTAGTTCAAAAATGAGTCCACTGGCTAAAACCGAAGCCCTCAACAGTCCAATATAACTGCTGAGATCAAAATCATTAAACACCTCTCCACTAACGGTATAATTGCCTAGGAAGTTGATGGATAGGGGAGTAACCATGTAATAACCAAAAAGTATTCCAATAAAAAACAGTAGGGAAGAGATAAAAATAAAACCCCTAGCATTTTTTCGCTCGTTTTCATGTAAGCCAGGACTTACAAATTTCCAAAATTCAAAAATTACATAGGGAAATGCAACGATAAAACCTGCTAAAACTGAAGTCCATAGGTGGGCGGAAAATTGTCCTGCTACTGTCCTGCTCTGGATTCTAAAGGGCATTTCATTGATGCAAAAACTGTCTCCCTGCCCGAAGGATTCGGATAGATGGCAGAACCACCTGTAGGTGGGAAAGTCAATTTTTTTAGGCCCAAAAATAATGGTGTCAAAAATAAAATCCTTTGCTATAAAAGCAGCTGAAGCCAGTATTACAATGGCCAAACACGATCGGATCAGATGCCATCGAAGTTCTTCCAAATGGTCCAAAAAGGACATTTCGTTGGGATTTTTATCCATTTAAACCCTCTTTTATAAGATCTAAAATATGAATAATACCCCTGTAGTTATTGTCTTTTCCCATGACTACCAAGTGGTTTATTTTTTTGACTTGCATTAATCTTAATGCATCATAAGCCAACATATCTTTGTCTACTTTAACAGGCTGCTGCGTCATCACATTGGAGGCTATCAGTCCACTGATGTTTTCGTGTTTTTCCAGAACCCTACGAATGTCCCCATCAGTGATCAACCCACAAAGTGTTCCGTTTTTTTCCACTGCTGTGGCCCCCAATCTTTTTTCGGAGATTTCGTAGATCACCTCTTTTAGGGAAGCCTCAACAGAGACGCGTGGAATCCTCGATTCGTCCGTCAAATCAATGACTTTGAGGTGTAACTTTTTTCCTAAACTACCCGAAGGATGAATTTGAGCAAAATCTTGGGATTGAAAGCCATTGAGTTCCATCAAACTCATGGCCAGTGCATCACCCATTACCAATTGAACCGTGGTGCTGGTGGTGGGTGCCAAATTGTTCGGGCAAGCTTCTTTATCTATTGGCGTATAGAGCAGGTGGTCTGATTGTTTTGCAAGAAAAGATTCAGGGTCGGAGGTCATTCCAATGACTGTATTGCCATTTTTTTTTAGAAAAGGGATAAGGTCTTTTACCTCTTGCGAATTTCCACTTTTAGAAATTCCAAGAACCACATCTTTTTTTTCAACCATCCCCAAATCACCATGGGTAGCATCAGCGGCGTGAAGATAAAAAGCTGGAGTGCCTGTTGAACTTAAGGTAGCAGCAATCTTCATGGCAATGATTCCACTTTTACCGACACCCGTTACGACTATTTTTCCTTGGGATTGATGAATCAACTGAACGATTTGTTCAAAATTTGTACCGATAGATCCCTCCAACAATTTAAGAGATTGGGTTTCTAGACGAATGGTGTTACGAGCAATTTCAGTAACGGTCGAGGTTTCGCTCAATTTGTATTTTTTGATTAGTTTTTTTTTGCTAAAAGAACTATATTGTAAATACAAATTTAGCTAATTTTTAAAACTAAAGCCATCCATTGGATAAACAAGTAGATTTAAAAAAATCCCTAAAACAATTCTTCGGTTTTTCGAGTTTCAAAGGTCTGCAGGAACCCGTCATTAAGAATTTACTTTCTGACAATGATACTTTTGTTATCATGCCGACTGGAGGTGGAAAATCCATGTGTTATCAGTTGCCGGCCTTACTTTGCGAAGGTACAGCTCTGGTGGTCTCTCCGCTCATCGCATTGATGAAAAACCAGGTTGATGCCATCAGAGGGATTTCTGCACACGATGGTATTGCTCATGTTCTAAATTCCTCTTTAAATAAAACCGAGACCCTTCGGGTAAAACAAGATTTGATCAGTGGGGTGACTAAATTATTGTTTGTGGCTCCAGAGTCCTTGGCAAAAAAAGACACCATAGATTTTTTAAAAACCATTAAAATTTCATTTTTGGCGGTAGACGAAGCGCATTGTATTTCGGAGTGGGGGCACGATTTCAGACCGGAATACAGGAATTTGAGAACCATTTTGGATCAAATGGGTCAAAAAATTTCCATTATCGCCCTAACGGCTACAGCCACGCCCAAAGTTCAAGAGGATATTCTGAAAAATCTTAAAATCTCTGATGCCAAAGTGTTCAAGTCCTCCTTTAATCGTCCCAATTTGTATTATGAGGTCAGGTCCAAATCAGATCAGGTTGAAACCGATATCATCAAATTTATAAAGAGCAACCCGGGCAAATCCGGTATTGTTTATTGTCTTTCAAGAAAGCGGGTAGAGGAGTTAGCAAAGGTATTACAAGTCAATGGTGTAAATGCATTGCCTTATCATGCGGGCTTGGATTCTAAAACCCGAGTTCGAAATCAGGACATGTTTCTCAAGGAGGATTGTGATGTAATCGTTGCTACCATTGCTTTTGGAATGGGAATTGACAAACCCGATGTCAGATTTGTGATTCACCACGATATCCCCAAAAGTATAGAAAGTTACTATCAAGAAACCGGGAGGGCTGGAAGAGATGGGGGAGAAGGACATTGCTTGGCTTTTTACTCCTACAAAGACATTGAGAAATTGGAAAAATTTATGTCGGGAAAACCTGTGGCCGAACAGGAAGTGGGATTTGCACTTCTCAATGAAATGGTATCCTATGCTGAAACTTCCATTTCAAGAAGAAAATTCATCCTCCATTATTTTGGAGAAGAATTCGATTCCGAAAATGGAGAGGGTGCAGATATGGATGACAATATGCGTTATCCCAAAACTAAAAGTGAAGCCGGAAAGGAATTAAAAATATTGATTCAAACTATATTGGATACCAAAGAAAAGTACAAGTCAAAAGAAATTGTCAAAACCTTGACCGGTGCCAAAAATGCCTTAATACTTTCACACCGAACCCATGAAAAACATTTTTTTGGTATCGGTAAAGACAGGGATGCTAAATTCTGGATGGCATTGCTTCGACAGGCACTGATTGGAGGATACTTTTCCAAGGAAATTGAGACCTACGGGATCATTAAACTCACCCCACAAGCCGTTTCTTTTTTGAATCAACCTGGTTCTTTTTTGATTACTGCCGACCATGACTATGAATCGAGTCAACTCAGTGTGACCCAAAGCAAACCACAAGGAAACACTGACAAAATATTGATGGGCTTATTGCGCTCACTGAGAAAACAAGTGGCTCAGGAAGAGGATGTTCCACCTTTTGCTGTTTTTCAGGAATATTCGCTGGACGACATGGCACTCAAATATCCGATCAGTTTGCAAGAACTTAATCAAATCAACGGAGTAGGAGAGGGTAAGGCAAAAAGATACGGGTCAAAATTTATTGAACTTATCAAAAAATACGTTGCGGAAAACCAAATTACCCGCCCTGATGATCTGATCATTAAAAGTACCGGAGCCAACTCGGCTTTGAAATTGTATTTGATACAAAGCATAGATCGAAAGTTATCACTCGACGACATTGCCTCTGCCAAGGGAATGGATATGCCTCGACTGATCACCGAAATGGAAACGATTGTTTTTTCCGGGACAAAACTCAATATTGATTATTGGATCAATGACATTTTTGATGATGATCAAATCGATGAATTGACCGATTATTTTATGGAAGCAGACTCAGACGAGTTGCATTTGGCCTCCGAAGAATTTGATGGAGATTATGAGGATGAGGAATTGCGTCTTTTTCGATTAAAATTCATCAGTGAGGTTGGAAATTAATTCAAATCATCTCATTTCTTACAACTATTGCTATATTCGCAAAAATTAAAAAACACACATCATGCAGGAGGGAATTTTTGCCCATTTCAAAACTGAAAAAGGAGATATTAAAATCCAATTGACCTTTGACAAAACACCGGGAACCGTAGGTAATTTTGTAGGCCTTGTTGAAGGGGCAATAGAAAACAAGGTGAGTTCCAAAGGTACACCCTATTACGACGGTCTAAAGTTTCACCGTGTGATTGCAGATTTTATGATTCAAGGGGGCTGTCCACAAGGCACAGGCGTTGGGGGTCCCGGATACCAATTTGATGACGAGTTTCATCCGGAGCTCAAACACGATCGTCCGGGCACTTTATCAATGGCCAATGCAGGTCCCGGAACCAATGGGAGTCAATTTTTTATCACCCACACTGCCACTCCTTGGTTGGATGGTAAACATACTGTTTTTGGATATTTGATTGAAGGGTTTGAGGTTGTTGATGCTATTGCACAAGATGATGCGATTCAAAACATAACGATCGAACGGGTTGGGGCCGATGCCGAGTCTTGGGATGCCAAAGCTGCTTTTGATGTTTTTATCAATGATAAGGAAGCACGACTCAAAGCGGCTCAGGAGGCTGCCGCCAAAGAACTGGAAGAATTGACCGATGGGTTGGAGCAAACTGACAGCGGACTTTACTATAAAATCAACCGAGAAGGGTCTGGAGATCACCCTACAAAAGGGAAAAACGTTTCGGTTCACTACAGGGGAATGCTGCTAGACGGAACAGTATTTGACTCTTCCTACCAACGGAATGAACCCATTGTTTTTCCTCTGGGGATGGGCCAAGTCATCAAGGGATGGGATGAGGGTATCGCCTTACTCAAAAAAGGATCGTCGGCAAAACTGGTGATTCCAAGTGAATTGGCTTATGGCTCGAGAGGGGCTGGAGGTGTGATCCCTCCCGATGCAAGCTTGATTTTTGAGGTGGAGTTGGTTGATTTTAGATAGAAAACCCTTTGGGCTCGTTTCCCGCTTTCCATTTGATATTACAACCCAAGCTGGGAATCTGATCAGTTTCTTGTGCTGCCCCTTTTGACAATTTTTGGCAGGCATTTATCAAATCTTTTCCTGTAACCGGATTGTCATTTTTGGGGCGAGCGTCGTCAAAACGACCGCGGTAAACAAGTTTTAGATCTTGATCAAAAAGATAAAAATCTGGAGTGCAAGCCGCTTCATAGGCCAAGGCTACTTCTTGGGTCGGGTCATAGAGGTAGGGAAAGTCAAATGATTTTTCCAAAGCAAGTTTTTGCATTAACTCAGGCCGATCATCGGGATAGTTTTCTACGTCATTACTGGATATGGCCACGGTATTGATGCCCAATTTTTTGATGTCATGACTCACTTCTACCATTTTGTCTAAAAGATGTAACACATAGGGACAATGGTTACACATGAAAATAACCAAGGTACCCGATGTTCCTTTGACTTCATCCAAAGTAACCTGAATTTGATCAACACCGTTGGTTAGTGAAAAATTAGGTGCTTCCGTATTTAACGGAAGCATATAGGATTCAGTTCTGGCCATAGTTCTGCTCTTTTGGCTACTAATCTAATTAAAATATACAGCCTAAAAAAACAAATCGGTAGTGGAAAGTCAGGATGTATTCAGACTATATGTCCTCAAAGTTTAGATCAGTGAAATTGTTTCCTGAAACTTCGGCTGAATCTAAATTTTTGTCCTTTTCGAAATTTTTTTGATGTCTTTCACTAATCACTTCCTCACCTCTTTCTTTGATGATGAAGTCTACCATTTCCGCTAATATTGAACTGAAATCATTAAAATCCTCTTTATACAGATAGATTTTGTGTTTTTTGTAATGGAACGTTCCATCATCATTAGTGAATTTTTTACTTTCTGTAATGGTCAAGTAGTAATCACTGGCCTTGGTCTCACGCACATCGAAAAAATAAGTTCTTCTCCCTGCACGTAGAACTTTGGAAAAAATCTCTTCCTGGTCCTTATCATTGTTGTTATACATTGAACTTTTGTTTAAATTAATTCAGTTATCATATCAAAAATCATAAAAAATTTAAAACAAAACAAATTAATATTCTTTTTCGTTCTGTTGTTTGTTGAAAAGATCAAAGTAGAAACCCCTTAAATCGAGTAGTTTTTGATGGTCTCCCTCTTCAATGATTTTCCCCTGTTCCAAAACAATGATATGATCGGCATCTTTGACCGACGAAATACGATGGCTTACGATAATCGTGGTCTTGTTTTGGCTATACTCCTTAAGGCTTTTTAGGATTTTTTCTTCAGTGTCTGTGTCTACTGCCGACAGACAGTCGTCGAAAAGCAGTATTTCGGGATCTTTGATCAGTGCCCTTGCGATTGATACCCTTTGTATTTGCCCTCCGGATAAGGTCAATCCTCTTTCACCCAGTAGGGTCTGATACCCTTGTTTGAATTTTTTGATGCTTTTGTGAATGGCTGCTTTTTTCGAAGCTGCGATAATCTCTTTTTTCGTAGCCTCTACTTTGCCCAATCGGATGTTGTCTTCGATGCTTTCTGAAAACAAAAATGCATTTTGTGGGACATTTCCTATATGGCTTCTCAATTTTTCCAGTTTAAAGTTTTTGATGTCATAACCATCCAATAAAATTTTTCCAGTATCAGGATCATAAAGACGATTGATGATATGCAGTATGGAGGATTTTCCGGATCCCACTTTTCCGATGATACCGAGTGATTTTCCACTTTCTATCTTTAAACTGATTCCATCCAAGGCTTTAATTTTTGTTTCAGGATACACCAAGGTGACGTTTTCAAGTGTAATTTCCCCTTGAACAGCAACATCTACTCCAGAACCATCTTTGATTTCGATGGGTTCATTTAAAAAAGCGTTGATTCTTTTTTGGGAGGCTTCTGCCTGCTGGACTACAGAGGTTACCCAGCCGACTACGGCCACCGGCCATGTCAGCATATTGATGTAGATGATAAACTCTGCCAATACTCCGATTTCTATTTCACCACTCATGTATTGTTGTCCACCAATAAAAATGACAATAAGATTACTCAAACCGATCAAAAGGATCATTAAAGGAAAAAACCAGGCCTGAACCTTAACCAGATTCATGTTTTTCTCTTTCGCCTCCAAGGCCAAAGCATCAAATTTTTTGTGGGTATTGCCCTCCAAACCATAGGACTTGATTACAGAAATACCACTGAATGTCTCTTGTGTAAAAGAGGAAAGTTTTGACAACATCTCTTGAACCACAGTACTTCTCATATTGATCACTCTGCTGAGTTTATAGATGGTTAATGACAAAAGGGGAAGTGGAATTAAAGTATAAACAGATAGTTTGGGAGCGATGCTAAACATGATCGTAATGACACACATAAAAAGGGTGACCGTATTAATGCTGTACATGATTGCAGGGCCTACATACATTCTGACTTTACTCACATCTTCACTGATTCTACTCATCAAGTCTCCGGTGCGGTTGTTTTTGTAAAAGCGTTGAGTCAATCTCAGATAATGGGAAAAGATTTCATTTTTGAGATCAAATTCGATGTAACGAGATACATTAATGATGGTCTGACGCATCAAAAAAGTAAAAAATCCCGAGAGCAGTGTTGCGCCAATAATTATCAATATATTGTTGAGCAACAATGATTTGAGTGCGGCCAAGTCTCCTTGATGATTGGCCAGGTAATTTTCAACGGCAGTTAATGAATCTCCAATCAAACGAGGAGCAAACAAGGAAAAAACTCTTGAAATGATGGTGATTAAAACCCCCAACAGCAGTTTTAAGAAGTATTTTTTCAGGTATTTATTGAGGTATTGCAGTGCTCTCATTCATCCATTTCGCTAGAGTACATTTGATAAAAAGCCAAAGGTAATCAAATGCTTTTGTTCTCAAATTCAAAAAGCTTTTTTAGTTGATTGTAATTAAAACTAAAGCCCTATTTTTGTGCCAAATATTGGTGATTCTATAAATGCTAACCCGAAGACATCTGCGCATCAAAGTAATGCAGTCGTTGTATTCCTTTTTACAAAATCGGGAGGGCAACTTGGCTCAAGAAGTTGATTTTTTCAAAAAGAGCTATTTCAACAGTTTTTCATTGTACTTAACCCTTTTGGCTTTTCTCAAATCCACATACGAACATGCTTTGGATCAAACAGATCTCCAAAAAAAATTAAGAACCAAAACCAATGCTGACCAATCTGCAACGTTGGTAGGAAACAAAATTTTGCAATTCATAGCCCAGCACCCCATTTTGGTCAACCACATCAAAAAAAGAAAAATCAAATTTTGGGAGTTGGATTTCGACTATGTCAAATCCAATTTCAAAGCGTTGATGGAGTCCGAAAAATTTCAAGAATACACTCAAAAACATACTCCTTCAGTGGAGGAGGACAGGGACATCATCGTCTTTTTTTTTAAGGAAATTATTGCTCCATCTGTCGGTTTCTACGATTACATTGAAGATAAGGAACTGACTTGGATTGACGACCTGCCTGTGGTCAATACTTTTCTCCTAAAAATCCTTCAAAAAATTGACCCACAAGACGCTAATAGTCTACATTTCCATGAGATGAATGTCGCAGATGAGGATCCGCGATTTGCCATCGAACTCTTGGAAAAAGTGGTGGTCAACAACGATGCTTTGCAAGATGAAATGATAGGACGAACACCCAACTGGGACAGCGACAGGATTGCTCTGTTGGATGCCATTATGATCAAGATGGCCATGGCCGAATTACTTTACTTTCCTTCCATCCCACCCAAAGTTACTATGAATGAATACATCGAAATTTCTAAAGATTATTCAACGCCAAAAAGTAATATTTTCATCAATGGAATATTGGACAAAACGATTAGAGATTTTGAAGAATCCGGTCGATTAAATAAAAGTGGCAGGGGACTGATTTAATGTTTTTTTGTTAAATTTGAACTTCATATAACTATAAAAAAAAAACAATGAAAAGAATAGTTTGGTTTTTTGTGTGTGCTTTGTTGTTCAGTGCCAGTGCCTGTAACGAAAGTGCCTCCAAAAAAGTCGATCAGGATAAGGCAGCTCAGAGTGCTACCGAAGCTCCTGCGGCTACTGCAGCCATGACCTTTAATAAGACAGTACATGACTTTGGAACCATTAAGGAAGGTGAAACCGTTCAGACTACATTCACTTTTACCAACACCGGTCAAGCCGATTTGATCATCGTAGATGCGCGTGGAAGCTGTGGATGTACAGTTCCCAATTATCCTAAAAACACGCCCATTGCTCCTGGTGCCACCGGAGAGATTTTGGTCAGTTTTGATTCCAGCAATAAGCCCAACATGCAACAAAAGACCGTTACCATTTCGGCCAACACTTCCAGTGGACGTGAAACGTTGAGGATCAAAGCCATGGTATCACCCGACCCTGTCAAACAAAAACAACGCGATGATGCTGCCAAAGCACGTCAGCAAAACAGCAACTAAATAAAATTGACCTATGGAGGGATTCTCCGGGCAAATGCCCTTTTTACTTTTGATGCTTGTGGTGTTTTTTTTCTTTATCATCTTGCCGCAGCAGCGCAGACAAAAAAAAGAAAAAAATTTTATGAAAAACCTGGCCAAAGGTGATCGGGTGATCACCAAAAGCGGGATTCATGCCAAAGTAGTGGAACTTAATGACAAAGACAATACCTGTGTTATTGAGACTCTTGCAGGAAAACTCAAAATAGAACGCTCGGCATTGTCGTTGGAGATGAGTCAAAAACTCAACACCGCCAAAAAATAATTCAATCCCGCTCCGGCGGGATTTTTTATAAGTAAATCGATGTATCGCTATCTGCTCAAACCCATACTTTTTCTCGGTGACCCCGAATGGATACATTATTTTGTGTTTGGTTTGATTCGTAGGGTGCATCAAGTCCCTGGCGTCCCTTTTTTGATTCGTAGCCTTTATCAGATCTCGCATCCTAAACTCGAAAGAAAACTCTTTGGGATTACTTTTAAAAACCCTGTAGGATTAGCAGCGGGCTTTGACAAGGATGCCAAGCTTTACCAAGAACTTTCCAACTTTGGTTTTGGATTTGTGGAGATCGGGACCCTAACTCCCAAGCCCCAAGCGGGCAACCCCAAAAAGCGGTTGTTTAGACTGCCCAAGGACCAGGCACTGATCAATCGTATGGGGTTTAACAATGAAGGGGTAGAAGCCGCCATCCCCCGCATAAAAAAAAATAAAAATACCATTATCGGAGGTAACATCGGTAAAAACAAAATCACCCCCAATGAAAAGGCGGTAGACGATTATATCTATTGTTTTAATGCTCTTTACCCCTACGTGGATTATTTTGTGGTTAATGTAAGCTCGCCCAATACCCCAAACCTGAGGGAACTACAGGAGAAAAAGCCGCTTACCGATCTGTTAAACACCCTACAAAAACTCAATCAAGCGACCGCAAAACCCAAACCCATTCTGCTTAAAATTGCCCCCGACCTATCGGACGAACAGTTGCTGGACATCATCGATATCGTCAAAACCACCCATACTGCCGGGGTCATTGCCACCAA
>JBESZM010000069.1:0-36162 GCA_041254175.1 Flavobacteriaceae bacterium | reverse complement strand
GGTTATCCCGATGGAGTAGATGGCCCAACCATGATGGTGGAGTTACAAAAACAAGCCGAACGTTTTGGTACCGAGGTACGTATCGGTCACATCAGTAAAGTAGAATTTTCCAAAGAGGTGGGAGGCGTTCACAAAGCCTTTGTAGAGGATGGTACAGAAATAAATGCACAGACCATCATCATCAGTACCGGAGCTACGGCCAAATATTTGGGTTTACCCAGTGAACAAAAACTTCGCGGTGGAGGGGTTTCTGCCTGTGCTGTCTGTGATGGTTTTTTCTACAAGGGTCAGGAAGTGGCCATTGTTGGTGGAGGAGATACAGCCGCCGAAGAGGCTACTTATTTGGCTAATATTTGTTCTAAAGTGACCATGCTGGTAAGAAAGGATAAAATGAGGGCTTCTAAAGCCATGCAGCACCGTGTTACCAATACGCCCAATATCGATCTGCGCTACAATCATGAGATCGACGAAGTATTGGGAGATCAAGTTGTGGAGGGACTTAGAATTTTCAATAACCAGACCGGTGAAAAGGAGGAAATCAAAATTACAGGTCTGTTCATTGCCATCGGTCATCAACCCAATACAGAGATCTTTCAAGGTCAACTGGACATGGATGATGAAGGTTACCTGATCACAAAGGGTAAATCAACCAAAACCAATATCCCCGGGGTTTTCGCTTCCGGTGATGTTCAAGACAAAGAGTACAGACAAGCCGTGACAGCTGCAGGGACTGGTTGTATGGCTGCATTGGATGCGGAACGGTACTTACAAACCCTATAGATCAAAAATTGCCCTCCGGATTATGGGCTTCGAAATGGGTTAAATTTTTATCTTCAAAACCATAGACTACATTAATTGGGTTGCAACATATTTCGCAGTCCTCTACATACTCTGTTTGACCCAATGAGGGGTCTAACAACATGGAAATCTCCTCCCAGCAATAAGGGCATTGAAAGAAATGTTCAAACATTAGTTCTTTGCTATGGATTCAATGGCCGCAACGAGTTCTTCCCAATTTTCCATGTGTTGGGACAATCGTTTTTTCTTTTCCTGGTAGTGGTCAAAAAAATCGGGGATACTGATGGTCTGGTCATAGTTAATTTCCAGTTCGAGATCAATGGCTTTAATTTCCCGCTCCAAAGTGGCGATTTGATCTTCCAGCTTACTGAGTTTATTCTTTAGTGATTTCTCCTTTTTCTGAAGGGTGTAATCATTAACTCCCGTGTCTGGCTGTTTGCTTTTACGTTCCGTCTTTTCCAATTCTTTTAGGGAATCCAACTTTTTGTTTTCCAAATAGGTATTGACATCGTCCAGATACAGTTTGGTTTTACCGTCCTTAAATTCGAG
Organism: Flavobacteriaceae bacterium; assembly: GCA_041254175.1. Classification (GTDB taxonomy): domain Bacteria; phylum Bacteroidota; class Bacteroidia; order Flavobacteriales; family Flavobacteriaceae; genus UBA8316. The sequence continues at coordinate 34,815 of JBESZM010000069.1, read as the reverse complement.
TACTTGATGGCAAAGGCCGGAGAGGAAATCACGGTCGTGAGAAACCATCAAAAGAGTTCCCTCAAAATGAATGAGTGCCTCTTTTAAAATCTTTTTGGATTGAATATCCAAGTGATTGGTGGGTTCATCCATGACCAAAACATTGAAAGGTTGTAAAAGCAATTTACAAAGTGCCAGTCGATTGCGTTCTCCACCGGAGAGCACACTGACTTTTTTTTCTACTGCATCGCCTTTGAATAAAAACGCTCCCAGCATATCTCTGACTCTTGTTCTGTTTTCTGCTGTGGCAGCATCCTGCACAATCTCCAAAACGGATTTGGAAGCCTCCAGAGTTTCGGATTGGTTTTGGGCAAAATAGCCAATTTTGACATTGTGCCCCAACCTGAGATTGCCCGACCCCTTGATGACAGACACTAATAATTTGGCCAATGTAGATTTACCTTGACCATTTTGGCCTACAAATGCCAGTTTGGTTCCCCTCTCAATGTAGAGGTCCACATCGTTTAATACTTTTTTATCACCGTAACTCTTGGCAAGGCCTTTGGTTTCAAAAATCATTTTTCCGGGTTGGAGGGCTACCGGAAACTTGAGTTTCATGGCTTCTGTCTCTTCAGCATCAATTTCGATGCGTTCCACCTTATCCAATTTTTTTATGAGCGATTGCGCCATGCTGGCTTTAGAGGCTTTGGCTCTAAAACGCTCGATGAGTTTTTCGGTTTGTTGAATTTGCTTTTCCTGATTTTTCTGAGCGGCCTGCTGTTGTGTTCGCATCTCGTCTCGCAAACTCATAAAAAGGGTATAGGGCTTTTTCAAATCAAAGTGCCGTTTGTTGACAATCTCAATGGTTCGATTGGTTACCTGATCCAAAAACATAATGTCGTGAGAAACCAATACCACCGAACCTTTGTATTTCATTAAAAACTGTTCCAACCACTCGATGGAGTCAATATCCAAATGGTTGGTTGGCTCATCAAGCAAAAGAATGTCGTGAGATTTGAGGAGGATTTTTGCCAATTCGATACGCATGCGCCACCCTCCGGAAAAGGTAGCGGTCAGTTGATCAAAATCACGGGGAGTGAAACCGAGTCCTGCCAATATTTTTTCAGATTGTGCTTTGTATTGATAGCCCCCTATGACTTCAAAGGCACTGCCCAAATCACTCAACTCTTGGATGAGTTCTTGGTAGTCATCACTTTCGTAATCGGTTCGGGTATTGAGTAGTTTGCTGACTTCGTCTTGACGGGATTGATTTTTTAAAATTTCGGGAAAGGCTTGAAAGGTTTCTTCTAAAACCGTTCGATGATTTTCTACTTCTAACTCTTGCGGTAAATACCCGATGGTGGCATTTTTTTCGAGAGACATCCCTCCTACTGAAGGACTGTTTTTTCCCGCCAATAATTTGAGTAGCGTACTTTTTCCGGCGCCGTTTTTTCCAATCAGCCCAATGCGATCCCCTCGACCAATTCTAAAGGATAGGTTCTCAAAAAGCACCTCCCCTCCAAAAGAAACCCCCAAATTATGAACATCAAGCATGAGTTGTTTTTTTCAGTTGCGAAAATACTGTTTTTCAAAACGTTTTATATCGGCTTCGGGGGGTAGTTTTTCGTTATTTTCTATGAATCGGAAAAGCCAATTAGACAATAGAGGAGACATAAGCACTCCACGGGTTCCCACCCCGTTCAAAAGATAAATATTGTCATGTATGGGGTGTCTGCCCAACAAAGGCCTTCTGTCGATAACCGTAGCTCTAATTTGAGCCTTGTGTTCGAGAATTTGGAAAGGAAGTTTTAAAAATTGTTTTAACTTAGAAAGTAGCCACTCTTTTCCCTCTTCTGATACTTTGGTGGTCTTGTCCTTTCGATTAAAAGTCGCTCCCACCCAAAATTTCTTATTTCCCATAGGGGAAAGAAAAATAGGCCCTTTAAAGATAACCTCCTCGGTAAGTTGCTCACACTTTATGGTGAGAATTTCTCCTTTAGATCCGATCAATGGCAAATAATTAAAATAGGGATTGTTTAGCCCGTGAAACCCTTCGCAAAACACTATCCGACGAGCTCTAATGTTTTTGTATTCTATAAATTCCCCTTGGATTATTGCCTTATGGTCTAATTTTTCTGATAGAAATTGATGGGGAATAATTTTATTGATATAGTGGGTCAAAAGTGTTTTGACATCAACCCTGGCACTTTGGATGACCTCACCCATAGCAAAAGGCGCTCTGACCTCCGGGAAATTATCTTTGGGGATCAATTGTTTATTTAAGTAGTTTTTGAGGGAAGTGCTTGAGGCAGCTACCCTCCAATCATTTTGCTCATGAACATCATTTAAGATTCTGTAAATGGGCAAGGGATGAATGACTTGGGTTTGAACCCACTTTTCTATATCGGAATAAAAAGGGAACGCATAATCTAAAAAAGCCTTGGCTCTCCAAACAGCATTGAATCGTTTTAAAACTGTTGGATTGACAATTCCCGCAGCCAGATGAGAAGCACTTTGCTCATCAGGTGCCACTACTACAAAGCTCTTATTATGCCTCCGTAATTGTTCGGCATAACTGAGGCCAGCAATACCAAACCCTACAATTAATGTATCTACTTTCATAAATAAAAAAAGCGTTATCAGAAGATAACGCTTTAAATTTAATGGAATTTCAAATTAATTGTTCCACATGTCTTGCTCATAATCCCGAATGACAGATTTGATTCGCTCAGACTCCAATAACATTCTCAATGCATCTTCATAGATGTAGTCTTTAACTTCTCTGTCCTCATATACATTTTCTTCCTTGTAAATGGTAGAATTGAATCTTCTGGAATTCAGCATATGATCATATGTGATGGGCTGAGATGAATTCCTACTGTTGAAGACTTTATTTGTGTTAAGGGATGCCCTTGCATCGGGAAACCATACCCAAAAGAGTTCAACCAAGTCTTCTTCCTCGCCAGCTAAAGTCTTAACAGCTACATCTGGAGCAACAGGGCAAACGGCCAACAGCCGATATTTAAGTTCACCAAGTCGCTTATCGAAGTACCATGTACCTTTAATCTTGTATTGTCTGATTTCTGCAGCAGTGATTCGTCTACGCTCAATAAACTGAGGGTCAACAAAGCCATCTGCATTGAATTGTTCATAACCTGCATCGGTAGTATCAACGGCCACCAGTCGTTCCTGGATTTCCTCATAAGTGAGTTTTTCCTGAAAATAAGCAGATTTATAAACCTCCTTGATATTGCTGTTGCTCAGGTTTTTTTTGAGCACATCAAAAAGAGATCTTCTGTCAGGACCTAAATTGAGGGTATCGGTCGGATAATAATAAGGGAAGTTTACCCTTTCATCCAAATCGATAATTTCCCAAACGGTCTTGGACCACATCACATCTCGGTCATCAACAAAACCATAAGCCAGGGGTGCTTCATCATTAGCTTCTTTCTGTTGATCATTAAGATCTCCAACATCTTGAGGCACTCTGGCGTTCAATAGATTGGCTTGACCACTGGCGGAATAGATTCCTCCCAACGTTAAGATGATTAATGAAAACAGTTTAAAAGCTCGGCTCATGACTTAAAGATTTAGTTGACCAACTGACAAATTACAGGTGAAATTTTCTTGAATTTATAAGATGGATTTTTGGGGTTAACCACTTTGATGTCAAAAATTTGAACAGACTGACCCGCTTTGGCTCTTCTTAGGGCACTTTTCGCTCTTGAATCCAGTCTACTTCCGTTAATACTGATGGTGGGTTGTCCCGGAACTTTGAATTTAAAGCTTACCGTTTTTAAGGTAATGTCAAAGTCAAAATCCTCCAAAACAGCTCCAATACTGGAAATCTCCAAACTGGACTTGGGAATCGTAACTGACCCGGTTTGTTTTCTCACAGTTCCCTGAGGTGCAGGGATGTCTTTGATTCTAAATTTGGTTGTGGTTGTAACCCTTTGTCCATCCGGTAAAGTTCCACTGGCAGAAATTTTAATTTCTCTACCTTTTCCGGGTACCATATTGTATTTGCTTCCCCTGAGTTTTTTAAGTCCAGGTGCAGAAGCAGATACTTTATTATCTGGAATACCGGGAATGGATATGGTCATAGGATTTTCAACTCCTCTGTAAACTACATTCATCTTATCGGCAGAAATAACCGCAGAATTGGGTTTAGAAATTACCGCAAATGATTGATTTACCGGGATTTTAGATTCTACACCTTCGTTGAGGAATACCAAATCTCCTGTGATCTCGTGATCACCAGGGCTTCCGGCAGAAACCTTGAGTTTGATTCCTCCAGCGATAAGATCATAATCTTTTTCCTGAAGTTTTCTCCCATCGATTTTTAAATCGACACTGTTGGGATTTTGTGCTCCACCTTTTCTACCCAATACAATACTACCGTCAAAAGTTTCCCCTTGATAATACGCACCTTTTTCAGTTTTCAATAAACTTATATAGTTAGACTCATTTACATTAGAGGACATTTTCAGCTCTTTACCCATTAGGGTCGCAAATACATCATGCTCCGTTTGACGAATATCATTTTGCATCATGGCAAATTTTGCCAATGAGGAAACCAACGGAAAACCTTGAAAATTAGCATTGAACCAAGGTTGGTCCATACCATCTCTGTTTTGGATATTTCCGTTTTCATCACCCGTAAAAAAACGAGCTTCAACCATCTCAATGTATTCAGGATATTGACTACCAAATACTTGAATGACATGCATTTTGTATTCATTGATCATATCGAGAAACTCAGCGGCCGCTTGATCTGAACCTTCTTTAAAAAAGATAACATCCAGTGCCTCTCCTTTATCCATTTGAGCGTATTCTTTCAACTCTGGATCTTTTTCTCTTTGCTTCTCTGTGATCTGACTCATGATCTCAGAAATCCTATCATAGAAATCATCGGATTCCTGCTTAATTTGCTTTGCAGTTCTCAAATGACCGATCCATTTGCCACCTTTTTCTTTGGCATTGACCTCGATATTCTCAAAAATTGCATCGTTACTTTCATCCACCCTAGTGTTGGCATCACTAATTTTTTCATACATCTGGCCAAATCCATCTAAAACTTCCTTACTTACATTCAAAGCAAGCATGGTGATGAATACCAAATACATCAAACTAATGAGTTTCTGCCTGGGTGTTTCTTTTGCTCCAGCCATGTCCTATTCTAGTTTTTGTTCATAGCATTAAGCATACCATTGTATACTTGATTCAAAGCAGCGAGGTTGGAAGATAAAGCTTCCATTTGTTGTTTGAGCTTTGCAGCATTTTCGGCAACTTGGTCGTTGAAGGCTGCATTGTTCCCCGATGAATTAATTTGCGCTGCGTAAACTTGATTGAGTTGCTCCAATTTTTGGGAAGCAACAGACAATTGTTGACTGTAATTTTCTGAAGAAGACGCCGCCTCTGCTGCTGGAGATAATGCTTGGGCGGAAGCTTCTAGATTTTTGATACTTTTGGTAAGATTGTTCATCAATGCCACGTCAAGCTTGGCTTCTTTGAGCATTTCGTCAATCTTAGAAGAAAGTCCTTCTTCTCCACCTTTTGAAGCAGCTTTGGCTCCTCCTCCTGTAACTTTCTTTACATAATCATCGTGTTCTTCTTTTATTTCGCCAGTATTCAATGCGGCTACCGTAAAAATCAAAGCCTCAGTTCCAAGACCCAATCCAAGTACTAAACCTCCAGTGATGGGGCCTATCTCTAGGTGAAGAATCTTAAAAAGTGCTCCTATAATTACAACTGCACCTCCTAAACCAAATAGCATGTGCATTGCAACTTTTCCTCTCAATCTTTTTTTCAACAGTTTGTCATCCATTTTAATATAGTGTTATAGTTATGATAATTTAAAAATATAAATTTATTTGATCTTAACCTTGGATGTTCCAAGATAATCTTGAACAGTTCTGAATCCAATATAGCTACGAGCAGTATCGGAGTATTCGTAGTCTCTGGAACTCACTCTCAAAAAGTAAGCTACATCTTTCCAGGAACCGCCTCTAATAACTTTTCGAGATTCAGTTTGTAGGGACATGTTGGGATTGAGGGAAGCCACATATTCATAGGCTCCTGAGTCGTATGAGGAACTGGTCCATTCTGCAACATTACCGGCCATATTAAATAGATTAAAATCATTGGGCAAATATGATTTAGCTTCAACGGTATAGACCGCTTGGTCGGCTGCATAATCTCCCCTTAACGGCTTAAAGTTGGCCAGAAAACAAGCTCTGTCGTTTAGCAAATATGGTCCTCCCCAAGGATAGGTGCCGGAGGGAATACCGCCTCGGGCAGCATACTCCCACTCTGCTTCGCTGGGGAGTCTGAAATTGTTAACCAAAGGCTTTCCTTTGGATTTTTGATAGCTGTTTTTGAAATGTGTTCTCCAATTGCAAAAAGCCACTGCTTGCAACCACGAAATACCAACAACCGGATAGTCTTGGAACGCAGGGTGAGAGAAATACTCGTTGTGCATGGGCTCGTTGTAGGAGTATATAAAATCTTTGATCCAAACCGTGGTATCGGGGTATATTTGAATTTCTTCTTGCTTGATGTAGGGTTTGCGATCAATAAATTTTTGACGTGTTCTTTTGGATTCAGCTGCTGCAGCTTCGGCATCAAACCAGGTATATTTGTACACCAATTTGGATACGTCAATTTTCATCTCACCATTGTACCACAAATCTGGGGGTAAATACATGGAATCCAAAACTTCAGAATAAGCTTGATCCGGATAATCTCCCGTTTCCCAATAAATGTCATTATCCCAGTTGAGGGGTCTTCCCGCATACATGTCCTCACTCAGGTCATAATAGTTGGTGCGCATGTACTTCTGGAATTCACTCAGTTTGGAAGTGTCGGCATCACTAAAAGAAAATTCGCCAATACCGTCCTTATTTTCCTCCCCAAGTTCTAATTCGTCTGCTTTTCTGGCCAATAAAGCCATGGTAACTGAGTCTCTTACCCAATATACAAATTGTCGGTACTCCCCGTTGGTGATTTCTGTTTCATCCATATAAAAAGAGGGAACCGTAACAGTTCTGGCCGCTGCGTTGTTCAGACGTGCAACGTCTTCATCGGATTTACCCATGATGAATGCACCACCTTCAATAAGAGTCATTCCGTAGGGCTTCTCGGGAAACCATTTCTTTTGTTTTACCCCTATCAACTCACCTCTGTTTTTCTTACCACAACTGAAAACAGTGAGCACTACAAGGATGACCATAAGAAGTCTCTTCATCACAACAGGCGATAGTAAGTGTTTATTAGACAAGTGTAAAACTAAATATTTTTTCACTATATATATGTTTCTCAATCAAAATCTACATGCCCCTGCAGCTTGAAAGACAAAAATAAGAATTTATATTTCAAATAGTTAACTACATTCTTTTTGTCGCCTTCCACCACTTATCGGGGATTTTGTCATTGCATGCATCCAAATAATCCTCATGCGTGCAAGGTAATAACGCAGTTGTTTTATTTTTATTATTCAGATAGCTTTGATTTATTATTTCCATCCACCATCGATTGCTTTTTTCGCTTTGATAAAAAACCATTTCCATGTCGGATAAGGCTACGGTATACTTGGTAAAACCGCTACTGGTCAAGACTGGATACTCATCAAATCTACTGCTAAAACCTTCAATAAAGTACCAAATAATTTGAGCCAATAATTGGTGAGAAACCGTAGTGTTAAGTAGTTCAAAGGCTCCAAAAATATCTATTCGGTCACTGATTCCTGCATATCTAGCCAGAGCACATATGGTTCTCGCATCGATTCCATTGGGAGGACCTGAAGGGTGACTAAGAGCTTGCCAGCTGAGTGCTTTCATATCGAATCCGGCGATATTGGCATCTCTAAAAAAAGGTTCGGATTGGGCAACATCATCCAACAAAACGCCCAACCTCAGGGAATCAAAGTGAAGTTTTTCCATCAAATCCAATTCCTCTTGGGCAATATAGTAGCTTTGAAATCCCAGATTGGTGAAATTGTACAAAAAATTGGGCTGATCCATGATGATTCGGCTCATGTATGATCTGCCTGAGATCAATTCTTCCTCCTGAGAAAAATCAAATTGATTGTCTACCGATACGATATTGACCAATTGATTGTTGTCTTGATAGGATTGGTACATGGGAAAAATAAGGTCATGACTCCCTCCAATGACTATGGTGACTATGTTGAGTTGTCGAAGATGAATACAGATTTCTTTTAGTGCGAAGTAGGTATCTTCAGGACTGGCACCATTGGGTAAATTACCCAAATCACAGATTTTAAAACTCCAATTTCCTGGAAAAAGACGGTAAAACGACTTTCTAAAATCCTCAAGCTTGTATACTGAAGCGGGGAAGAAAGCATTTCTGATTTCAGAAATCCCTACGATGGCGATGCTGGAATTTTTCAGGTCTGGGAAACCCTGCTGTTCGGTGTGAATTTCAATATTTTTTCCCAAAGCCTGCTTGGGGTGTAATACCATAGAGGAGAGTGCCTCTTCTGAAACAGGAACAAGAGATTCAAGGCTCATTTTTTCTTTTTGGCCGTTTTGGGTTTTAAGTATTGCATTGCTGCCTCGAGGGTAATTTTGGTAGGGTCAATATCTTTTCCCAATTCCACTTTTTTACTGCCCTTGATGATATTGGATCTTCCCCATCTTGCCTTTTCGATTCTAATGGCTTCTTCTGGCCATTCTTTGATGAGTTTTTCTTTTTCTTTCTGGATTTTTTCTTTGATCAAGGTTTCAATTTCTTCATCTGTAAGATTGTCGAAATCGTATTTTTTATTGACATTAATAAAAAGTCCATTCCACTTTAAAAAAGGCCCAAAACGTCCTTTTCCTTTGGTAACGGGAAGTTGGTCGAAGGTGTAAATTGGGGCATTTGCTGCTCTTTTTTCTTCAATCAAAGCTATGGCTCTATCCAATTCGACCGACATGGGGTCTTCTCCTTTGGGGAGGGAAACAAACATGTCTAGAAATTTGACATAGGGGCCAAATCTTCCATTATTTACTGTTACCTCTTGATTTTCGTATGTTCCAATAGACTTGGGTAACTTAAACAGTTCCAGTGCATCTTCAAGCTCGAGGGACTCCAATTGCTGACCCGGAGCTAAACTCACAAAAATGGGCTTTTCCTCATCTTCGGGTTCACCAATTTGTGCAATGGGCCCAAAACGTCCCAATCTGACTTTTACTACCCTGCCCGACTTGGGATCTTTCCCCAAAATTCGTTCTCCAGACTCTCTGGTGGCGTTTTCCTTTACAAAATCCACTGTTTTGTGGAAACCATCGTAAAAACCTTTGATCATGCTGGTCCAGTTTTCAGATCCATCGGCAATTTGATCAAAACTTTGCTCTACTTTGGCGGTAAAACTGTAATCCAAAATATTGGTGAAATTGGCAACCAAAAAGTCATTGACAATGGTTCCTACATCAGTGGGGACTAATTTTCCCTTATTGGCCCCTACCTTTTCTTTCAAAGATTTGGAAATAACTTCATTATTGACCAACTGCAATTGAGTGTAGGAACGATACTCCCCTTCAGAAGTTCCTTTTTCAATGTATTTTCTGTTTTGTATGGTTGAAATCGTTGGAGCATAGGTTGAAGGACGCCCAATCCCTAACTCTTCTAGTTTTTTGACCAATGAGGCCTCTGTAAAACGATAAGGAGGTCGAGAAAACCTTTGGTTGGCCTCCATGGTTTTTAGGTTGAGTTGCTCCCCCTGTTTGACTGACGGCAACAAGTCATTTTGTTCATCCGACTCTTCATCTACCCCTTCCAAATAGACCTTTAAAAAACCATCAAAAGTGATGACCTCCCCTTTGGCAACAAACTTTTCCGAATGGGTACTTGCTGCTATTTTCAATTGAGTTCGTTCCAATTTCGCATCACTCATTTGAGAAGCTATGGCTCTTTTCCAAATCAGTTCATACAAGCGGGACTGGTCGTAATCCAAATTGACTTTGGCCCTACTGAAATCAGTTGGTCTTATCGCTTCGTGGGCCTCTTGCGCCCCCTTGCTTTTAGACTTATATTTTCTTGGTTTTTTATAGGCTGATCCGTAGTGTTTTTCAATCTGTTTCAACGCCCCTTGCTGTGCTTCATTTGACAAATTCACACTGTCTGTTCTCATATAAGTAATCAATCCAGCTTCATAAAGCCGCTGCGCCATGTTCATGGTTTTACTGACTGAAAAATAAAGTTTCCTCGCTGCCTCTTGCTGTAATGTTGATGTTGTAAATGGAGCTGTTGGACTTTTAGATGCTGGTTTTTTTTCAATCGCATCAATCTTAAAAGTAGCTGACTTGTTGAGATTCAAAAACGCCTCTGTTGCCTCAGAGGAATCAAATGTCTTGGGAAGTAAAGCATTAATATATTTATTCTGTTGGGTGGAAAAAATTGCTTGTGTTTTGAAAGTTTGTTGCGGAACAAAGGCGTTGATCTCTCGCTCTCGCTCAACGATAAGTCTTACCGAAACCGACTGAACTCTTCCTGCCGACAACCCCCCTTTGACTTTTCGCCACAAAACAGGAGACAATTCATAACCCACCAAACGATCGAGTACTCTTCTGGCCTGTTGCGCGTTTACCAAGTTGTAATTGATGTCTCTGGGGTTTTCAATGGCATCCAAAATAGCAGATTTGGTAATTTCATTAAAAACAATCCTTTTGGTACTGTCCGATTTCAAGCCCAAAGTATTGGCAAGGTGCCAGGCAATGGCCTCTCCCTCTCGGTCTTCATCACTGGCCAACCAAACTGTTTTCATTTTTTTTACCAATGATTTCAGTTCACTAACCACTTTCTTTTTCTCTGATGAAACGATGTATTTTGGAGAAAAATCTTTGTCAACATCAACTCCCAATTCATTGGAGGGTAAGTCTGCGATATGACCATAACTGGAGGCAACCTTAAAATCTTTACCGAGAAATTTCTCGATTGTTTTTGCTTTTGCGGGTGATTCTACGATTACAAGATTATTGGCCATGTTTGCATTTTTTCGAAAGCAAAATTATGTAGTTTTTTTTTAACAATCCTATTAATATCAATGAACTGCTGTAATTTTTTCAAATTCATTAAGAGTTGAAGATTGATCGGAGGCATTTAAATTCATCAACATTGAACATTGTTATTTTTGAGAATTTTATTTTTGAAGACCCACTTTTCGAATAAACTCTTCTTCACTGTCAAATCAAGAAATTAATCCCTGACTTAAACATGACAAAAAGGCAGTTTTAATTATATTTGCAACAGAAAGATTGATCCTGAAGGTAATGACAAAAATCACGACAAAAGACCCATATGCTTTTAATGGTGCCCCTCTGACAAAGGTGAGTTCCTCGTCTAATACTGATGTTTTGTCAAAAAAAAAGGATAATATATTTAAAGCCAAAAAGCAATTTTACATCGAATCCTATGGCTGTCAGATGAATTTTTCTGACAGTGAAATTGTTGCTTCCATTTTGAACCAAGAGGGCTATGAACTCACCGAAAAATTGGAAAATGCCAACTTGGTTTTGGTAAACACCTGTTCAATTAGAGAAAAAGCCGAGCAAACCGTTAGAAAAAGGCTGGAGCTTTTTAATGGATTCAAACGTAAGAATAAAGATCTCAAAATCGGTGTGTTGGGTTGCATGGCAGAACGCCTAAAACACAAGTTTCTCGAGGAGGAAAAAATGGTCGACATAGTAGTTGGACCAGATGCCTACAAAGACCTGCCCAATCTTTTGAGAGAAGCCGAAGCAGAGAGAGAGGCTGTTAATGTTATACTTTCCAAGGAAGAAACCTATGGTGATATCGCACCTGTGAGGTTGGCCACCAACGGTGTGAGTGCTTTTGTTACCATCACAAGAGGATGTGACAACATGTGTACTTTTTGTGTGGTTCCATTTACAAGGGGGAGAGAAAGAAGTCGTGACCCAAAAAGCATATTGGAGGAAATTGCCCAATTGGCCCAAAATGGATATAAAGAAATTACACTATTGGGACAAAATGTAGACAGTTATCTGTGGTATGGCGGTGGACTGAAAAAAGACTTTTCAAAAGCCAGCTTACTTCAACAGAAAACAGCAGTAAACTTTTCTAAGCTACTAGAACTGGTAGCCAAAAGCCAACCCAGAATAAGAATTCGTTTCTCCACTTCCAACCCTCAAGACATGTCCCTGGATGTCATACACACCATGGCTAAGTTCGACAACATATGCAATTATATTCACCTGCCTGTGCAATCCGGTAGTAACGCTATTCTCAAAAAAATGAACCGACAGCACAGTCGAGAGGAGTACTTCGAATTGATCGATAATATTCGTAAAAACATTCCCGATTGTGCCATTTCTCAAGATATGATTGCCGGTTTTCCATCAGAGACAGAGCAAGATCATCAGGACACGCTGAGCTTGATGGAGTACGTAAAATATGATTTTGGTTTTATGTTTGCCTACTCAGAGCGTCCCGGTACCCTGGCCGCCAAAAAAATTGAAGACGACATCCCTGAACCCACCAAAAAAAGAAGGCTTCAAGAAATCATAGACTTACAAAGGGCACACAGTGAATACAGAACCAAACAGTTTATCGGAAAGACAGTATGTGTACTCATTGAAAAAAGCTCCAAAAGATCCAGTGAATTTTGGAGTGGAAGAACCAGTCAAAATACCGTAGCTGTTTTTCCAAAAGAAAAATATAAAGTAGGAGATTTCGTTGACGTTAAGATCAAAGAAGTGACTTCTGCCACCCTGATCGGAACCGCAATGGGTCTTTCATCATCAATTTGATATTATGGAATCCGTACAACACATCAAACAGCGTTTTGGAATCATCGGCAACGATGACGGTCTGAACAGGGCTCTGGAAAAAGCCCTACGGGTGTCTGCCACGGAAATTACTGTTCTGGTAACCGGCGAAAGTGGAGTAGGCAAAGAAAATATTCCTAAAATAATCCATCAATTTTCACCCAGAAAACACGCCAAATACATTGCCGTAAACTGCGGTGCAATTCCTGAAGGTACCATTGACAGTGAGCTTTTTGGTCATGAAAAAGGGGCTTTTACCGGGGCCACCACCACCAGAAGTGGTTATTTTGAAGTAGCCGATGGTGGAACCATCTTTCTCGATGAAGTGGGAGAACTTCCCTTGCCCACACAGGTAAGACTTCTGAGGATATTAGAAAACGGTGAATTCATGAAAGTAGGTTCTTCAAAAGTTCAAAAAACAGACGTAAGAATTGTTGCAGCCACAAATGTAAAAATGAATGAAGCCATTAAAAAAGGGAAATTCAGAGAAGACCTATACTACCGTTTGAGTACGGTAGAAATTCACTTGCCACCACTCAGAGACAGAAAGGAAGACATCCCTCTTTTATTCAGAAAGTTTGCTTCTGATTTCGCCCAGAAATATAAAATGCCTACCCTTAGACTGGACGACGGTGCGCAACGGATTTTGGAGCAATACCGATGGAGTGGTAATATTCGACAGTTACGCAACATAGCAGAGCAGGTCTCTGTTTTGGAAAAAAACAGAACCCTCGATGCCAATACCCTGAGAAATTATCTCCCCAATACGGGGTCTCAACTTCCTGCAGTGATTGACCGCTCGGATAAAGAAGCTGATTTTTCCTCCGAAAGAGAAATTCTCTACAAAGTCCTCTTTGACATGAAGAATGACCTCAATGATTTGAAAAAACTCACCCATGAATTGATGGAGAATGAAAGCATGACATCGGTTCAAAAAAACAATCCCGAACTGATCAAAAAAATTTATGGTGAGCAGGAAAATGAAAATAAGACTGTTGAATTCATTACTCCGGAAAGCAAACCTCAAGTTCACAGCAGCCCTGCTCCGATCAATCAATACGATTATGCCGAAACGGTAATTGAAGAGGAACCCTTATCTTTATTGGAGAAAGAAATTGAAATGATCAAGCAGGCTTTGAAAAGAAGTCATGGTAAAAGAAAAATAGCGGCAAAAGAATTGGGTATTTCAGAAAGGACCCTATATCGGAAAATCAAACAATTTGACCTACAAGACGACGAAAATGAATAGAGTATTAATTAACCTTTTTTTGATTTTGCTTCTTGTTGTGCAAGCTTGCGGAATCTACTCCTTTACCGGAGCATCCATTCCTTCCGGTGCATCGACTTTCCAAGTCAATTTTTTTGAAAACCAAGCGGGCAGTAGACCAGGGTCTACGGTTGAACCCGGATTGGACAGAGATTTTACCCTAGCACTTCAAGACATTATTTTGGGGCAGACCAATCTGAATTTGGTCAACTCAGGCGGTGATTTGGTTTACGAAGGAGAAATTACTCAATACAGCATAACCCCCATGACCTCAACTGCAAACCTCACCGCTGCTCAAAACCGACTGACGATGAATGTCAACCTTCGCTATTTCAATACCAATAACGAAGAAGACGATTTCGAAACTCAATTTTCATTTTTTTATGACTTTCCCGCTGACAAACAACTTTATGACATACAGGGCTCGGCTCATGACGAAATATTTGAGAGAATCACCCAGGATATCTTTAACGCAACACTGGCGAAGTGGTAAGTCCAATGAATAGAGAGACATTCGATAAGTTGGTTGAAAACTATGATTCCAAAGACGAAATCTTGGTTTCTAAAATGGCACTTCTCATTGAAAAATATCCGTATTTTCAACTACCGCGTTTTTTCTACACCAAGTCCCTCAAAGATCAAAATAAAAATGATCTTGACATGGCCCTCAACCAACTGGCGCTTTACACTGCGGATAGAGGTGTCCTAAAGCAAAATATCGAATCTAAATTTAAATCAACAAAAAAAACAAAGGCCTTGGTCGCGGATGTTAAACCACCCATTGGGGATACAGAAACCTCTGAGGAAAAGCCCAAAACTACATCTGATTCAGAGGCGGAATCCTCACCTAAAAAAACTGCGAAGCAAAAGATAAAATCCAAAATAAAGGAAACTAAAGTAGCAGATATCCCTCCAGTAGTTCAAAAGGGTATTCAAGCCCCTGCAACAGAAAAAAGATTAAAAAAGTTAAAATCCCAGCCCAGGAAATCAAGTCGTGTTTCAGAGGATCTCAAACTGAGTTTTTTAGATTGGATTCAATACACAGAAGAAAACCAAAATATCCAGCCCAAAGAATCTGATAAATCAGAACCTTTGAGTGATAAATTATCGATTATAGATCGGTTCATTGAAGCCGACCCCAAAATCCCACCCGTGGGAAAAACCGAAACGATCGACTCAGTGCTCAAACAAGACTTTAATTCGGAAGAATTGATGACTGAGAGCCTGGCCAAAGTTCTGCTCAAACAAAAAAAGTATAAAAAAGCCATCAGCGCCTACAAGATTTTAAGTTTGAAATATCCGGAAAAAAATGTTTTCTTTGCAGGGCAAATTCAGAAAATCAGGAAATTGCAACAACAATAAAATACTATGGGAAGCTTTTCGATCTTCATCGCCTTAATCATTTTTGTTTGTTTTCTACTCGTTTTAGTAGTAATGGTTCAAAACCCTAAAGGTGGTGGACTGTCCTCATCTTTTGGTGGTGGTGGACAACAAATGGGAGGAGTCCAAAAGACTTCTGACTTTTTGGATCGTAGCACTTGGTTACTTGCAGGACTTTTGTTGGTACTGATTCTACTTTCAAACATTTCACTTGGAACCAATACTGGTAGCTCTGACTCCCGTCTGTTGCAAGACAATGCTGTGGAACAACCGATTCCTGAAGTGATACCGGAAACCTTACCCGAAACCATCCCCGAAGTACCCCAAGACAATACTCAAAAATAGTCCTTGTGTCATGCTGTCAGCATTAACCCTGAATTGCCACAATTTGTCATACATATTGTGCTTGGCATGATTTGTGAAAAAACATAAACTTAAAATTAAATAATTAACAATGAGTAAAGTAAATATTCAGCCTCTGGCAGATCGTGTATTAATCGAACCTGCTGCTGCAGAAACTAAAACTTCTTCTGGGATCATCATTCCTGATTCCGCGAAAGAAAAACCTCAAAAAGGAACCGTGGTCGCTGTTGGCCCTGGAACTGCTGAAAACCCTGTAACAGTCAAAGTTGGGGATCATGTACTTTATGGTAAATATGCCGGAACCGAACTTCAACACGACGGTGCAGATTATCTGATCATGAGAGAAAGTGACATACTAGCAATTGTTTAATAGAAAAAATCAAATAAAATGGCAAAAAAAATAGAATTCGATTTAGAGGCACGGGATGGCATAAAACGCGGTGTTGATGCATTGGCAAATGCCGTAAAAGTTACCCTTGGCCCTAAAGGAAGAAATGTGATCATCGGCAAATCTTTTGGCGCACCTCAAGTTACCAAAGATGGAGTAACGGTCGCCAAAGAAATAGAATTAGAAGATGCCCTTGAAAACATGGGAGCTCAAATGGTTAAGGAAGTAGCTTCCAAAACCAACGATTTGGCCGGAGACGGAACCACTACTGCAACGATTTTGGCACAAGCCATTGTCAAAGAAGGTTTGAAAAACGTAGCCGCCGGTGCCAATCCATTAGATCTTAAAAGAGGTATCGACAAAGCAGTTAATGCCATCGTAGATTCTTTGGGTAAACAATCTGTAGAAGTAGGAAATGCCTCAGAAAAAATCAAACAAGTAGCCAGTATTTCTGCCAATAATGACGAAACCATCGGAAGTTTGATTACCGAAGCTTTTGAAAAAGTGGGTAAAGAAGGGGTTATCACCGTAGAGGAAGCCAAAGGAACAGATACATACGTAGACGTTGTAGAAGGAATGCAGTTTGATCGTGGTTACCTGTCCCCTTATTTTGTTACAGATTCTGAAAAAATGGAAGCCGATCTGGAATCACCATACATTTTGTTGTACGACAAAAAGATTTCTGCCATGAAAGATTTGCTGCCTGTATTGGAGCCAGTTGCACAATCCGGAAAACCCCTTATTGTAATTGCTGAAGATGTAGACGGTGAAGCATTAGCTACATTGGTTGTCAATAAACTCCGCGGTGCATTGAAAATTGCAGCTGTAAAGGCACCTGGTTTTGGTGACCGCAGAAAGGCAATGCTTGAAGACATTGCCATCTTGACTGGTGGGACCGTCATTTCTGAAGAAAGAGGTTTCACTTTAGAGAATACTACCATAGATATGCTAGGTTCTGCCGAAAAAGTAACCATTGACAAAGACAACACTACAGTAGTTAATGGTGCAGGCGAGAGTGAAATGATTCAAGGAAGAGTCAATCAAATCAAATCTCAAATTGAGACCACAACCTCTGATTACGACAGAGAAAAACTACAAGAACGTTTGGCCAAACTTTCAGGAGGTGTTGCTGTACTCTATGTAGGAGCTCCGTCAGAAGTGGAAATGAAAGAAAAGAAAGACCGTGTAGACGATGCACTTCACGCTACCAGAGCAGCGGTAGAAGAGGGTATTGTTGCCGGTGGTGGAGTTGCTCTATTGAGCACTCAAAAAAGTCTTTCTAAATTAAAGTCTGATAATCCAGACGAAGGTACTGGAGTTCAGATTATCCACAAAGCCATCGAATCTCCGTTGAGAACCATCGTTGAAAACTCTGGTGGTGAAGGATCAGTAGTCGTATCTAAAGTACTTGAAGGTGGAGAGAACTTCGGTTTCAACGCCAAAGAAGGTACATTTGTCGATATGCTTAAAGAAGGAATCATTGATCCCAAAAAAGTAACTCGTGTTGCCTTAGAAAATGCAGCTTCAGTAGCTGGAATGATCTTGACGACAGAGTGTGCTTTGATCGACATCAAAGAGGAGGCCCCAGCCATGCCACCTATGGGCGGCGGCGGCGGTATGCCCGGAATGATGTAATCCATAATTTTAATCAAAAAAACCTGCTTTTCAAGCAGGTTTTTTTTTGACTATTCTTTCCTGTCGTACTGACAGCATTTGGGCAGTTCGTTATAATCTTCCTCTTTAGCTTTAGCTTCTGAGGTGTCGTATCCTTCGGCTGCGATACTCGAATGAATCGTTTTCAAATCTACTTTATTTGGATTGTAGATCAGACTAATTTGATTAGAGGGTATGTCCCAATCGGCCAGTTTAACTCCCTTGACAGAGAGCGCCGCTTTTTCAATTCTTTTTTCACACATTTCACAGTTACCATAAACCGTAAACTGTGCTTTGGTGTTTTTTTTCTGTTTTTCTTGAGCCACCATTCCCAATGGTAAAGCAAGCAATAAGATTAGGATTTTTTTCATGATATTTAAAATTAATGATTAAAATTAAAATTTAAGTCTTAGGCCGGAGTAAACCATCCCTCCAAAAATGGGAGCATAAATCTGAGCCGCATCAAAATCGGCTCCAAACGGATCATTCGCTCCGATAATAGCAGACCGTTGTCTGTAATTTCCAATATTCTCCCCTCCCAAATATACTTCAAATTTTTTGGAGAAAACACGGGTCAATTGAGTATTCCAAAGTGAATAACTGGGAGAAAAACCTTTGGGGTGATCTACAAAATTATGGACCAATCGCTGCGCCCCCACATGGTGATAGGTTAAATCCCACCGCCATTGTTTATCCATTGGGCTGATCTTGCTTTCCCAACCCAAATTGGCAAAAAAACGATTCTTGGCCAACAAGGGTTTTTGCATAAGTCCGCTTTTATAATCTACACGCACATCGTAATTTTTATAGGCTGCTCTGAGATTTAAAAAGTTTCGATAGTAATAATCCAATTCCACTTGAAAACTTTTTGCAGTGCTTTGTCCCTCTAAGTTATAAAAAGAAATTTCACGGGGGTTTTCCCAGTCTACTAACACTTGGTCTGTAAAATCAGTGATATAATAATCGGCAGAAAGAGTGATATGGTGAGGACTGCCAATGTAAAATGATTTCGACAGACCCAATCCGTAGTTCCATGCTTTTTCGGGATTGAGCCCGTAAATTTTCCCCTGAGAGGATTGAATATTAATCGCTCTGTTGGTTGCAAAAAGGGTTTGATTTTCTGCAAAAATATTGGCTGCCTTTCTGCCACTGCCCGCCGATAGCCTGATGACAAACTCCTTTAGCGGAACATATCTAAGATGAACCCTGGGTGTCAAAAAACTACCAAAATTATTGTGAAAATCCACTCTGACACCGGCGATCCAACTGAAGTTGTCATTGTTGTCATGGGAAAACTCAAAAAAGCTGCCCACATTGCGATCCGTCCTATTGTATAAGTCACCATTGACCTGTTCAACGTAGTCGTCAAAACTATAATTTAACCCTACTTTAAATTTATTTAGCGTATTGCCAATAATAGAGTTGAAAATCAAATTGGTATAAAAGCTTTGCTGATTGATGTCATAGGTACGCAATCCGTAATAGGAATCTTGGTCGTGACTGCTATAGGCGGTTTGAAAACCAAAACTCTGATAGGGAATCTCGGGAAAAACATAGCCCACCTTAAAAGAGGCATCCCATCGTTTGGTTTTAATTTCACTACCCCAGCGATTTTTCATTCCCCTGTCTTTTTTTGGATCGTAGCTCAAAGCTCCCAATAATTTTTTGTCATTCATATACCTCCAACTCAAAAAGCTGACCCATCCCTTTTCCAGATCTGTGTATTGCCAACGATTCATCAAATTGATTTGCTCCGAAACGGGAAGGTCGAGAAAACCATCATTGTTGTTATCAAACTTTTGGGTTCTTTTGTTCCCGTGGAGATAAAAACCCGTACTCCAATAATCATTGAACTTATGATTATAGTGTGTATTCATTTCATACCTGCCATTGATGGAGGCAAATAGATTGAGAAAGAAAGGTATATCAGTCAGGGGCTTTTTCAATTCGGTATTGATTTGACCTGCGATACTTTCAAAACCATTGGCTACAGAGCCTGCCCCTTTACCGATTTGGATACTCTCTACCCAAGTTCCCGGCGTAAAGGTCAATCCGTAGGCCTGTGATGCACCGCGGACCATGGGAATATTTTCTTCCGAAATCAACAAGTAAGGACTTGAGAGCCCCAACATTTTGATTTGTTTGGTTCCGGTAAGTGCATCTGCAAAATTCACATCTATGGCCGGGTTGGTTTCAAAACTCTCCGAAAGATTACAACAAGCCGCTTTAAGTAATTCCTCACTGCTGACCTTCAGAATATTTTGCGTCTCTATAAAAGATTTTTGAGAGGCTTTTCTGCGCTGGGTTAGGGTGACTTCGTCCAATTCGTCCTCCTGATTTTGAGTCATTTGGTGGCTGATGAATGGAGTAGTAATTTTTAAAGTGTCGGTTTTAAAACCGATATAGCTAATGATCAACAGATCCGTCTCAGGCACTCTTTCCAACCGGAAAGCACCCTCTATATCGGTAACCGTTCCAATGGCGGTGTTTTTCCAAAAAACACTAGCGCCGATTAGGGGATAAGTTTTATTGTTTTCTTGGTATTGTACGACTCCGCTGAGGGGGGCTTGCGAAAAGACCATTCCCCATGAAAGACATACAAACAACATGTGTTTTTTCATAATTTTAGGGTTAGATTCAACGTTAAATAAGAGATGTATTTAAAATTGGATCAACCGTAAAAAATAAGGCTATGGTGTTGAAGATAGATTTTTTCTTTGAAAACAAGGTATTTCGGCTTTACAAAACCAACCTTGGGAAAGATAATTTTTGAAAGATCAAAAGTGCATGTATTGCTTTGTGGAATTGCAAAATAAGTGGCCTGCAACTCATAATCAGTGGTTCTTTGAGGTTCATTGTTTTGGATAAAAACTGTTTTATCCTGACAACAGTGGTTTTTTGTAACCTTAAGACCTTGACGGTTGTCATGACTTTTTTCCAAAGACATTCCACAACCCTCTACATTCCATGCCAGTGCAATTTCCTGAATATATCCGCTACAATAATGAACATTCAGAGCCACCCCAATTTTTGAAGTCAAAAAAATCAGGACAAAGAAAATGGCTTTGACACTCCTTAAATTCATACTACAAATTTAAGGCTTTTATCCAAATTGATAAAACAACATGGAAACAGCCATCACAAGCATGATTAAATTTTCTATTAGGGTTGCTTCAGTCATGGGCAAATTTAAAGCAGTACCCAAACAGGCACAATTGATCTTGTTTTTATCAAAAAGGGTGTAAACAACACCAACAGTGGTAATGGATAAGATTACAATGGTGGTAATAAAGGCAAAATTCAATTGCCAACGCAGCAATAACATCAAGCCCAAAAGGGTCTCGATAAAAGGGTAAATCTTAGCGTAAAAAGCACTTCTTTTGGCCAGAGGATCGTATTGAGCAAAAGCTGTGGGAAAACCCTTGTAATCTAAAAATTTAAAGAAGCTGAAAACCATAAAAAAGAGCCCCATAAAATCAATCATAAAATTATTAACGCGGAGAGTGTTTTTTTGGATCAGCAAAGAACCCGCAATCAAGTATATGAAGATCAAAAAGAGAGGAAAAAGCTGTTTGAGTTTGGAAGGTGATTGCGCTATTGGAGGTGTATTAACGGGTTTCGTTTCCAATGAAGGTATATACTTTGGCAGCAATACAAACGACAATTTTTCCAATGTCAATTTTTTTGAAACCTCCAACGCTACATTTCCTCCGGCCAAATCAATTTTGAGGTCTTGTACCTCATCCAAACTGATCAATTTTTCGGTTATCGAAGAAACACAACCCTCACAAGTCATCCCCGAAATTTTAACATTTTGTTTCATTGTTGAAAAGTGGGCTTTTTTTGGTTAATTAAACACTATAATTAAGGGGGAAATTAAAATTTTAACAATGATGTT
Source organism: Flavobacteriaceae bacterium (assembly GCA_041254175.1). Classification (GTDB taxonomy): domain Bacteria; phylum Bacteroidota; class Bacteroidia; order Flavobacteriales; family Flavobacteriaceae; genus UBA8316. The sequence goes on along the minus strand of JBESZM010000069.1, from coordinate 13,099 downwards.
TTTAATACTTTTGTCTTATTCAGCAATTCTATTTTTAGGTAAAATTAGTTAAAAAATTGCATATGTCTCGGATCAAAAAAACCATTTACCCCAGCCCATTTTCATCGATTAAGAAAAAATAAATGAGTAAAAAACAAATTTCATCTGCCCTAATCTCCGTTTTTGACAAAACAGGACTGGCCCCCATCATTCATCAATTGAATTTACAAGGGGTTACCTTCTACTCCACCGGCGGTACGGAAAAATTTATTCGCGATTTGGGCCATGATGTTGTTGCAGTTGAGGATGTTACGGGATACCCTTCTATTTTGGGAGGTCGGGTAAAAACATTACACCCCAAGGTTTTTGGGGGAATTTTGAACCGTCAAGAAGTTTCGGATGATCAAACTGCTTTAGACGAATTTGAAATCCCACAGATCGATTTGGTGATCGTTGATTTATATCCATTTGAAGATACTGTTGCTGCGGGTGGCAGCGAACAAGAAATTGTTGAAAAAATTGACATAGGGGGGATTGCCCTCATAAGAGCTGCCGCAAAAAACTTTAAAGACACCTTTTGTGTTTCTGATAAAAACGATTATGAAGATTTTCTGAATATTCTCACCCAATCCAATGGCGCTCCAGACATAGCACAAAGGAAAAGGTATTCCGTCAAGGCATTCCAAACCTCATCCCACTACGACGCTGCCATCTTTAACCATTTCAACCAACAGGAGGAAGTGCTCAAATTGAGTGTCAAGACTGCCAAAACCCTTCGCTATGGGGAAAACCCGCACCAAAAAGGTCAATTTTTTGGTCCATTATCTGACCTTTTGGAACAAATTCATGGGAAAGAAATTTCCTACAACAACCTTTTGGACATTGATGCAGCGGTGAATCTGATGCTCGAATTCTATGATGGAGATTGCAGCTTTGCCATTCTTAAACACAATAATGCATGTGGCTTTGCTACCCGCCCTAATCTCAAAGATGCCTATGTAGATGCACTGGCCGGTGACCCTGTCTCCGCCTTCGGTGGCGTATTGATCACCAATAAAACCATTGACTTAGACACAGCGACCGAAATCCACAGCCTGTTTTGCGAAGTGGTGATTGCTCCTCACTACAAAGAAGACGCTTTGGAGCTCCTAAAGGGAAAAAAGAACAGAATACTATTGGTTCAAAAAGACATCCCTCTACCTTCTACCACCTATAGAAGTTGCCTTAACGGTATACTGGTTCAGGAAAGAGATTCCAAAACAGATACCGCAAAAGAACTCGACTTTATCACTACCAAAAAACCCAATGTACAAGAAATTGAAGACTTGATCTTTGCTTCAAAAATTTGTAAACATACCAAGTCAAATACCATTGTTTTGGCAAAAAATGGTCAATTACTGGCCTCAGGCACCGGACAAACTTCAAGAGTAGATGCATTAAACCACGCCATTGAAAAAGCCAAGCACTTCAATTTTGACCTCAATGGTGCTGTAATGGCAAGTGATGCTTTCTTCCCTTTCCCCGATTGTGTTGAGATTGCTCACAAAGCAGGAGTCAACAGTGTCCTTCAGCCTGGAGGGTCAATCAAAGACCAACTTTCCATAGATTATTGCAACGAAAATAATTTATCCATGGTCTTTACTGGTACGCGTCATTTTAAACATTAATTTTCATAACTTTAGCCCTAATAAAATCAACAAGTTATGGGTCTCCTAACCGAGGAAATCGCAATAGATTTAGGTACTGCAAATACATTAATCATCCACAACGACAAAGTAGTGGTCGACAGTCCCTCTATAGTAGCCATTGACAGGACTACCAACAAAATCATTGCCATAGGAGACGAGGCCAGTATGATGCATGGAAAGACACATGAAAACATCAAGACCATCAGACCCCTAAAAGATGGTGTCATCGCCGACTTCAATGCTTCAGAACAAATGATCAATACCTTGATCAAAAGCATACCCACGCTCAAGAAAAGATTCTTTACCCCTTCCTTAAGAATGGTTATTTGCATTCCCTCTGGGATCACAGAGGTGGAAATGAGAGCAGTAAAAGAATCTGCGGAGCGGGTTAATGGTAAAGAGGTCTATTTGATCCACGAACCCATGGCAGCCGCCATCGGAATAGGAATAGACATCATGCAGCCCAAAGGAAATATGATCGTTGACATCGGTGGAGGGACAACCGAAATAGCCGTTATAGCGCTATCCGGGATTGTATGCGACAAGTCGGTTAAGATTGCGGGTGATGTTTTTACCAATGACATTGTCAATTATATGAGAAGCAAGCATAACCTATACGTTGGGGAACGCACTGCTGAGAAAATAAAAATATTGATTGGCTCTGTCATTGAAGATCTTGAAAACCCTCCGGAGGACATGTCTGTACAGGGAAGAGACTTGGTTACCGGAAAACCCAAACAGGCAATGATCTCGTACACTGAAATTGCCAAAGCCTTGGACAAGTCTATCATAAGAATTGAAGAGGCCATTATGGAAGCTTTATCTCAAACCCCTCCAGAATTGGCAGCCGATATCTATAACACTGGAATATATCTAGCGGGTGGCGGAGCTCTCCTAAGAGGACTTGACGTTCGACTTTCCAGAAAGACCGATCTACCTGTTTATATTGCCGAAGACCCACTGCAGGCCGTTGTAAGAGGAACTGGAATCACCTTAAAAAATATCGAGCGATATAAAACCATTTTGATCAAATAACGACTTATGCGGCAGCTCATCAATGCCCTACTTAAGTACAAAAACACTCTGTTATATACCAGTTTATTGATCATATCCCTTCTTTTTTTAAACCAAAGAAGTTTTTACCACCAATCCGTCTTTAGTAATGCAGCACTTGTCCTTTCCAGCAACTTCAATCTGGCTGGGCAGAATGTCTCAGATTACCTTAATCTAGCCAACAGTAACGAAAAACTAATCGCTGAAAATATTAAGCTAAAGGCCCTAGAATTAATTCATTTTACTGAGCAATCCTCGAAGAATGAGGTCACCGACACTTTCGCTTTTCAGGTTTTGGGAGCAAGAATCGTCAAAAATAGTTATCATCGTGCAAGAAATTACTTGATAATAGATCAGGGATACCTAGATGGAATAGAAGTAGAAATGGGAGTAATATCCAGCGATGGCATTGTGGGTATTGTCAATCAAGTTACTGCCGATTTTTCCAGTGTGATTTCCATATTGCACCGAGATCTAAAAATCAATGCCGGCTTTAAAAAGAACGGTGCTTATGGATCTCTTTCTTGGCAAGGCAACCACCCTAAAAGAATGAAATTGGACGATGTTTCCACCATAAATCCCGTTGTGGTGGGGGATACCATAGTGACCGGCGGTATGTCGGATTATTTCCCTCATGGCATACCAATTGGAAAGGTTATTAATTTTAAAAAGCCCAAACTCGAAGGTTACTACGATATTGATATTGAACTGTTTAGCAATCTTACGCAAAAAGAGTTTGTTTATATTTTAAAGAACAAAAAGAAGGATCAACTCAATCAATTGAAAAATGAATCGCGATAATATAGTATCTGTTTTTCAGTTTTTTCTTTTGCTGTTTCTGCAATCTTTTTTGCTGAACAACATAAATTTCTTTGGGTTCATCAATCCCAACCTCTATCTTTTGTTTATCATTGTCTACCGCTTGGATGGCAACCCAACTTTATTGATCATTTTGGGTTTTTTCATGGGGCTACTGCTCGATTTATTGACACAGGGATCAGGAGGACATACCATAGCTACATTGACCATCGCTTTTTTGAGACCATCCATCATTAAATTTTCTTTTGGCGTGAATTATGATGTTCCTATGGGAATGATTAAGGGAAGTCTCCTCACCCAAAGATTACTGTATCTGTTGTTGATGGTGGTGATTCACCATTTAGTGCTCTACAGTGTGATCTACTTTAGTTTTAACAACACCATTACCATTCTAAAAAACACTCTTTTTACATCTTTTTTTACCTTTATAATGGTATACATTTCCTTGGGATTATTCAAAGAAAAATGATTAGGCGTTTTTTTTTACCGGCTGTAACTCTTTTGTCTGCTTTAGTTTTTGTAGGAAGGCTCATCAGTTTGCAGTTACTCAATTCATCTTACAAACTCCTCTCAGATGGCAATGCTGTAATTGAAAATTCCATTTACCCGGAACGCGGCTATATCTATGATCGAAACCATAAACTCTTGGTTTCCAACCAGCCTGTTTATGATTTAATGGCCATTCCAGAAAATATCGCTGCCTTCGATACCCTTGAACTCTCCAAAATATTGGGTGTTTCAAAACCTGAACTTAAAGATAAAATCAAATCTGCCAGAACTTTTTCTGTAAAACTCCCTTCCATCATTGTTGGAAAGATTTCCAAAGAACGCAATGCCATAATTCAGGAAAAGATTTGGAAATACCCCGGTTTTTTTCTGCAAAGAAGCTCAGTCAGAAACTATCCTGTTTCTCTCGCTTCCAACTTGTTGGGCTATGTTAGTGAGGTCAACAAAAACGATATGAAAAAAGACGATTACTACCGCTTGGGGGAATTGATCGGCAGACAGGGAATAGAGGAATATTATGAACACTTTTTAAGAGGAAAAAAAGGAAAGAAATTTTATCAAAAGGACCGATTCAATCGAATCATAGGTTCCTATGAGGAGGGGAAGTACGATGTCCCTGTGGAAGGTGCGCAAAACCTCTACCTTACCATTGACAGGGAACTTCAGCAATACGGTGAAGAATTATTTCACAACAAAAGAGGAGGTATTGTAGCCATAGAACCCAAAACCGGAGAGGTACTTTCTTTGGTCTCAGCACCCAGCTATGATCCCAATATACTGGTGGGTAGAAAACGATCCAAAAATTTTCGAAAACTGGCATTGGACACTCTGGCAAAACCCCTATTCGACAGAGGTCTTCAGGCACAATACGCTCCCGGATCTCCTTTTAAAACGCTCAATGCACTTATTGCACTGCAAGAGGGAGTCATTGATACGGAGACGGCATACTTGTGTCAAAAAGGTCACTTCTACGCTCGTGGAATGTTTATGGAATGTCATTGCAGACTTGGAACCAAAAACAACTTGAGCTCTGGCATTTACCGATCCTGTAATACTTATTTTGCCAACATATACAGAAGAATTATAGACCGAGCAGGAGAAAATGTTGAGGACGGAATGAACATTTGGAATGACCATTTAAAGAGTTTTGGTTTGGGTAATTACCTCGGGTATGACTTACCCGTTGGAAAAAAAGGTTTTATCCCGGACGCAGATTATTACAACTATTGGTACAAAAAAGGGGGTTGGAAATCTGCTACGGTTGTTTCCAATGCCATTGGTCAAGGGGAACTACTCACCACCCCCATCCAAATGGCCAACTTCACCGCCGCCATTGCCAACAGGGGGTATTTTATTCAACCTCGTTTCCTCAAATCTGTGAGTAATGACTCTTTGAATAAAGTATATGAAAAAAGAGAAACCTCTATTGATTCCATTCACTTTGAAACGGTGATCGATGGTATGCATCAGGTAGTAGAAAGAGGCACTGCGAAAGTTGCCAAAATCAAGGGAATTAATGTCTGTGGAAAAACAGGCACAGTCGAAAATTTTATGAAAATAAATGGTGTAAAAACCCAACTCACAGACCACTCCATTTTCATCGCTTTTGCTCCAAAAGACGATCCTAAAATTGCAATTGCAGTCTATGTGGAAAACGGTTATTGGGGGGCAAGGTGGGCCGCCCCTATCGCCAGCTTGATGATTGAAAAATACCTCAATGGAGATGTCAAAAGAAAATGGCTGGAAGACAGAATGTTGAATGGTAGCCTACTGGCAGAATACGAAAAACCCTATTCCGGAGAACCCTTTGTGATCAATGAATAAAAATATAATTTACCGGCTTGATTGGATGTTAATACTCATTTACCTAATATTAGTATCTTTTGGTATTGTCAATGTTTATTCTGCTACCTTCAGTGAAACATCTGGAGGCCTTTTTGACTTGACTCAAGCTGTCGGAAAGCAAGTGTTTTTCCTAATTTTTAGTCTTTTCGTTGGCATGATTATCCTTGCAGTAGACAGTAAATTTTTTGAGCAATTCGCATCACTGGGATACTCTATAAGCATACTGTTGTTGGTAGGTCTTTTTATTTTTGGAAAGACGGTTTCGGGTGCAACCTCTTGGTACAATATTGGAGGAATAAGTTTCCAACCGTCAGAACTTGCCAAAGTAACTACTGCATTGATCATCGCTAGCCTTTTGAGTAAGTTTCAATCGGATCTCAAGGCCAGGAGAACATTATTTAAAATCGGTGCATATGTTCTCCTGCCCTTTTTGCTGATCGTTTTACAACCCGACCCTGGATCTGCTTTGGTTTTCGGTGCCTTCTTTTTTCCCTTGTTTAGAGAAGGACTTGATTATACCTATTTGATTATTTTTCTCTCTGTATTGGCCTTGTTTTTTGTTACCCTCAGTTTTTCCTTTGGTGTGGTCATTGGAATCATCACGATGTTGATCTTTTTATTCTACTTTACTTTTAAAAATTTTAATCCAAAGGTGAAAATTTTGCCTTTTCTGATCTTCTTGGTCATTTCAATCGGATTTTCATTCTCAGTAAACTACATTTTTGACAACGTATTTCAACAACGACACCGTGATAGGATCAATATTGTTTTGGGAAAAGAAGTCGATACCCAAGGGGTGGGTTATAACATCAATCAATCCAAAATTGCGATTGGTTCGGGAGGATTAAAGGGCAAAGGGTTTTTGGAGGGCACACAAACCAAAGGAGATTTTGTTCCCGAGCAGCATACTGATTATATCTTCAGCACCATAGGAGAAGAATGGGGCTTTTTGGGAAGTTTTTTTCTTATTTTTCTTTTTTGTTTACTCATTTTCAGAGTCATATTACAAGCCGAAAAACAAACCAATAAATTTCGAAGAATTTTCTCTTATGGAATAGCTGGACTTATTTTCACACATTTTTTCATCAATATCGGAATGTCTTTGGGCATGGTTCCCACGATTGGGATTCCTCTGCCTTTTGTGAGTTATGGCGGTTCGAGCATATTAGCTTTTAGTATAATGGTTTTTATCCATTTGAACTTCGATGCCAACAGACTCAATGATTGGTAAGCTTAATGCTTTACATCTAAAATATCTCTAAGACTGTTCCCCAATGTCATAAATGCCAAAACCAAACTCATGATGGCCAATCCAGGTAATAAGGTTAAATAAGGTTTTCCCAATAGCAAATACCTGAAGTGATCTTTTACCATCCCCCCCCAACTGGGCACGGGAGGTTGAGCGCCTATCCCCAAAAAACTCAATCCACTTTCAATCAATATTGCACTGGCAAAATTGGCTGCTGAGATAACGATCAGAGGAGGGATAAGTAATGGGAGAATATGATGCCATATGATTCGTGTTTTACCATACCCCAGTGTTTGGGCAGCCTTGATAAAAGTCTTCTCTTTTAGGGTTAAAACTTGACCTCTAACGACTCTCGCCACCTCCACCCACATGGTGAGTCCTACAGCGATGAAAACTTGCCAAAAACCGCGCCCCAAAGCCAATGTAATGGCAATCACCATCAACAAAGTGGGAATGGACCAAAAGACATTGATCAACCAAACAATTCCTCTATCCAAATAGCCTCCAAAAAATCCGGCCAAAGCCCCCAAAATAATGCCTATCAAAAGTGAAATAAATACGGCAATAAAGCCGATAGAAAGTGATATTCTTGATCCTACGATCAAACGACTCAATAAATCTCTACCGTATTTGTCTGTTCCCAATAAGAATTTTTTATCTTCTAAATGTTCCTTTTGAAAGCTGGATTCAGAAAGTGGTGATTGTAATTTTGACGCATCGATAAACTCATAGTAATCCAACGGAGAACCATAGGGTTGAATTTCGGCTCCATCGGATCGTATCTTATAATCTTGTATGGGAATTTCTATCCTGTTATTAACCTCTCCTGAAAAAAAAGACTTGTTATGAGAAGGGGGAATCTTCGCTTGAAGCACCAACATGTCTACTTTAAAACCCGGCGGTTTGGAATGAATCGACAAATGCATTTGGTTGGCGTTGGAAGTACTGTCAGGAGCGATTTGATAGGCAAAAATAGCCACCAAAACCAAGCTAATGATATAAACTACACTGAAAAGTGCCCACAGGTCTTTCAGAAATTTTTTGTAGACAACGGTCTCCCTCAAAACATCAACATTACTTTTTAATCTGAGCTACAGGATAATTCTCGAGGTTGATGTTCAAATCTTCCAGAATACTTACTGCTTCTGAAATATAAAAATCCTTCTCTAAAGCTTCTATCCACCTTTTCTTTCGTTCTTTAACCGTCTCATCAACAGGGACACCTGGCTCAAGTATCCATTCAAAAGTAAGATCTGATTTGTAATCTTTGAGTACACTAAACTTTTCTGAGATTTTTTTATTGGTCTCCCGTTCTGTCAAATAATCTTCATAGTTGAGGGTGTAGACATAGTTATCCTGTTGGGCTTCTATTCTTCTGGCCTGTTGTTCCACAATTTGGATATAGGGATTATCTTTTAATCTGTTGGCACTTTGGCTCAAAGCATAATCAAGATTGGTTTGATTTCCCCATTGCTTGTATGGAGCAGGTTCAATTCTGTCCCAAGCCAAGGGATTTTCCTGATCTTTTTCGCCCACATCAATATAGGAGTATTGATTTTTAAGGACAATATCACTTCGCACCCCCTCCAGTTGAGTAGACCCTCCATTGATGCGGTAAAACTTATCCGTTGTCAGCTTTACAGCACCTAAGTCGCCATGTGTTCCACCCGAGATAATCCGATTTAAATCAATCACATTTTGAACTGTTCCTTTACCAAAAGTTTGTTTACTTCCCAGAATGATGGCCCTTTTATAATCTTGCAGTGCAGCTGCCAAAATTTCGGATGCTGATGCCGAAAATTGATTGACCATAACAACCAATGAACCATCCCAAACAATGGATGGGTCTTCGTCAAACAACACATCTTTGGCACCACCGGTAGTTTTCACTTGGACTACCGGACCTTTGTCTATAAAAAAACCGGTGATGTCAACGACCGTTTTAAGTGATCCACCTCCATTATTTCTCAAATCTAAAATGATCCCACTGACATTTCTTTTTTTGAGGGCCTGTAATTCTTTTTTGACATCACTGGCAGCATTTCTACTGTTTTGATCTTTGAAATCAATATAGAATTTTGGCAACTGAATAAAGCCGTAATTTTTTCCATTCTTTTGAATAATACTTGATTTAGCATAGGACTCCTCCAGCTCAACCACATCCCTATTGATAACGATCTCCTCAATAACACCACTCACTCGCTTGACAGTCAAAAACACCTGAGTCCCCTTGGGGCCTTTAATCAGTTTGACGGCATCACTCAAACGCATGGGACCAATTTCTACAGCATCTTCGTCTTTTTGGGCCACCTTTAGAATAACATCACCGACCTCAAGCGCTTTGGCTTTCCATACTGGCCCTCCTACAATGACTTCTACAATTTCAACCACTTGATCTTTCTTCTGCAATCGAGCTCCAATGCCCTCAAACTTTCCTGAAATATTTTGATCAAACTCCTCTTTTTTATCTGGCTCAAAATAATTGCTGTGGGGATCAAACTCTAGTGTTATGGCATTAATGTATATTGAAAACCACTCCTTGCGCTCAACCTCATCGAAAATTTCAAAATAGTTTTCAATGTTTTCCTTTGTTTTTGACCTGGCTTCATCCTCCAATACAATTTTTGACTTTATCTGATGAGTACTGTCTTTTTCTATTTCAAAATTTTGTTGTTCTACCAAATCTGAGTAGTATTCCAGAGTAGAAAGTTTGAATCTTTTTCGCCACAGTTCTTTAAGGCCATTGAGAGTTCTGGCGTAAGGAATCTCCTCAAAGTTGAGATTAATAGAGTCCTTTAAACTAAAATCAAAAGGATCATTTAACAGCTCCCCATAAAATTCTTTGACTTGGCCCATTCGAATGAGCAATCGGTCGTAGGTCAAGTTGAAAAAAGAAACATCGGCCTCTTTTATTTGATCATCAATCTCATCCCTATACCTTTTGAAATTATTGATGTCAGATTGAAGAAAAAAACGGTGCTGTCCATCTATACCCTGAATGTAGTTGTCAAAGACGTGTTCTGAAAAAGTATCATCAATGTCTTTAGGATCATAATGACCTCTTTGCATTACATAAGAAATCACCTCAATCAATAATTTGTCCTTATCTGGGTTATCTATATCTGAAGAAGAACTTCCGATTAGAATCAGCGCAGAAACACTAACGACAAACAGTCTAGAAAGCCTCATAAAATTTTATTAAAAAGTAAATTTAACCAAAAACCCCCTTATTAAGCCTAAACGCAAAAAAACTTTTGTTGATACTAAATTGATATTGAGGGATTAATATTTTTTAAATTTACTGCGTATAAAAAATTCATGGACAAAAAACCCCTCATACTCGTAACCAATGACGATGGAATCACAGCCCCCGGCATAAGAAAATTAATTGAAGTGATGAATGAGATTGGAGAGGTCGTTGTTGTTGCTCCAGACAGCCCACAATCGGCAATGGGACATGCAATTACAATAAACTCTACTCTCCATTGCACCAAGATTGATGTCAAAGAAGGCACTCACATTGAATACAGTTGTTCGGGAACCCCAGCAGACTGTGTAAAACTGGCAGTCAATGAAATTTTAGACCGCAAACCCGACCTTTGTGTTTCCGGAATCAATCACGGATCCAATTCTTCCATCAATGTGATTTACTCCGGAACGATGAGCGCAGCCGTTGAAGCTGGGATTGAAGGGATTCAAGCCATCGGTTTTTCTTTATTGGATTACAGATGGAGTGCTGATTTTGAAGCCATTAGAAACTACGTCAAAAAAATTACCCTCAGTGCCTTGGAAAACAAAATACCCTCCAATGTCGTTTTAAATGTCAATTTCCCAAAACTCTCCGAAAAAAAAATAAAAGGCATCAAAATTTGTCGACAAGCCAAGGCCTATTGGGTAGAGGAATTTGACAAAAGAACCAACCCAATGGGACTTGATTATTACTGGTTGACCGGTAGGTTCGTCAATGAGGATAAAGGAGAAGATACCGACGAATGGGCTCTCAGTCAAGGCTATATCTCCGTAGTTCCAATAGAGTTCGACCTTACAGCACATCATGCCATACAACAATTAAACTCATGGAATTTTGAAAAATAAAGAACTTTTTCAGGGCGTAATTGCCAGTTTTTTTGCCAGTTCAAGTGCGATGATTTTTATACTGCTCTATTTTTCGGAAGGACCTATTGAAGAAGCCGTTTCTTCTTTGTTTCAACAAAAAAAATTAGGTGGACTCATCAGTATGAGCGCACTGGTCAATCTGCCATTGTTCTTTTTGGGAATGCACAAGAGAAAAACAAACTTTGCCAAAGGCGTCATGATCACCTCTATAATTATCGTGCTCATTGTTGCGATTCTTAAAATAATTTAAATTGAAATATTACATCATTGCCGGCGAAGCTTCCGGAGATCTTCACGGATCAAAATTGATGGAGGCTTTGAAAGAAAAAGATGACAAGGCTCAAATTCGCTTTTGGGGAGGGGATTTGATGCAACAGACCGGTGGGGTTTTGGTAAAGCATTACAAAATGCTTGCTTTTATGGGTTTTTGGGAAGTTATCATTCATCTGGGTACCATTTTGAAGAACATCAAATTTTGTAAAGAAGACATCACCGACTTTAAACCCGATGTCATTATTTACATCGACTATCCCGGATTCAACCTCAGAATCGCAAAATGGGCCAAGCAACAAGGCTTTAAAAATCATTTTTACATCAGTCCTCAGGTTTGGGCTTGGAAAGAAAAAAGGGTGCATCAAATGAAAAAAGATTTGGATGCACTCTATGTCATTCTTCCTTTTGAAAAAGATTTTTTTGAAAACAAACATCACTTCAAAGTGGAATTTGTGGGACATCCACTAATGGACACCCTCACTAAAAGAAAAAAATCAACTACTTTTCTCAAAGAGAATCAATTATCAGACAAGAATAACCTCATCGCATTATTACCGGGCAGTAGAAAGCAAGAGATCAAAAAAATGTTACCCATTTTTTTAAAGGTATCAGCACTGTTTCCTCAATTTGAATTTGTTCTTGCTGGTGCTCCCGGCATAGACCCGGGCTGGTATCAAAAATTCTTTAGTGGTGAGAAGGTAAAAGTCATTGAAAATGAAACCCACGAGCTGCTCTTACATGCCCGGGCGGCTTTGGTATCAAGCGGAACAGCCACATTAGAAACCGGACTACTCAATGTTCCACAAGTGGTCTGTTACCGCAGTAGTTTTTTGTCTTATCTGATTGCCAAATGGCTCGTAAAGTTAAAATACATCTCTCTGGTAAATCTAATTCTGGATCGAGAAGTAGTCAAAGAACTTATTCAAGCGGAATTTAATGTTAGGGAAGTGGCGCACCAACTGGAATACGCTCTTTCCGATGCAGGACAAAAAAAACTCAAAGAGGATTACAAAGAACTCCGAACTGTTCTTGGTACCGAAGGGGCCAGTAAAAAAACAGCTCAGCTGGTCATCGAGGCCATAAAATAATTTTTTTACAATAAATTTAGGGGGATGAATGCCCCCAAATTCCCTATTTACATCGTTACGCTGCTTTTTGTGGTGGGAATGTTAATTCCACCTTGGACAGAAAACGAATGTCTCATCTGGTCTTCAGTCATTATTCCTTTTTTGGGAGCCCTTTTTAAAAAATACCGCGTCCTTGCTTACCTTGTTTTTCTTCCTTAGGGTAACATTCACCACCAACAATTTTATCGTCCGTCCAAATCAAATTACAGTTATTTTACAACAACAGAAAATAAAAAAACTCTCCTAGTAAAATTGACTCAAGCACTCAAACCCAATGATTTTCAATTTCGTTTTTATGGGCGTGTGGTTCAGGTCGGTGATCAAAAAACAGAGGGTAAAATCCTTGTTTTAATCCAAAGGGAAGCCTTAAAAAAAACACCCCTAAGCGGAGATTTTATTTTAACCCAAAAAATACTAAAACCCATACTGTCGAGAACCAATCC
>JBESZM010000068.1:0-16870 GCA_041254175.1 Flavobacteriaceae bacterium | reverse complement strand
ATACGAAGGGGTGAGTCCAACCGGTTCACACAAGCCCAACACAGCGGTTGCACAAGCCTATTACAATAAAAAAGAAGGTGTCAAAAAAATAACCACTGAGACGGGAGCCGGTCAGTGGGGAAGTGCACTGAGTTTTGCTTGCCAACATTTCGATATAGAATGTGAGGTTTATATGGTCAAACTCTCTTTTATGCACAAACCCTACCGAAAAGTAATGATGAATACCTGGGGGGCAAAAGTCTTTCCTTCACCCTCTGAGGCTACGGAAATCGGAAAAAAATTCTTAGCCGAAGATCCAAATACAACAGGTTCCCTTGGGATTGCAATTTCAGAAGCCATAGAAAGAGCGGCCTCTGATGAGCACACAAAATATGCATTGGGTAGTGTTCTGAATCATGTCAAGCTGCACCAAACCATTATCGGGCAGGAGGCTATTTTACAGATGGAAAAGGCAGGAGATCTTCCCGACATCGTCATTGCTCCATTTGGTGGAGGATCAAATTTTTCAGGATTGGCTTTTCCGTTTTTAAGACTCAATTTTGATGAGGGCAAATCCATTCGTTGTATTGCCAGTGAACCATCTTCGTGTCCGAAGTTGACCAGAGGTGTTTTTCGATATGACTTTGGAGATACTGCCGGAATGACCCCTCTGTTGCCGATGTATACTCTAGGTCATGATTTTGTCCCGGCTCCCATTCATGCCGGAGGTTTAAGGTATCATGGGGCTGGAGTTATCGTAAGTCAACTCCTCAAAGATAAGTTGATCGAGGCCAGAGCGCATGACAATCTTGAGGTGTTTGAAGCCGGGGTTAAGTTTGCCCAAGCCGAAGGGATTATTCCTGCTCCAGAAGCCACCCACGGAATTGCCACCGCAATAGCAGAGGCAGAACGTTGCAAGCAGGAGGGTAAGTCAGAAACCATTCTGATCAACCTCTGTGGTCATGGAAACTTTGACATGAAAGCCTATGAAGATTATTTTGCTGGTAATATCGTCAAACATGAACTTTCAGAAGCTGAAATTCAAGCGTCTATCGCCAAGCTAAACACTCCCGAAATATAATTCTTCAAAAGAATCTAATGTCTACCACCACACTCACACTGTGGTGGTTTTTTATGCGGTAGTTTTAACTTTTTTGTGTGAATTTTTAACATTTTTACAACAGTCATCTCATTTTTAAAAAAATATATTTGATTAGGATTAGACTTATGAAGAACACCAAAAAAACTTCATCGACTTACTTCTTTTACAAAAGCGTTTTACGTAAGGTGAGTTTCAATGCAGTGCTTTTTGAAAAGGAGCTCAACAAGGCGCTTCTGGCTCTTCCAGAAAGAGAAGGCGTAAGACTTTACCGATGGGCTTTGACCTTTTCCAAGATGCACCCAGAATTGTATACCAACCAATTTTATGCTTCTTAGATCCTCTAAGGACTAATTATCTTGATGTTTTCGAATTTTATGGCCCCTCTGATGATGCTGCTCACAGTCGATCTCAATGCATTGATGATAGGAAGCTTCAATTGACTTTTGAAATGGATCAAGCTCACCTCCCTTGCCGGTGCAGGTTCGGGGAAAAACCTCAAATTTTTCTTTTTATTTTCTGTGAGTGAATTGGCGTGTAAAAATGGCAGTAGTGTCATGCCCAAACCTTCATCTGCCAAGTTGATTAAAGTCTCAAAACTGCCACTCTTGAGATCAAATGGATTACTTTCAATTCGATTCATCTGGCAAAGGTTAAGCACATGATTTCTAAAGCAGTGGCCATCCTCAAGTACCAACAAATCTGTCATGCTCAAATCGTCAATTTCAATTTGCTCTATGAAATGTAGTGAGTTCCCTTCAGGAATGTAACCCACAAAAGGTTCGTGATAAAGAGGCAGTTCCAGTATGTGATCCATTGCCAGTGGAGTAGCTGCGATTCCAGCATCCAGATGACCCTCCTCTAGCATTTTGGTGATGTTTTGGGTGGTTAACTCCTCAATCTTAAGGTCTACTTTCGGGTGTTTTTTAATAAATGTATTGAGAAACATCGGGAGTAAGGTGGGCATTACTGTGGGAATAATTCCTAATTTGAATTCACCCCCAATAAAACCTTTTTCTGTGGATACAATATCTTGCATTCTAATGGCTTCCTCTGTTATTCTTTTGGCTTGAACCAAGATTTTTTTTCCAATATCAGTAAGGACGATCGGTTTTGTGGCCCGATTAAATATTTTTACCCCCAATTCGTCTTCCAATTTTTGAACTTGCATACTCAATGTGGGTTGAGTTACAAAACATTTCTCTGCTGCAATCGTAAAGTTGCCATACGCTGCAACTGCAGTCATGTAATGGAGTTGTGTCAAAGTCATTGTTAATACTTATTGTATAAACAAATTTAATAAATTTAATCTATTTATTCTGTTTTGAAGTTCAAAATTCAGTTTAAAAAAGGTGAAAAATCTGTAATTAACATCATTTACTTAATAATCTCTGTTTTCATATAAACATTATTGATAGGCATTTCCCTGTTGTCTACTTTCAATTGGTTGATTTGATCCACAACTTCCATACCACTGATCACTTCACCAAAAGCAGTGTAATGACCGTCCAAATGATAGGCTCCCGGGGATTGTTGAACGATAAAGAATTCGTAAGGAGATGCAAGTTTGTGTGGATTGTCGATTTCACTACTGGGCATGGAAATGACTCCGCGGTGATGGGAGTGTCCTTTTTTGGTATCGGGAGGGAGGAGGTAGCGTCCAATCTGATGTCTTTTTTTCATGCTTTTCCGACTGTCCGAATTTCCTCCTTGAATGATGAAATTGGGTACTACTCGGTGAAACATGGTACCGTCGAAATATTTTTGCTTGGTCAGATAAACAAAATTTGCCCTGTGATAGGGAGTGTTGTCGTAAAGTAAAACATCAATATTTCCATATTTAGTGATGATTCGTACCCTATTTTCTTTATTTTTTTGGGCATATTCATAAAAAAATGGAATCGCATTTTTGTCATCCAGATAA
The DNA here is from genome assembly GCA_041254175.1 of Flavobacteriaceae bacterium. Lineage (GTDB taxonomy): Bacteria > Bacteroidota > Bacteroidia > Flavobacteriales > Flavobacteriaceae > UBA8316. The sequence goes on along the minus strand of JBESZM010000068.1, from coordinate 13,868 downwards.
ATCTCTTTTTCTTCTTTTGATTCAACTTTTTTTAATTGTTTTTTTTCAGGAACTTTGACCTTAACTGAATTTTTTTTGGGTTTTTCCTGACAACCAATTTGTGCAAACATTAAAACCCCCAAAAATATTTTTAGATATTTCATGGATATCACTTCTTTTTTTAATCTTATAACAAAGTTAAAAGAAAACCCGCTTGCTGGCCGTGCTGCCCATTCCCTTTTGGCACCTCCCCATCGAATGGAACAGTTGAAATCCATCCCAATCTCAAAGATAAAACCCAAAAATGCTGCCGTATTATTGCTTTTTTATCCCAGTGAAGCGGGAGAAATCAATTTTGTATTAACCCGTCGTAGGGTATACAATGGTGCACATTCCGGACAAATCAGCTTTCCGGGAGGAAAACCAGAACCTTTAGATGATGATCTATGGGCAACCGCTTTGAGGGAGACCCACGAAGAGGTTGGAATTTCACCCGATAAAGTAAAATTCCTCAGATTGCTCACCCAACTCTTTGTTCCACCGAGCAATTTTCTGATTGTTCCCTATGTAGGCTACATGGAAAAACCCTGTGTTTTTGAACCCGACCCAAAAGAAGTGGAGTCCATTCTAGAAATTTCATTGAGGGATCTTATCAATAACAAGCCCTTGATGACAGAGCAGCTCACTTCCAATTCAAGCGCTGTTAATGTTCCTGCTTATGTTTTTGATCAAAATGAGATTTGGGGTGCAACAGCGATGATCTTGTCCGAATTTAAAATGTTATTTTCAGCAGTACTGCCCAAATAGTTTATATTTGTCTTGAACCATTTGAAGAGGGAGATGTTCAAGAAAAATCCATTTGGCCATTATTTATTTTTAAAGAAATGGCTGATTCGTGTTATGGGGTGTATGTCCCATAGACGCTACAGAGGATTCAATCAATTACAAGTTGAGGGCTCTGATGTAATCAGACAGTTGCCTGAAAATAATGTTTTATTTGTTTCCAATCACCAAACCTATTTCGCCGATGTAGTGGCCATGTTTCATGTTTTTAATGCCAGTTTAAGCGGTCGTATTGATTCGATTAAAAATATTGGATACTTATGGAATCCCAAACTGAATATTTATTTTGTGGCAGCCAAAGAGACCATGAAATCCGGCATTTTACCAAGAATTTTAGCCTATGCGGGTTCTGTATCTATTGAGCGTACTTGGAGAGAAAAAGGAGTAGAAATCAAACGACAAGTAAAAATGAGTGACATTTCCAATATAGGTGTGGCTTTGGACGACGGCTGGGTCATTACCTTTCCCCAAGGAACCACTACTCCCTTCAAACCACTCAGGAAAGGAACCGCTCACATCATCAAGCGGTACAAGCCCATTGTAGTTCCCATTGTAATTGATGGATTCAGAAGGTCTTTTGACAAGAGAGGCATCAGAATCAAGAAAAGAGGCATTCTTCAGTCCATGGAAATTAAATCGCCTTTAGAGATTGATTATGACAATGAATCAGTTGAGTCGATCATTGAAAAAATAGAGTATGCCATTGAGCAGCATCCATCATTCCTCAAGGTGATTCCCAAAGATGAACTTGAAAACCAGGAGCAACTCAACAAAAAACGCGAGTGGTAGTTCCTTTAACTTTTATTGAATGATTCCCGCACAGCTTACTCTTAAACCTGCAGCCCCTGAGGGTTGGGAGACTAAGTCATCTGCTCCTTGGTGAACGATTACAGCTTTGCCAACGATATTCTTGACGGGATCTTCACAGCCAATACACCATAAATCTGTAGAAAATTTAACCATCCCGTGACCTTTATCATCTGCTTCAAAATTACCGATATCACCCCTGTGAAAACCAGATTCGTTTTCCCAGGCACCATGCTGTTCAAAGGTCGGATTCCAGTGTCCTCCTGTTGATTTACCATCAGAAGATGAACAATCTGCCTTTTCATGTAAATGGATGGCATGGGTGCCGGGTTCCAATCCGAAAATATGAGCCTCCATAGTGACGACTCCATCTTTCTCGGTGAGCTTAACTTCTCCACTTGTATTACTGCCGCTTTTGGCGTTCAAACCAATTTTAATTTTTTCAACAGTAGCCTCATGACACCCTAAAATGCCAGTCATAAAAATGATCAAAAAAGGAAAAAATACTTTTTTCATAATTGTGGTTGTAATTATTAATTTTATTAAATATACTAACTTTAGGCTTTTATACGCTTTAATTTTGCTCATCAAATCAAGAAATTTTTCCGGTCTAAAAGCACTAGCCCCCCTTTTGATTTTATTTTCATTAATGGCTTGCAAAACGTCCTACCAAAGCATGGTTTTTGACCAGAAAAGTCTTCCTTCAAAACCCAATTACGCAGCATCCATAAGTTGGGCTGTGTTTCCAGGAAAATACCCATTGGTATTACAGGGTTTTGATAAATTTGATAAAATAGATAATGCCAAAAAAGCAGATGTTTTCTATGTATACCCTACACTCCTCACAGACAAAAAAAATAAAGATTGGAATGCCAATGTTTGGACATCTTCCATTCGACAAGATGTTTTTCAAAAAGCCGTAAAATACCAAGCTTCAGCATGGCTCAATGCCGGGGACTTATACGTTCCTTTTTATCGGCAGGCTCACTACAGGATTTTTGTAGAGCCTTACAGCAGAGGAGGGGAACCCGCTTGGGAGGTCGCATATGAAGATGTAAAAAATGCTTTTCAATATTACCTTAAGCATTACAACAAAGGCAAGCCCATCATCATTGCTTCTCACAGTCAAGGAAGCATGCATGCCAAAAGATTGATCAAAGAATTTTTTGATCAAAAGCCTTTACAAAATCAATTGGTGGCGGCTTATTTGATCGGAACGCGAATTTTTCCCGATGAATTTGAATCCATTCCCCCTCTAGAGAGTCCAAACGATGTAGGAGGATTTGTCAGTTGGAATGCATACAAAATGGATAAGTTTCCCAAAAAATATAAGAACTGGTATCAGGGAGGTGTCACCACCAACCCCATAAGTTGGGATACCCAAACCACCTCAAAAATAATTGATCATAAGGGTGTATTGAGTGAAGATTCAAAGATCTACCCCAAGAGCCTTAGTGTTCGGGTGATCGATGGATTATTGTGGACGACTCTTCCTCAAATTCCAGGACGATTCTTTTTATCACTGATTGAAAATTATCATTTTGCAGACATTAATTTGTTTTGGAAGGATATAGAGGAAAATGCCATCGCCAGAGTCAAGGCTTGGTATCAAAAAAAATCTGATGAAAAAGACAACTAAAATAGTTTGGATTACGGGAGCCTCTTCAGGAATAGGGGAGGCACTGGTAAAAATATATGCCCATCGAGGGGAAAAATTGATTTTATCCTCGAGGAATTTTACTGCTTTAGAGCGGGTTAAGTCGGAATGTGATAATCCCGGAAACATAAAAATTTTACCCATTGACTTAAACGATTTTGATGCGGCCCCTGCTTTGGTTCAAAAAGCATATGATTTTTTCGGTAGGATCGATATATTAATAAATAATGCAGGAGTCAGTCAAAGGTCGCTGATCGCCGATACTCAATTCGATGTTTTTAAAAAATTGATTGAAATCGATTATTTAGGCACAGTTGCGTTGAGCAGGGCACTGCTCCCTTTTTTCTTAAAACAAGGAGGTGGGCACTATGTCGTGGTAAGCAGTGTTATGGGAAAATATGGTTCTCCTTTCCGGTCGGGATATGCTGCTGCCAAGCACGCCCTGCATGGTTTTTTTGATGTGATGAGAATGGAACATCAAAAAGACAATATAGATGTGACGATCATTTGTCCCGGTTTTGTCAGGACTCCCATTGCAATGAATTCACTCAGGGGGGATGGTTCTGTTTTGGGCGTTGATGACCTCGCCACACGTAAAGGAATGCAAGTAGAGGATTTTGCCCGTAAAATGGTTCGATCGGTAGATCAAAAAAAATGGGAGGTTTCTTTTGGTGGTAAAGAAAGATTGGGGGTATTTTTAAAAAAATTGTCAAATAAACTATTGCACAGTATCGTCATCAGAAGTAAAGTGAGATAAACCCATGAAAAATAAACCAAATTCAAAAAGGAGGGAAGTATTAAAACAAATGACGTTCACCTCCTTGGGCTTGCCCATGATCGATCAATTCAAATTATACGATTCAAAAAAAACTTATGACTTTAATCAAATCAATATGAAAGGAAACATCAATCACTCAGTATGCAAATGGTGCTACAGTCAAATATCCTTAGAGGATTTTGCCGCAGGGGTCAAGTCCATGGGAATTACAGGCATCGACTTGATTGGACCGGAGGAATGGCCGATTTTGAAAAAATACGGTATAACTTCCTCCATGTGCAACGGGGCTGAAATCAGTCTTACAGAAGGGTGGAATGACAAACAATATCATGCCACTTTGGTGGATAGTTATCTCAAGCACATCGATATGGTCGCTGATGCAGGCTACACAAATTTGATCTGTTTTTCCGGAAACAGAAGAGCTATAGGTGATGAAACCGGAATGGACAATTGTGTTGAAGGACTCAAGAAAATATTGGGCTATGCCGAAAAAAAAGGTGTCATCATCCAGATGGAATTACTCAATTCTAAAGTAGATCACAAAGACTATATGTGTGATAATTCCCCATGGGGCTTTGAGTTGTGTCGAAGAATTGGTTCAAGTAATTTCAAATTACTCTATGATATTTATCACATGCAAATCAACGAAGGAGATGTTATCAGAACCATCAATGAAAATCATCAATTTATTGGTCACTACCACACTGCTGGGGTTCCCGGTAGAAATGAGATTGACCAAACTCAAGAATTGTTTTATCCTGCAATCATGAAAGCAATTGTTGCGACTGGTTTTAAAGGTTTTGTGGCTCAGGAGTTTATCCCCAAGAATAATAATCAATTACAATCTCTTGAGCGTGCTGTTCAAATATGTGATGTGTAATTTGTGAGTTGATGTGAAATTTTAATTTAAAATCTGATAAATATTTACTAAATTTGTGAAAATTTCAAAAATGAAAAAATTATATACCATAATGATTTTTAGCATGGCTACCATTTTTGTTGCCAATGCTCAAACTTCCGATAGTCCGTGGGCGGTTAGCTTGGGGGCCAACTTAGTAAATGTTCAAGATGATTCAGTAGATGCATCTACAGGTTTTGGGGTTCCTTCTCTCAGTCTGTCCAGATACATTGCCGGTGGATTTTCTATTGGTGCTCAATACAGCATGAATTCCTTGGAAATTGACAAAGTTGACGCCGATTACACTGCGGTTGATGCCATATTAAAATACAATCTTTCTGAAGGAGATATCTTTCCCTATTTATTTGCAGGCTACGGACTCTCCAATTTCCAAACCGATGCTGATTCTGAAGGTTTATTCCCCTCTAATGGTGCCGGTAGAACATATCTTGGTGGTGCAGGTGTTAGTTTCTTCATTTCAGACAATTGGATAGTAAATGCAAGTACTTCCTACAGATCCTCAAGTGAGAAAGGGAGTTACAACCACTTACAACACGTAGTTGGCTTTAGTTATGTGTTTGGTGCAGGAGATACAGATAAAGATGGTGTTTCTGACAAAAAAGATGTTTGTCCTGAGGTACCCGGTTTAAAAGAATTCGAAGGTTGTCCTGACACTGATGGTGACGGAATACCTGATAATAAAGATTCATGTCCAGAAGAAGCAGGTCCTGCCGAGTTAAACGGTTGTCCTGACTCCGACGGAGATGGTATTGCCGATAAAGACGATGCATGTCCAGATGCAGCTGGTTCAGCAGAAATGAATGGCTGCCCTGACAGTGATGGAGATGGTATAGCAGATAACCTAGACAAATGTCCACAAGAAGCTGGTGAGGCCGCAAATGACGGTTGTCCTGAAGACGATCGTGACGGTGACGGTGTTCCAGATAAAGACGATGTATGTCCAGATGAAGCTGGTGATGCTGCCAACAATGGTTGTCCTGAGCTTCCTGAGAAATTAATAACCTTTATGAAAGGTGAAAATTCAACCTTATTGTTTGTTGTTAACAGTGCAGTAGTTACTGATGAGTCAAGCGCTAAGCTGAAAATACTTACCGATCTTTTGGGTACTTACACCAAGGTAAATGTTGTCATAGAAGGTCATGCTTCAAGTGATGGTAGTACGGCATACAATCAAACCCTATCTGAAAAAAGAGCCAACAGCGTTAAAGAAGCACTTATGGCAATGGGTGTTGATGGTTCTCGTTTAGAAACTATAGGTTATGGAGAAACCAAACCTACAGAAGACAACAGCACTGCTGCAGGAAGAACTGCCAACAGAAGGGTTCAATTCGAAAGAAAAGTTCAGTTAAAAGTTGTTGAGTAACTTTTAAACTAATCAATTAAAAACTCTCACATCACATGTGGGAGTTTTTTTTTTGCCCCTTGTAGAGATAGGGGTAATGAATGCTAGGCCATGAAGATTTTGTCATAGCCCAATCTGTTGATCATACTTTAGATTGTAAGCAAATCATAGCTTCCCCGATATCATCCAGAGAGAAATGATCCGTTGAATATTTTATCGAGTGATCTATTGATCTAAGGATTATTAATCATTTTTAATTCCAATTCATGCCATATACTCAGATCACAATAGCGCATCAATGACCAATGATACGCCTTTCATCAAGATGGAGTTTGGAAAATGGTTTCAGTAATTGATGTTTATGTGCGTAAATCATAAAATTCACAAGCCATAAGCCCCATCGCATTAAAACATGATCCTGGAGCAAACTCAATACTTATTCAATTACCAAAAGAAAGTATAAATGAAAGTCAAAATGATTAGAGAAGCAAAAGCTCCTATATTAAATAGGGGTGATGTATTAAAGATCCCTTTGGGTAAATTGATGGCTTTTGGATCTTCAGCACCTTTATTTTGTCTGATACTAACGACCCCAATTACGGCCATGGTCAAAAGGGCAGTTAATCCCATCTGATCCATCCAAGGGAGATCGGGAAAGAAAGCTTCAAGGCTTGTTCCATTTACCCAGCCTTTAGATCCTACCTTGAGAAACATAGCAATGGGTATAGAGCTCAATGCACCCCATATGGCTGCCTTATTGGTTGTTTTTTTCCAGAACAATCCCAAAACGAAAACGGCTAATATTCCCGGGCTCACGATACCGGTATATTCCTGTATGAATTGAAAAGCCTGATCTATACCCCCCAAAAGAGGGGCCATGGTAGCACCGATGATCAAGGCCACAGCAGCTGAGATCCTCCCTACTTTTACCGTTTTTTTATCATCGGCATTTTTATCAATCAATTGCTTGTAAATGTCCATTGTAAAAATGGTCGAAGTAGAATTCAACATCGAAGCCAATGAGGATACAATGGCTGCTGCCAGAGCCGCAAAGGCCAACCCCTTAAGTCCTACGGGTAAAAATTGCATCAACCAGGGGTAGGCCTTGTCTGCCTTACCCTCGGTGGGAATATTCAACATACCATTTTCACCCAATCCTGCAAGAATTTCAGGATCGTTTACGATTACATAAGCCGCAATTCCGGGAATGACAACAATCAATGGGATAATCAATTTGAGTCCTGCCGCGAACAAAATTCCCTTTTGGGACTCTCTGAGCGATTTTGCAGCCAAGGTACGTTGAATGATATACTGGTTGAATCCCCAATAATAAAGATTAGCAACCCAAAGTCCTCCAACCAATACCCCGATACCGGGCAAGTTGTTGTACTCGGGATTACCTTTTTCCAAAATCATTTCAAAACGGTCAGGAGCAGCTTTGTAAATGGATTTTAAACCTTCCAAAACACCTTGTCCTTGGGATACCGTATCCAGTGCCAAGTAGGTAGTCACCAGGCCTCCCAATACGAGAAAAACCACCTGAATGATGTCTGTCCATGCCACTGCTGTCAATCCCCCATAAAGTGAATACGCGGCTGCAAAAAGCGCCAAACCCAATACCGCATAAACCAGATCTATTCCAATTATGGTTTCTAAAGCCAAGCCTCCCAGGTACATTACCGAAGCCAGATTGACAAATATATAGAGTGAAATCCAAAAGATAGCCAAGATCGTTTTCAGTTGAGAGGAAAAACGCTTTTCGACAAACTCTGGAATGGTATATAATTTTTTCTCAATAAAAATGGGAAGAAAGTATTTACCTACAATGATGAGCGTTATGGCTGCCATCCATTCATAGGAAGCAATGGCCAGACCCAATGCAAAACCTGATCCCGACATACCGATGAATTGCTCGGCAGAGATATTGGCTGCAATCAAAGAAGCGCCAATCGCCCACCAAGGGAGTGACTTGCCCGCCAAAAAGTAATCTTCGGCACTCTTCTCTTCACCCTCTTTGTTTCTTGATACCCATAATCCTAAACCCAATATGACAAGAGCATATACAACAAAAATAAGGTAGTCCAAAAATTCAAAACTGGAATTCATAATGATATGTTTGGTTAGATATTACGTATTTTCTTTTCCCATTCCCAAGCAGTTTTCAATGCCTCTTCCAGATCATTTTTTGCCTGCCATCCCAGGATTTTATTGGCTTTGGTTGTGTCAGCATAGGCCTCTACAATATCGCCCGGCCTTCGGTCAACAATTTCATAGGTTAGAGCAACACCGGAGACTTTTTCGAAGGTCTTGATGACTTCTAAAACACTGTTGCCTTTTCCCGTACCCAAATTGAAAACTTCAAAACTTTCACTTTGCTCATCGGCCATCATTCTTTTAAGCCCAACCACATGTGCCTTGGCCAAATCTACAACATGGATGTAATCCCTAACACAGGTTCCGTCAAGGGTGGGGTAGTCATCACCAAAGACATTGAGTTTCTCATGAATTCCCGCAGCAGTTTGGGTAATAAAAGGTACAAGATTCTGTGGCTTTCCCTTGGGTAACTCTCCGATTTCAATACTGGAATGCCCCCCAATGGGGTTAAAGTATCGCAGTGAAATTACCTTTAAAAGCGCGTTAGAACGGGTGTTGTCATAAAGGATGTCTTCTCCTATCTGTTTGGTGTTTCCATAGGGAGATTCGGCTTTTTTGATGGGGGCTTGCTCGGTGATGGGAAGTTGATCTGCTTGACCATAAACCGTACAAGAAGAACTGAATATAAATGAAAACTTTTGACCTTTACTTTCAATGGCTTGAAGCAGATAGATTAGAGACCCTATATTGTTTTCATAATATTCCAGTGGCTGATTGACACTCTCACCCACTGCCTTAAAGGCTGCAAAATGGATGATACCGCCAAGATCCGGATGGTCTTCAAACAATCGGTTGACTTCTTTTTTATCCCTTAAATCAAGTTTTATAAATTCAGGGGAAATGCCTGTGATCTTTTTGATGCTCTCCAACACGTCTGTAGAACTGTTGGAAAGATCATCGACGATGATGATTTCAAATCCCTGTTGGATTAACTCAACGCTGGTGTGGGAGCCGATATAACCCAGACCTCCCGTAACTAAAATTTTTGAAGGCAATACGTTCTTTACTATTTGGTTCAAACAAATTTAATTTTTTTATTTAATTCTCTGTCTTTAGTTATCAATATTAACGTTTGATTGTTTTTTCAATATGAGCTAATGCCATAATTCATTAAGTTATGGAGCCATAAATGAGTAGATAAAACTATCTTTGCGCTCGTTAATTTGAATTCATGTCCGACATAAAAAACATTGCCATCATCGCTCACGTTGATCACGGAAAAACAACACTGGTAGACAAAATCATGTTTCACTGTGAATTGTTTCGGGACAATGAAAACAAGGGAGATTTAATTTTGGACAGTAATGACTTAGAACGGGAAAGAGGAATTACCATTTTATCCAAAAACGTATCCGTAAATTATAAAGGCGTCAAAATCAACATCATCGATACCCCGGGTCACGCCGATTTTGGTGGAGAGGTAGAGCGGGTGCTCAACATGGCGGATGCGGCTATATTGTTGGTCGATGCTTTCGAAGGACCGATGCCGCAAACCCGATTTGTATTAAAAAAGGCTTTGGATTTAAAATTAAAACCCTTGGTTGTTATCAACAAGGTAGACAAAGAAAATTGCCGACCAGAAGAAGTCCACGAGGCTGTTTTTGATCTCATGTTTGATCTCGGGGGAGAAGAGTGGCAATTGGATTTCCCGGTCGTTTATGGCTCTGCCAAAAACAATTGGATGGGACAAGATTGGAAAACGCCCACAGATTCTATCTCCCCTCTATTGGAAATGGTATTGGAACATGTTCCTGCTCCTGAGGTCAAAAGCGGAAACACACAAATGTTGATTACTTCTCTTGATTATTCCCCTTATACAGGTAGGGTAGCCATTGGAAGACTCAACCGTGGAACACTAAAAGCCAATATGAATGTCTGTTTGGTAGATCGAAATGGGGAAATCACCAAGTCCAGAATCAAGGAACTCAATGTGTTTGATGGTCTGGGAAGGCGCAAAGTCGAACAAGTCCAGGCAGGGGACATCTGTGCCATCATTGGATTGGAGTCTTTTAATATTGGAGATACCATTGCAGACGCCCTAGCGCCGGAGGCATTGCCTACCATAGCCATCGATGAGCCCACCATGAGTATGCTTTTTACCATCAACGATTCGCCTTTTTTTGGAAAAGACGGGAAGTTTGTTACCTCTCGCCATATCAAAGAGCGTCTGGAAAAAGAGTTAGAACGAAATTTGGCTTTGCGACTCGAGTCAACAGACTCAGCAGACAAATTTTTGGTTTTTGGTCGCGGGGTCATGCACCTTTCTGTTTTGATAGAAACCATGCGGAGGGAAGGCTATGAACTACAGATAGGTCAACCGCAGGTCATCATTAAAAATATAGATGGCGTTAAATGTGAACCCATAGAAACCCTAACCATCGATTTACCCGAAAGCTTATCCGGTAAAGCCATCGAAATGGTCACCCTCAGAAAAGGCGAAATGGTCAGTTTGGAAAATAAGGGTGATCGTATGCTTTGTGAATTTATCATCCCATCTCGGGGGATTATCGGATTGAGAAATCAATTGCTTACCAATACTGCAGGACAGGCCATAATGAATCATCGTTTTATGGAATTTCAGCCCTTTAAAGGTGAGATTCCCAGCAGAATCAATGGGTCATTGATTTCTATGGAGAAAGGCAGTGCCATTCCCTATGCATTGGACAAACTTCAGGAAAGGGGCAAGTTTTTTGTTTTTCCCAACGAAGAAGTTTATACCGGTCAAGTCATCGGAGAAAACACCCGAATGGATGATTTGGTCGTCAACGTTACCAAAACAAAAAAACTATCCAATGTCAGGGCATCCGGAAGTGACGAGAAAGTAAGTCTTGCTCCACCAATCAAATTTTCATTAGAAGAGGCCTTAGAGTACATTCAGGCCGATGAGTATGTAGAAGCAACCCCCAATCACTTGAGGTTGCGAAAGGTTTTTTTGGATGAGAACGAAAGAAAAAGAAACGCCCAATAAAGCAGTATTTTTTTTACAGTTGAATTGATCTGTAAAAACTTTGGTTTGGCAGATTGGCGGTCTAAAAATTTTAAAATCGTTTTAATTATTTAAATTGTAATACGATATTCAAAAAAGACCATTAAAACGCTAATCCTGTGAAATCCCCCTACAATCTTCTTTTCAGCCTTATTATATTGTCCCTTTTTAGTTGCAATACCACATCATCGGATGCATTGCCCAGAATTGCCATTGCGGGTCTGGGTATAGAATCCAGTACATTCTCTCCTGCACAGACCACAGAGGAAGCTTTCCATGCACAGCAGGGTATGGAGATCATGGCGCATTATCCGTTTTTGAAACCCGAAAGTAGGAATCGGCTCAGGGCCAAATGGTTTCCTGCGCTCAGAGGCAAATCCTTGCCGGGGGGAATTGTGACCCGTAATGCCTATGAATCATTGATGAAAAAGATGCTGGATCAACTAAAAAAAAACCTCCCTTACGACGGACTTTTTTTTGACATACACGGCGCCATGAGTGTTGTGGGATTGGATGATCCCGAAGGAGATATGATCACAAGAATTAGAGAGGTGGTTGGAAAAGAAACCTTGATTTCCACTTCAATGGATTTACACGGCAATGTGTCCAAACGGCTGGCCCATCAATCCGATTTGATTACTTGCTATCGTATGGCACCACACGAGGATGCCATAATATCCAAACAAAGGGCTTTGGAAAACCTCTTAAATCGATTAGAAAACGGAAAAGGAAAACCCCCATACAAGGCTTGGATTGCGGTACCTATATTATTGCCCGGAGAAAAAACCAGTACCCGAATCGAACCGGGAAAAAGTCTTTATGCCAAAGTACCGGAAGCCGAAGCCAAAGCAGGGATAATCGATGCTGCCATTTGGATGGGCTATCCGTGGGCAGATGAACCCAGAAATCACGGTGTCGTTATGGTGACGGGAGACGACCATAAGGCGGTGGTTGAAAATGCTGAACACCTCGCACAGTACTATTGGAAAGTAAGAAATGAATTTGTTTTCGTTGCCCCCACCACCAGTTTTGAAGAAAGCATGGCTTTGGCCCTGAAAAGTAAAAACAAACCCTTCATCATCAGTGATATGGGAGACAATCCCACTGCGGGTGGTGCAGGAGATGTCACATGGACGTTGAAAGAAATCCTCAACATACCTGTTTTTCAAAGCACTACCGGTCCCGAATTGATTTATGCGTCTATCCCCGGTCCCGATTTTATTACAAAAGCCTTGGAGGCAGGAGAGGGGGCTGTAGTTACCGGATCCGTAGGTGCTATGGAGGATGATCGTTATTCAGGGCCTATTGTGTTAACAGCAAAGATTTTGGCCATTCGCAAAGGCGATGTTCATGCAGCTGTTGAAGTCGTGGCACAGGTGGGAAGTGTAAAAGTTATTGTCACCCAAAAAAGAAAACCCTACCATTATGAAAAAGATTTTACACAACTGGGCTTAAAACCTAGGAATACCGATATTTTAGTAGTAAAAATTGGTTATTTGGTACCCGAGCTTTATGATATGAGAGGGGGGTGGACCATGGCCTTGACCCCTGGTGGTGTGGATCAAAATTTGCAGCGTTTGGAATACCGAAGAATCAATCGACCCATGTTTCCCTTAGATAGAGAATTTCCCGATCTGGATTTGAGTGCACAGTTGATTCCCACTTCCGATCGTACGCTAAAAAAATAAAATACTGATGATAAAAATAAAGTTGAGTTTACTGTTCTTTTTATGCTTTTCCTTGGGGTGGTCACAATTGCCTGTAAAGGAAAAAACACTAAAAGTGATGGATTTTAAAATTGTTGAGGGTGATACTTTAAAAGTACATTGGTATGCGGCAGAATCACAAAACAATAAGTCGACGGGAGCCATAGCTTTCTTTTTTGGAGGAGGTTGGAGAGGAGGTTCCTATACCCATTTCCAAAGACAAGCTTCGTATTTTTCTCAGCGGGGACTGACCACTTTTCTATTCGAATATCGCGTTGACAGCCGGCACAATACCAGTCCGATTGAATGCATCAAAGATGCGAGAAGCGCCCTCCGTTTTTTAAAACAAAACCACAGCATTTTTAATATCGACCCACAGAAAATCATTGCCTCGGGTGGTTCTGCAGGAGGTCACATCGCTGCTGCTACGGCCACACTTCATTCTGTCAATGAATTAACAGACGATTTAAGTATTGATCCCACACCAGCCGCTATGGTACTTTTTAACCCGGTCTTTGATAACGGCCCCAATGGATATCACGGTTCTGGTGTAAAAGACTGGATCGAAAAAGATTTCCAATGTCATTGCACCGCTTATAAAATCCCGAATGGTAAGTGGGCCTCACTATTCAAAACAGGATACAAGGAGCTTTCTCCCTATCATAACATTACTTCTCAAACACCACCCACACTTGTT
>JBESZM010000067.1:0-5586 GCA_041254175.1 Flavobacteriaceae bacterium | reverse complement strand
CAAATGGGGGAAGGTGATGTTGAAATTTTTTTTAATGACGAGTTGAAACCCCTGAGTTATGGATATGGGCTACAAACCGGTATAGAATTCAATCGAAAATTACGGTTGATCTTCCTGCTCAATCAATTTGTCAATACCCTTAACCCTGAAACATTAGGGATTCCCGTACTTCGTTTTACACTGGCCTACCGCCTTTAGAATCTTAAACTGAGCCCCGCCAAAAAATTAAATCGAGCTTGAGGATAATATCCTGCCCCCTCAACCGTGCTTACCACCCCGGGGACAGAATAGTCGTCATCGAAAGTGTAGAAATACCCATTGGAAACATATTTTGTTCCCAAAAAGTTGTTTAGCAATAATGAAACATTGATCTCTTTAAACAGGCTTTTTGGAAGGATTCGATAATTGACATTTAAATCCGACACGGTATAAGCTTCCAACCTGGAAGTTTCGGAGTCAATATTCCCCATGAATTGCTCGCCTACGTGTTTGGTGAGCAAGGCAATTTTCCATTGGCTTGAAGGCTGAAAAGCGATGATATTCCCAGCCACCATAGCGGGAGAAAAAGAAAGGTGGGTATCGCCCAAATGGGTCAAAACCCCATCGCGTTGAAAATAAAAATCCTGATTACGATTACGACTGAGCGTAAGGTTGGGCTGCCAAGTCCAACGATTGGCAAGCGAAAAAGTCCCTTCTATTTCTATGCCCAATCGGCTGCTTTTTCCTACATTTTCTCTGATAGGGCTTCCCACATCATCCAATGCACCGGTGAGGGCCAATTGGTTGGTGTAGTCCATGAGATAGATGTTGACCAATAGGTTGGTTTTTTCTGTATTAAAACGCCACCCCAATTCATAATCGTTGAGTTCTTCAGGTTGGGGTTTTCCATTTTCAAAATCGGATCGGCTAGGCTCCCGATTTGCACGGGCAAATGAAACATAAAATTTGTTTTTAGGGTTATGGGTATAAACCATTCCAGCTTTGGGATTGAAAAACCCATAATTTTCGTCTATGCTGATGGGCTCCGGCCCTTTGAGATTTCCATTTGCACTATAGCTTATACTACGGTATTGCAAATCCAAATAGGCTGAAATACGGTCGTTAAATCGGTGATTGACTTTGGCAAAAATATTTCCTTCTTTTTTGTTTCCTTGGTTTTCGTAAAAACGATGCCGGGGCGAAACGTCCGGAGCGTAATGGGCAAAGATCAACTCCCCAAAATGATCCCCTACATAGCTACTATAAAGTGCACCCAGATTCCATTCCGTATTTCCTTTTTGTCTGTTGAGGGAAAAAGTGGCCACATAGTAATCATTGTCCAACCATTTGCGGACAATATTTTCAGTGGTATCAACAGTTGATCCTCCAATATTAACGGGCTTTAATCCCAGGAAACTAAAATTATTGTCAGAAGAAAAATTGATGTTTTGCTCGAACCAAAGGTCTTTGTACTCCTCATAGTAACCTCGCCCGTAGGTATAATTGAATCCTAAAGACAAACTGGTGTAGGGATCGATCTTTTGATTCCAATGGAGTTGATAGTGGTCTTGGCGGTAATTGTCCACTTGGTTGTCGTAATGTCCTTCCAAATTTCCATTATCGTCATAAATTTCACCTGCTGGATTGTATCTGCGGTTGGAGGCCAAAGTGTTTTTATCGACCCCAAACCAGGATTGGTAGGTGATCTCATGTCCCCCAAAGACAAGGGCTTTGATCAAAGTGTTTTCATCCTGAAAAGCGGCTTGTAAAAAATAGGACTTTAAGTCTGAACTGGCGCGTTCCACATAACCGTCGGAAGTGATCTTAGATAATCTTCCCGAAATTTCGAAATAATTGTTGAGCAGTCCGGTAGAAAACTTGAGGGTGTGCTTCAGGGAATTAAAACTTCCCACCGTATTGGCAATTTCTGCATAAGCTTTTTGAGATACTTCATCGGTCAATAAATTGATGCTGGCTCCAAAAGCCCCGGAACCGTTGGTGGAAGTCCCTACCCCTCTTTGAATTTGAAGAGAGGATACCGAGGAGGTGAAATCGGGCATATTGACCCAATAGACCCCTTGACTTTCGGAGTCGTTGTAGGGAATGCCATTGATGGTGACGTTGACCCTTGTCGCATCACTGCCCCGCACCCTGATCCCGGTATAACCGATCCCTGCTCCGGCATCACTGGTGGTGACCACTCCGGGGAGATAATTGAGCATGATGGGCAGGTCTTGCCCCAGGTTTCTGGAGGCCAGCTCTTCCTTATCAACATTGGAAAAAGAAAAAGGCTGATCTTCGTCGATGCGCAGACCGGCGAGTTTGACTTCTTCTAATTGAATTTCAGGAATACTGTCTTGAACAGCAGTGGTTTGTGCAAGCGATAGAGTTGGAAGGGTCATCGCTAAAAATCCCAAGTAAATCGTTTTCATCCGAATAGTTTTATTCGAATAAAAGGGGTGATTATTCTTAGTGTTAAACGTTAATTAAAAATCCCTTGGCGGCATTATCCGCCCAGGTTCAATGGGTATGATCTCAGCCAGCCAAAAGCGGGCACCCCTTCGAGATATGGGCAAAGATAAATAAGTTCCACCATGGAATCAACTGTTTTAAAAAAAAGCTTGATTAGATGAGTATTATTATTGCTTTATACGAAGATGATCATTGGTTACGAATTTTTATTCTGTTCTGTCTTAGTAATAGAAATTATTATGTAATTTTAGAAAAAGCCCCTACCATGAAGTCTCAAACCAGTATAAAACTCTTTGAACTCTCACAGGAATTTATTCCCGATAAAAAAAAGGCCGGGCTGTTTGTTCAAAAGATAGAAGAAACCATAGATGACAAAATGGAACGCCACGAGCACCTTGCCACCAAAACGGACCTTGCCGATTTGAAAGTGGAATTAAAAGAAGATATCTCTGCCTTGCAGTTGGAGGTCAGGAATCAAAAGGTGGAATTGATGGAAGTCATCACACAACAAAAGGTTGAACTCATGGGAGTGATCAAAGAACAAAAAGCTGAGCTAATGGTAGTGATCAATGGGCAAAAAGCTGATCTCACCAAGTCGATCTATTTTATGGGATTGGTACAGTTTTTGGCTATTATGGGTGGTGTCTTGGCCATTGTTTCCTTAATGCTGAAATAGTAAGTTACCAACTTGTCTGCAAAAGGCAGGCCTCTCGCCAATGGCAGATTAGAGCATTACAAGTTATGAATGATGTGTATATCCTTAAATGGTGTTGACCGTTTTTTATTAAAAATTAAGATACCCATCTGATTCAAAGCAAAATAGGTTCTTTTTCTTTGGATACTATTCGTGAATTAGATAAAAATCTCAAAAGCTCTTTTGTCTTGATTCACCCGTCACTCTATGATGAATGGGAGGTTTTAATACTACTTGAGTAAAATTGTATTGATCATCAATATGGCCTTTTTTAATCTTTCCTCCATTGACCCTGAAATTTCAGCAAAGTGAGCTCCTTGTTCTTTCAAAACTTTAAGAAAGTAATTATACATCCATTGACGGTCATCAGGCCGATCCCTTAAATCATCTTTTACCCATGGAACATCGATTCCGGTGAGTAAGTAAAGGTCATAATTGAATTTTTTGGAACAATCCATAATTACAGGGTCGCAATAGCCGTTAAAATGGGTTTCTGACCACACCCTTGTGACCACCACATTGGTGTCGCAAAACAAGACCCTATTGGCTTTGTCCAGCTTTTGGTTTTCTAATTCGAGCTGTCCCGCAACAATAATCGGCAAGTCCTCCAAAGTACAAATGGCTTGTTGTTCTTCCCATTTGTTTTGGAGGTAATCTCTGGCAAATTCTTCCACCCATTCGGTTTGATAGTGTTTTGCCAAGGCTTTGGCCAGGGTGGTTTTTCCTGTTGATTCGGGACCGTAAAGCACTACCCTGAGGATATGGGAGGGGTTTTGTCTAAGGTCTTTTTCCATGAGCGGTATCCATAGATGGCAATAAGGGTAAAGATAAGATATTGCAAACTGGTTAGGGAGAGTCCTTTATAAAAATAGAGGGGTATGGATATGATATCCCCTACAATCCAAAAGAGCCAATGTTCTATTTTTCGGCGGGCCATCAAGCCCATCCCAACAAAAAAAATGGCAGTGGTCAAGGTGTCCACATAAGCCGTCCAATCCTTCCATTTGTCAAAGACTTGATAGACCCAAAAGATAAAAAGTAAACTCGCACCAAAGAGCAGCAAAGCCGTTTTGAATTCTTTTTTGGTTGTTGAAGTTATGGGGTGAACAATGACCTGCTCCTCCCTTTTTGACCAATAGTACCATCCATAGGCACTCATGATAAAATAATAGGCGTTGATGATCATATCACCCAATAAGGCCCATTTGAATAACAAATAGACAAAGATGGAGGTGGAAATCATTCCGTTGGGATAGACCCAAATACTGTTTTTTTTGGCATACCAAACACTGAGCAGTCCGAAGAGAACTCCGGTAATTTCCAATACAATGTCTATGGTGGTATAAGCACTGTATTGGCCAAATAAAAAATCAAAAACTGGGGACATAGCCGCTGCGGTCTCCTTTGATGATCTTCATATTTAAAACCACAGAAGGCTCATTTTCAAAACTTTCTTTTATGGCTTTTTGAAGGGCAGACATCAGGGCATCGTATTCCCCATAGATTTGAGTACTCATGGGATTTTCCAAAACCTTAAAACCCAAGGTTCTGAGTTTTTTGATGAAATTTTTGATGGAATCTTCAAAATTATCGTTCAGGGGGAGCAGGGTCAATTCTATAGAAATATTCATTATTTTTTTAGTTTTTTGACGTGGCCAAAGTACCACAGTATGCTTTTTCAATGATAAAATTAAGAGAAAAATTGAGGGTTTTATCTGAAATTATAACTTTTGCATGACCTTGGCGGTCACCCCATTCAAAAGGGGCTACGATCAGTTGCTTTGAAAAAATGATTCCTTTTTGTTTGAGGGCTTTATACAAGGCTTCCTTGGCGGTCCAGATCAGAGTAAGTTTTTCGATGGTCTGAGTACCGTTGAGGGCAAAGCTTTCTTGGGCATGTAAAAAACGTGGGGCAATTCGGTGAATCTTGTGTCGGTAAACTTCCAGGTCAATCCCCAGAGGTTTTGTCCCCAAGGCGATTCCGGCAAGATTTTTCGTGTGAGAAATGGAGAGTTGCTGTCCCGATTCCAAATGTGGGATACCGTCTGGGTCATGACTCAAACCGTGTGGAGGAATACCCGCCTCCAAAAGGAGTCTTCGGGAGGCCAAAAACTCTTTTTGATGGGAGAGGATCTTACGCTTTTGGAATCTGATCTCATCTGACTTTGCCAAAAAGAGATCCTTTTTAAGCTCTTCCAAAGGTTCTTCAATATACCAGATCAAAATTTGGGTTTGCTCATCGAAATTGACCCTTTGGTGTAGTGGCATTTGATATTGAAATTAAAGTGCGTACTTTTGCTGAAAATTGTCAATAAAGATACAACTATGGGAACGAAAACAGCATCTACTTATTTGCCCTATAAGGTAAAGGACATGTCCTTGGCTGAATATGGAAGGAGAGAAATTCATTTGGCTGAAGCAGAAATGCCCGGCTTGATGGC
>JBESZM010000066.1:0-23715 GCA_041254175.1 Flavobacteriaceae bacterium | reverse complement strand
ATCACCCGCCCCAGGTCGGCACCTAAAATTTTTGCAACGGCAACAGGGCCGGGCGTAGGTGGAATAAAAGCATGGGTCACTGCCAAACCCGCCAAAAGAGGGAGAGCATAGTAGAGCAGGGACTTATTGGTTTGTTTTTGTAAGAAGTAAACAATTGGGATCAAGAGTACAAAGGCAACATCAAAAAAGACAGGAATGGCAATAAAAAACCCGCTTAACAATAGAGTCCAGGAGGCTTTTTCAAGGCCAAAACGGTGAAGTAAATGCCTTGCAATGGCCTCTGCCGATCCAGTAACCTCAAGTAGGGAACCAAACATGGCACCCAGCCCAACTATGGTGGCTACATAGCCCAAAGTTCCCCCCATTCCTTTTTCTACGGTTTTGAAAATGTCATTCGATTCCATTCCCAAAAGCAGTCCTATGATCAGGGTGGCGATCAGCAGGGCAATAAAAGCAGGTAGTTTAAACCTAAGGATCAGGATCAAAAGTGTAGAGATGCCCCCTAAAAGGGCTATGATCGAAGTAAAATCCATCAGCGATCCCATTGGTGATGATGCAATACTCCCGCAAGCCCTCCAACAACTTCAAAACCGTGTGAACCGAAAAAGTCCCTTTGGGCTTGAATCATATTGGCCGAGGAGTTCTTTTGGGTCATTTGTTTAAAGTAGGTTAGGGCTTCGGTCGTGCAAGGTAAAGGTATCTCTGTAGGGGCAATTGATGCTACTACGGTTGCAATGGCTTCCCGATCTTCATTCAATTGATCGAAATATTCCCGGTTAAAAAAAGGAGAGCAATTATCTTTTAGAACAGGGCTTAATTGACTTAAAAGCTTGGATTTAATAATACAACCCGCTGTCCATAACGTACACAATTTACTCAAATCAATTTGCCACTGTGCACTTTTTGAAAACGATGCTATCAGATGAAAATTCTGAAAATGATTGATGATCCTCGAAAAGCGGTAGGCTGCTTTTAATTGCAAGGTATCCAACGACAAATCATTAACTCTCTCTTGTTTGAGTTGGGACAGACGAACCCGATCTTCCCATTGATTGGAGGTATAGCGTGAAAACAATGCCGAAGCCACAAGGCTGGAAGCATGATCGTTTTGAATGGCGGTAATCAAAGTCCATGAGCCGGTTTGATTAAAAGAGGCCTTATCCAAAATACGATCCAGCAGATGGGTTTTTCCATCAGTGGTTCTCAGAATTTTAACGGTGATCTCTAAAAGATAGCTCCCAAATTCCTCATTCCATTGTTCAAATACATCGGCGATTGTTTCATAGCTCATGTTCATTGCTTTATTCATCATCTCAAAATACTCTGCAATGCATTGCATCTCGACATATTCGATTGCATTGTGAACCATTTTTACGAAATGACCCGCTCCCCCCTCGCCCACATAGGTACAGACTTTTTCACCTGTTGGTGTCATAGCAGCCATAGACATCAGAAAATCCCGGGATAAATCATAAGCTGCTTCAGAACCCCCCGGCATGAGAGAAGGCCCATGGAGTGCCCCTGCTTCACCACCGGAAATACCCAAACCCAGGAAATACATCCCATGGCTTTCGATTTCTTTTAACCTCCTTTCGGTATCAGTATAATGTGAATTCCCCCCATCGATGATCAAATCACCCGGAGCCAAAAAAGGAATGAGTTGTTCGATCACCCCATCGACTGCACTACCGGCGGTAAGAGTTAGTAAAACCCTTCTCGGCTTGGACAAGGAGGCTACAAAAGACTCCATATCTTCAAAAGGGGTAGCATTTTTTAACTCCTTATATTTTTCAATCTTCTGTTGCGCAACCTGCTCCTCACTTCCTTTTAGGTAGCGATTGAACAGTGAGAGTCTAAAGTCATTTCGAGACAAGTTCCTTGCCAGTGATGTCCCCATAACTCCTAATCCTATGATCCCTAAATCCGCTTTCATAAATGGTTTTTGATGTGTTCAATTATTTTTTCAATGGGTTTATCAATGTCAATGGCAATGGCGTAATCGGGTTCTTCCAAGGTGTTAAACTGGGATTTGAGTAGTTCATGGGGCATAAAATGATGGGATCGGTTCTCAAGCCGTTGAAGAATCATTTTATAACTGCCTTTGAGGTAAAACCAATTGATCTCCAAACCCTCTGAAAGTCTTTGTCTGTAACTTTCTTTTAGGGCGGAACAGGCAAGGGTCAAACCCTGATCTTGTTTTTGGCACAACAAATCGTTCAATCGACTGATCCATGGCAATCGGTCCTGATCGTTAAGCGACAAACCTGAACTCATTTTATCTATATTTTTTTGGGGGTGGAAATCATCTGCATCGAAAAATGAATAACCCAAAGTTTGAGATAAGGCTCTGCCAATAGTGGTTTTACCACTGCCACTTACTCCCATCAAAACAATGGTTTTAGGCTCGATCATATGGGCTTATTTTATAATCCATTTAGGATTTAATAACCAAATCTAACCATAATCATTAAACACATATGCTTTTCTTTAATGGAATTTATAATTGAATATGAATTATCCTAGGAAAAAAACTCTGCCGCTGATCTTGCTTCCTCATATATTTGTTTTAGTTAAAATGGTGGAAATCAGGAGTATTAATCTATAACTAAAACATCCTCTTGTTTGAATTTATATTCCCAAAAATTTGAGGCAAATTCTTTTGCATAGTACCAATGAATATTGCCGTAAGTTCTTTGTCCGGTCCAGGCATCACGATCAAAGGTCAAAAGATAATATGCGGTTCCATTTTCTTTTGCCACGGGAAGAATAGCAGGCCAAATATTTTTACCGATAGGGTGCTCCGACAAGTTTAATTCACCAACTTTTTCCATTTCTGGATATGATAAAATCTCCAGAGGACAAGGAGTGGCTCCCCTACCAATAAATACATATCGTTTGCCTCCAATTTTTTGAATGAGTACTCCGGTGCTTGAGGTGGGTTCGTAAACTTCTATTTCCTTCCATTGACCATCCCATTTCTCTGCTTCCATCAAAATGGTTTGATAACCATTATTGGCTTTGCATATGGCCATACGCCACTTTCCAACGGCTGAATCCCAAATCACAGAGGGATCCTCTTCATTATTAACCGAGTTATACTTTACTATGGTAACAGGAACTTCTGACAATCCAAACCGCAGGTCCTCTTTGATCTCACCGGAGTACAACATATGATCATCACGATGAGAAACCGTAAACACCTTCCAAGTTTCCGATATTCGATCATAGAACACATCAGAAGCCGCCCACTGTCTTATCAATCCATCTCCTTTGTTAAAAACCAGTGTACCCGAAATTTTCCATTTTTTTGACTCTAAATCATAAGAATAAATACCTTGATAGAGCTGAGTGCCATAGCCCCTTGTGGTCATGGCAACCCATATTTTATTGTCTTTTATTATCGGAGCCCCGTCTTCATAATGGAGTATTTTTGGATCCGCTTGAGCCGTTCCAGTTGTCAAGTATTGTTCTCCTTTTGAAATGGCAATTCGCTCTCTGGGCCCAAGGGTTGAACCGAAAAATAATTCAAAAGATTCTAAAACCTTTTTATCTCTCAATTCAAAATATTCACTCACATCGAAAGATCCCAAAACAGTCCAATCATTATTCTTTATCAGTAAGATATTTACAAATTTCCCTGTTAGATGAACTCTTAAAGTATTCGGAGATTTCAGCTTTTTGTCGAACAAAATTTCTTTTAATACTGATTCTCCCTCCTTAAAGATTTCAAATACAATTTGTTTACTTTCGGGATCAATTTGATTTTGGGAAACTGTAAGTCGGTTTCGGTTGTCTTTAAAAATTGATAATGATGCTGTTGCAAAAGAAGATTTCTTATTCTGAGCTTCAATGTCCATATCGATTGCAGCGTAATTAAAAATTTTCCCCAGGTTGATATGGCTTTGCTGAATTGTTTTGGTGTTGTTGGAAATATTCAATAAGCCATCCTGCAACTCAAAGTCACAGCCGGGGAGTGTTTGGTGATTAACTTTGTACAAAGGGTCATCAAGAATGTTTTTAGAAAAATCAAGTTGACTCAAAATAACTTGTGAATTATAAAAATTTCTGATCTGATAGTCCTTGATAAAATGAAGTTCTTGTGGAGGAATTGATTGTGCAAAACAATTCACCGAAGCAAAAAAAAGGAGTTGAATTTTAAAAGAATAGAATAAGTGAAGGTTTCTAAGTTTTTTCATTGTTATTTGATCGTTGTTTGAAAAATCATTTGTTTACAGAAATGAAAAAATTGGATTTATAGGTGTTTAATTCTGTTTTTATAGCGATCGTAGAGTGTTTCGTTATCAAATCCATCGATATTTTGACTGTAATATACCGGTAATTTCACTCCTTTATCGATAGCTGTTTTCATGGCTTCAGTGGCCATCAAATTAACAATAAAACACCCGGCTATGGTTGAGGCAGCCCCGGTGAGCTCCCCTCCTATTTGGAGCATCCCATCTCCGGGAGGTACGCAATTATCCAAAACCAGATCTGCAATTTCGTAGAGTTTTTTTTGGCCCTCGATCCGCACGGGATATTTTTTCGACTGTTCAATGGAGGTAATTGCTATCACTTTATTGCCATTGGCTTTGGCCCGCTCTGCCATTTCGATGGGCATGGCATTTCTACCGGAATTGGAAATGACCATAAAAAGATCCTCTTTCTCTATTTTGTGTTGATCCCATAATACTTTTGACACCCCACTGATTCGCTCTATTTCTGCACTGCGACGGGCCCCCTCAGAGGTCATGACAATGGAGTCCAAAAAGGCATTTACGTTGGCCAACCCTCCTGCTCTGACAAAGAGTTCCAATCCAATGATATGAGAATGTCCGGTTCCGAAAGTATGGATGATACGATCCTCGATTATGGTTTTTGCCATCCATGCTATGGCCTTGGGTAATACTTTTTTATTGGCCTCAACAATTTGATCTAATAGTGCTGTCGAAGCTTGATGATATTCGTACATATTTTTTGTTATAAATTATTTTAATGATATGGCCCTGCCTCCCCTACCCGAAACATCAAAGGTTCTGAGTACGATATTTGAATTTTTAGGTATTGAAATGGGCTTGTGATACAATATGTCATTTTGATTGGGAACAAGTCCATTGGTCGTATATCGCACCCTAAGTCCGGGGAAAGGCACGCTTACTTTGAGCATGTCATTTTCAATGATGGCTCCTGGTTTGGGGAGCTCATAGGCTATGTCACCATAGATTGAATTGAGCATGGGTAGGGATCGTTGTCCCAACATATTGGCAAATAAATTCCAATCCAAATTCATGGCCTTGATTTGCTCCTCAACTTTGGTCATGGTCATCCAATGGGGACGAGCAGACCATGCGCGCTCAGAAAAAACAGGCAGATTGGGCAACAATAGTTCATCAAAAATAGAAGCGGATCGAACCGTCTCTGTCCACAGTTGGCTCTGTACCCCTAATAAATTTGTTTTTTTATCGGTTTGAAGTTTTTCTCTTTGGGCGATGTATTGAGGAGTGATACCGTGTTTTTTGTTGAGGCTGTAATTGGCAAATACATTCTCCGGATCGGTTCCCCAGGCATCCCTGTAATCCACATATCCCGACCAGTTCAATCCAAAGTTTTCCATGTCCTTGTCATCGGTCATATCAAAATAAAAAGCAGAGGAATTACTCATCACTGTCTTGAAACCAAGGTTGGCAAATTTATAGATCATATCCTCTCGCCCTTCGCCCCAACTGTTGTTCCAAACGTAAGGGATTACCTCATAATTGAAGTGTTCTGATTTGATTTGTGTTTCCTCCTGACTTTTTTCGGAATGGTCTAAAAGGATATCTTCCCAACCTGCCATGGTCAAGTTTCTTTTTTCTAAAATGGATTTTAGTCTTTTTAAATTGTATTGATAAAGATCATTGACATTGGATATACCCAATGTATTGTTTGCGATAAAATCCTGACAAATCGGTGAGGCTGTCCAAACTCCATAGGGCAGTTCATCGGCTCCTATACTGAATAGATCAATGGGTACCTCTGCCTCCTTGTACATGGCCAGAATTTCATCTACAACTTTTTCATAAAAATGATAGGCACTTTCTTGACAGATACAGATGATATTGTCATTGTAATTTTGAGCAGATCTGTATTTACTTTGATCGTCCGGATCGGAGAGTTGATAGCTTTTAATCTCATCCTTATTCTCATGAACTTGCGGATTTTCATATCGCTGATCCATTGCTTTGATGGCGGCACGTGCATGAGAGGGAAAGCTGATTTGAGGCATTATTTTTATGGCACGTTGGTGGGCAAATTTTAATAGGTCGATAAACGCTTGTCGATTGATGTACCCATTACCCGTTTCTGCTCCATTGGCCCCCGAGCCATACATCGGTATAAGGCGATCTTTTTGTTCCGGCGAATATCCTCTTTTGGCACCAATATCGGTCAACTCCGGGAGACCAGGTATTTCTATACGCCAGCCTTCATCATCGGTGAGTCTAAAATCCAAACGGTTGAGTTTAAATAAACTCATAAGATCAAGAACTTCTTCAATCTTTTTAGGTCCATAAAAATTCCTTGCGATATCCAATAAAAATCCACGGTAACCAAATCTGGGCGAATCATCAACTTTGATCAAAGGCCATTCTAAACCTTCCAAGGGTGTGGTAGTTATGATCTGTCGTAGCGATTGGAGGCCATAAACGATACCGGAATAGTCTGATGCATTCAGCGTAATGATATTTTTGGCTATGGTGAGTTGATAAGCTTCGCTTTTTTGCGCCGGGTCATAACGGATCAAAAAGTTGGCATTGGAACTTTGATCCCATACGGTTTTGATCTCAAAAATACTGTCCATTAAGGGGCTGAGTCGTTTCTTTTGTTGTGAAAATTGTTCATCCAGATCTACAGACCACAACGAATCTTTATTTCTAAATGACCCCTCAAAAACGAGATGATTGGGGGTGGGAACGATCCAGTTCAGTTCTGTTTTTTCTAATTTTTTTAATCCCTCCATGGTTGCATATCGATCCTGAGCAGTAGGAATTTTTAGGGATTCCAATCCTTTTGCTTGTTTCCATTCGACTTGGGTAGCTACCGTTGCGATTTGCTGTTCTTGAACGATAA
The DNA here is from genome assembly GCA_041254175.1 of Flavobacteriaceae bacterium. Taxonomy (GTDB): domain Bacteria; phylum Bacteroidota; class Bacteroidia; order Flavobacteriales; family Flavobacteriaceae; genus UBA8316. The sequence continues at coordinate 16,611 of JBESZM010000066.1, read as the reverse complement.
AAACACCAACAGGCCCCATGGCGATCCGATCCATTATGCCTTGCTGTTGCATTGAAAATTGTATGCTTTCGCCGGGAGGAAGCTTCCATTGTTTACCGAACTTTAATACAAAATAATGGGCACCATTGATCCATTCAAAGTCTATGCCCTCCGCCAAGGATTCTACCTGAACAAAACCTTTCATCTGGTTCCAATGGAGTTCCCAGGCACCACCTCTCATATCCATCAAACTGTTATTCTCTATGATGACGTTTATGTACATCTCGTCATTGGCCAAATCAAATTGTTCTATGGTATAGGTCATATGAATCCTTCCTTGAGATGGTTTTTTACAACGCATCAGTACAAGCGATAAAAACAAAATCAAGTAAACTTTATTTTTCATAGATGGTATTTTTAAAAATGGGACAAATGGGTTTTATTTTATATAGATTTTAAATCATTATTCAATTTGACCGAGGTGCATATAATGGGTTGATGGCAGTTGGAATGGGTGCATCGGTTTTTTCCCACCAAGCTTTAAGTTCATCTGTCAACTCCTCTCTTTTATCTACTTGTATTTCTGCAAGGTTATTCCTTTCACCTATGTCGTCTTTAAGATTGTAAAGTTCAATCCCATGATCTTCAAAATAATAGTGCAGTTTCCAGTCCCCTTTCCGGATCAAAGAACCGGGTCGGGTTCTAAAAAGTGAATCCCTATTTTCATTGTCTTTGATATCGTAACCCTGAAGGTAGATGGGAAAGTGCCAGAAAAAAGATCTTTCGTCCACAACTTGATTTTGGGCCAACAAAGGTAAAAGAGAGTGACCGTCCAAATCGTTTTTCATACTGTCATCCCCTGTAAGATGCATTAGGGTGGGGAAAATATCGAGATGAGAAATGGGTGTTTGGGTGTTTTTCCCGGGACTGATTTTGTTTTTCCACATAAAGAAAAAAGGCACTCTAACACCTCCTTCATAGTAACTCCCCTTTCCTGCTCTCAGGGGTTTTTGCATGGTGATTTTTCCGTAATAACCTCCGTTATCGGAAGTAAAAATGATAAAGGTATTTTCAAAAAACTTTCGCGCTTTGAGCTTGTTAACCAACAGCCCTATGTTACGATCAAGATTTTCGACCATGGTAGCATATTTTGGATTTTTCTGGCCTTTGTAAGGGGGCTTGTTTTCATATTTGTACAAGAGGGAATCAACAGGATGAATGGGGGTATGAACTGCATAGGGGGAGTAATTCAAAAAAAAGGGGCCATTGACATCGTCCAAAAACAATAAAGTTTTTTCCATAATCAGATCGGTCAAATATTCACTTTTACCTTTTTTTATTTTGATCTGATTTTTCTTGTTCCCAAAAGGTGGGTAATAACTACCGGGTGCACCCTGTTTCCCCCCGGCAATATTGAAATCGAAGCCGTATTCCAAAGGGTCATCACTGAGGTGCCATTTCCCGGAATGGCAGGTGGTGTAGCCTTTTTGTTTTAGTTTTTGGGAAAGGGTGGTGAATTTTTTATCCAATACTCTGGTATTCTTGATGGGTATTAATTTTCGGTCCGAGGCTTTTCCTCGGTCTGAATTGGCCACCGTATATATTTGATGTCGTGTGGTCCATTTTCCGGAATGAATAGAAGCCCTGCTGGGGGCACAATTTGCAGATGCGGCATAGCCTTGGGTAAAAACCAATCCCTGATCAGCTAAAGCATCAATACAAGGGGTATCATAATATTTACTGCCCATAAAGCTAACGTCATTCCATCCCATATCATCGATATTGATCAAAATGATATTGGGAGGGTCTGATCTGCCCTCATCAGAACTGCAAGAAAATAACAAAACCAATATCGTCAAATGAACTAGATTGGCTGGGATATATATGTGTTTTTTCAATTTGAAAGTTTTAAACACTTAAAGTAAAAAAAATCATCCAATGAGAATGTACAAGAAGTTTTTATTAATTTGGGGGCACACGGAATAAAATCAAAACCATGAGAAATTCAATTTCATATCTGTTGTGGATGGGATTTTTAATTGTTGCATGTCACTCAGTAGATGAAAAAAAACCCAACATACTGTTTGTTATTTCAGATGACCAATCTTATCCACATACCGGCATCTATGGCACCGAGTGGATCAGCACTCCCGGTTTTGACCGTGTGGCGGAGGAGGGCTTGTTGTTCAGTCAAGCCTATACCACCAACGCAAAATGTTCCCCCTCACGATCCTCCATACTTACCGGTAGGAACAGCTGGCTTTTGGAGGAAGCAACCAACCATGTTCCCTATTTTCCGGAAAAATTCACCACCTTTCCGGAGGTACTCAAAAACAATGGCTATAAAACCGGCTTAACAGGAAAAGGATGGGCCCCGGGGGTGGCTATGAAGGATGGAAAAAAAAGAAATTTGATCGGAGAGGTTTATCGTGAAAAGAAATTAGACCCCCCTGCCACTTTTATCAGTAATGTGGATTACTTTGAGAATTTTAAAGTTTTTCTTGATGAAAGAACCGAGGATCAAGCTTTTTTCTTTTGGGTAGGCGGACACGAACCCCACCGTGCCTATGAATACCAAGTGGGAACCAACAAAGGAAATAAGAATATTGATCAAATAGACCAAGTACCAGGTTTTTGGCCGGACTCCAAAAATGTACGCACCGATATGCTGGACTATGCTTTTGAAGTAGAATATTTTGACGGACATCTGGTAAAGATCATTGAAGAATTGGAAAAAAGAAATTTATTGGAAAACACCCTTATTGTGGTTACCTCAGATAACGGGATGCCCTTTCCAAGGGTCAAAGGACAAGTCTATCCATTTGACAATCGATTGCCCTTGGCCATTCGTTGGGGTAAAGGCATCAAAAATCCGGGGCGGGTCATTGATGAATATTTCAGCTTCTCGGATTTTGCACCCACCTTCCTTGATTTGGCCGGTATAGATGAAGAAAATCATGACATGAAGCCCTTTTCGGGAAAAAGCTGGGATCCTGTTTTTAAGAACCTTCCCGATACCCACCCCAGAGAGTACATGATCATCGGGAAAGAACGCCATGACGTGGGCAGGGAAAATGACCAGGGTTATCCGGTGAGGGGTATTATAGAGGGGAACTATTTTTACAGCCAGAATTTTAAACCGGAACGTTGGCCTGCCGGAAATCCTGAAACGGGATACCTCAATACCGACGGCAGCCCCACCAAAACTGAAATTTTGAACCTCCACCGCCAAGGGAAAGATTCAACCTATTGGAATTACGCCTTTGGCAAACGACCACAGGAAGAGTTATACGACATTGAAAAAGATCCTCAATGCCTTAAAAACTTAGCTTTTGACGAAAGTTATTCTTCACTAAAAATATCATTGAAAGACAAACTGATTGGGGATTTAAAGCAACAGGGAGACCCCAGGGTGTTGGGCAATGGGGATGTTTTTGATCAATACCCCTATTCAGGTGAAAATGTAAAAAACTTTTACAGCCGCCATATGGGTGGAGAAAAAATCAAAACCCATTGGGTCAATCCCTCAGATTTTGAAAAATAAACAACCTAAATCTTTAAAAGGGTTTTGAGTTATTTCTCCAAAACCGGAATTCTAAACTTTTTCTGTGCAGCGGTGGTATGGGCTTGTTCCAAAAAGTTTTCCATTTTATGGACAATTTCGGGATACTCAGCCGCTAAATCATTTAACTCTTTAGGATCTTTGGAAAGGTCGTAAAGCTGCATGGCAGAGGCCCCTTTAAATAAATTCTTTTTAAAGCCCTTCCAAGATCCCATCCTGATGGCCTGCTGTCCACCGTAGGCAGGGAACTCCCAATACAGATAATCGTGTTTTTTCTGTGGTTTTTCCATAAGTGAAGGATAGTAACTGATCCCATCAATCGGATAGGGAGGCTCCACATCCAAAATATCACATACTGTAGCGAAATAGTCATAGAAAACGCTGGTATGATGGGATTGTGTGCCTGCTTTAATTTTACTTGGCCAAGTGGCAATCGTTGGGACTCTGATCCCTCCTTCGTTGACATTTCCCTTAACGGTAGTTTTGGAATTGACAAATATCCCAGTGCTGTTAAAAAAATGAATATCGGCTTGTTTGTCTTTATGCGTGGGACCATTATCACTGGAAAAAATAATAAAGGTGTTTTCGTATTCTCCTATTTCTTTGAGTTTGGCTACAATTTCTCCGACCTGCTCATCCAAATAAGAAATCATAGCGGCATAAGTGGCCCGAGGCGTTCGGTTGGGGTAATAACCTGAATTACCCAGATATGGGTCTTCGGGTCCCAATTTTTGTCTGTAGTGATCCACCCATTTTTGTGGTGCCTGCAAGGGCAAATGCGGCAAGGGACTGGCATAATAAAGGAAAAATTTATGGTCTTTATTTCGCTCCAGAAACTGCATGGCCTCCTGATGCATCAAGGTAGGGGCATAGTCGTTTTGATTGAAGGGAGCATAACTGGCATCATCGTTGGGATCCAAGTCCGCGGCAAGCCTTTGTTTATTAACAATTTTGTTATTGAGTATGTGCCTTTCTTGGTTTCTCCACAAGTGAGAAGGATATAAGGTATGGGCCTGACGTTGACAATTGTAGCCATAGAAAAAGTCAAACCCTTTTTTATTGGGGATACTGCTGGTATTGGGTGCCCCAAGACCCCACTTACCCACCATACCGGTTTTGTATCCTTGCGATTTAAATACACTGGCAATGGTGATAATGGAATCCGGCATGGGGCGTTGTCCTTCCAAATTAGGGTTTTCAAACATGGCTTTAAAACTCCAAACCTCTCCTCTTTCTCTCCATTCGCTATTGCCTCTTACGGGGTTATTTCCGGTATGAAGTCCCGTCATCAACACTGCCCTGGCAGGAGCACAAACCGGAGCACCGCTGTAGTGATCTGTCATGATCATACCCTCACGGGCCAACTGGTCGATATTTGGGGTTTCGATCCATTTTTGCCCCTGAATCCCAATTTCTCCGTATCCCAGATCATCGGCCAGGATAAAAATAAAATTTGGGGATTCTTCTCCACTCTTAATAGGTTCCTCGCAAGAGTAAAGTAAGGTTAATAATGCAGTAATATAAAAGAAGTTTTTCATAATCGGTTTAAAATTAAAAAGGTCCTTTGTTGTTGTTTTTTGTAGCTGTGGAAGCTTTTCCGGGCATATCGCCTCTGATCCCGTGTTGGGGAGTTCGGTTGGTTTTTTTTTGGCCATTGCTATCTTTCTCATCGGTATTGACAGGCTCTCTGTAATACCAATCCAAAGTAAGATTTTCAGGGAGGTCATCTCCTGTTGCGATGACCCATTGGTTGAGCTTCTGTTTTAGGTCCTCGTAGGCGGGCGGAATACGGTCCCCCAAAAGGAGGTTGTTGAATTGATAGGGGTCAACACTCAGGTCATAAAGTTCTTCCTCAAGGCGGGTTGACACAAATATCTCAGCCTGTTTTTTGGTGATGGTACCACTCAAGTAGGCTTCTTTTAGTTCCTGATAAGAAGTACTGTTAATGGCATCCAAAGGGCCTCTTTGCACAAACCGGGGCCGGGAATTAAGGATGTACATATAACGGTCGTTTCTTACCATGCGCTCATAGGCTTCATAATCGTGCCAGTTGTGTTCCGCAAAAACATAATTCCGAAACTTTTGTTCTGATTTGAGAAGTAGGTTTTTAAAACTGACCCCTTGAAAATGATCTACCTCATCCATACCGGCCAAATCGACCAAAGTAGGGGCAATATCAACCGCACTGATTAAACTCCGACTCAACTTATTTTTTACCCTATTTATTTTAGGATAGTGAATGATAAAAGGGGTTTTTACACCCTGATCATTTACTCGGGTTTTGCTGTGGGGAAATGGCCTACCGTTGTCTGCCATGATTATGATAAGGGTGTTTTGATAGACCCCCTTTTGTTTTAATTTTTTTACAACACCCCCAATATGATGATCAAAGCGGGTGATTTCGTCATAATAATGGGCTAAATCCTGTAGTGTTTCGGGTCCGTCAATCAGGTACTCGGGTACTTTGATTTGATCGGGAGGGTGGGTTCCGGAGAATTGATTTTGTCCCCAACCTCTGTGAGCATCAATAGCCGCCAACCACATAAAAAAAGGTTGACCCTCTGGAAGGTTCTCCACTGCCTGGTCCCAATATCCCTCGCCACCGGGACCGTTTACTTTTCTATTTTCGTGTAGCTCGTCAAACCCTCTTTTGGCATAATCTCCCATATGAAATTTACCGGCCTGAAGGGTATAATAGCCTTTGGATTTTAAAATTTCGGCTAGGGAAATCATTTCAAGGGGGGGACTGGTGTGCAGCTCTGCCGCTCCGGTATTGTGGGGATACCTCCCTGTGATGATGGAGTTTCGGCTGGGACTACAAGAACTGGTGGTCAGATAGGCATTTTTAAAAATTATTCCATCTTGTGCCAAGGCATCAATATTGGGGGTATGAACCTCTTCGTTTCCATAGCAACCCAGATCGTCCCAACTGACATCATCGGCTATAAAAATGATCATGTTGGGAAGCTTTGATAAATCTTTTACGTCCGGATTTTTTAAGTTACAGCTTAGACAAAGCAGAACAAAACCCGTAAAAAATATTCCTGCTAGAGAATAAATGAACGGAGTGATCTTTAAAATTTTCATCTTAAGCACAATTTAATATTTATTGTATAAAAAGTATTCAAAAAAATGAATCCTCTTAAAAATGCTAATTTGTGAATACAATCTTTTCACCAATCCTCAGGAAGTTTATCATATTTCACTTTAAAAAAATTCATTCCCTTTATAAATTGGGATTGTCTTAATGTACCCTCTGATTTCGGGATGTATCTTTTTTAGTAAATTTAATTACTTGAAAAAAGACACAACAAGCATGAAAAGTTCTATTAATTATCTGTCAGTCCTTTTTATCAGCTCCATCCTCTTTGTCAAAGCACAAGAAAAAAAAGCGTTCCGTATTCATTCTCATAACGATTACCATCAAAATATTCCTTTTTGGAATGCCTTTTCCAATGGTTTGACTTCAATAGAAGTAGATGTTTTTTTAGAAAATGACAGTCTATTTGTTACGCATGGCAAATCAGAAATTGTCAGGGACAGGACAATAGAGAACTTGTACTTACAACCCATCCAAAAGGTGATCGACTTAAAGTTGGGTGCTCTTGACAAGCTTCAACTTCTAGTTGACTTTAAATCCGAAGCCTACACCACCCTCAACAAATTAATTGCTACACTTCAAAAATATCCGGTTATTATCAACGATCCGAGAATATCGATTGTAATTTCAGGAAATCGGCCCAAATCCGAAGAATACAAAAATTATCCGCCCTACATTCATTTCGATTACCAAAGTCTGGAGAAGATTACAGAGAATGAACAGTGGAAAAAAATAGCACTGATCAGCTTAAATTTCAAAAAAATCTCCGCTTGGAATGGAAAAGGAAAGCTAACGGATACTGATCAACAAATGATTTCATCCGTAATTGCCCAAGCCCATCAAATGAACAAACCTTTCAGATTTTGGGGAGTTCCTGATTCCAAAACCGCATGGAAAGTGATGAAAGAAATGGGTGTAGATTTTATCAATACTGACTCTCCCTTGGAATCCTCGATTTACCTAAATGGCCCAAATGATCGCAAGTATTAATACACAGATGTTTAATCTGTATGTATCCAAAATTTGAGTTCGATAAAAAAAACATCCCAATCGAAAAAGTGATACAGTTGATTGACCAATAAATCTCGTGTAGTTAAATTTTAAAAACCCTTATCACTCTCCCACCACAGTTATCACCAAATTTCTTGCCCCTCCACGGTTTCTGTGTTCGCAGAGGTATATGCCTTGCCAAGTACCCAATAACAGTCGGCCGTTTTGGATGGGAATATTGACATTACTGCCCAAAAGACTGCTTTTGATATGAGAGGTCATATCGTCCGGCCCTTCGAGGGTGTGAAGAAAATAATTTGCCGACTCGGGCACCATAACATTGAAATGGGTTTCAAAATCTTGCCTGACCGTTGGATCGGCATTTTCGTTAAGGGTCAAACTGGCTGAAGTATGTTTGATAAATACATTCAACATTCCGCTCATTTGGGGCAATTCTCTACTGATGTATTCAGTGATCAGATGAAATCCCCGAGAAAAGGGACTAAGCGTAATTTCTTTTTGAAAAATCATATTCCTATTTTTGATTAAATGTATACAAATAATGATTTTCTCGTCCAACATTCTTACTCTTAAAAACTATATGATTTTCCTTACGGTTGCACTATCTTCAATCAGTTGTAATGATCCATATACTCCTTTAACCATAGGCCACCGCGGTGCCAAAGGTCATGTAGCTGAAAACACCCTTCCCTCGGTTGCCAAAGCAATGGAATTGGGAGTTGACGGAATTGAGATCGATATTTTCCTTTGTAAATCCGGTGAACTGGTGGTTTTTCACGACAAAAAACTGGATCGATTAACCAACGCCCAGGGTTACATCGAAAGCTTGGAATACGATTCCATTCAAAAAATAAAAGTAATGGGGGAGCACAAAATCCCTACCCTTGATGAGGTGTTGGAATTAATCGATGGAAAAGTATTTTTAAATATTGAATTAAAAGGTGGTGGAACAGCAGAACCCACCCATAAAATTTTGACCCCCCTTTTAAAGCAAAAAAAATGGACGGCAGACCAATTCATCATATCGAGTTTTGACTGGGAGGAACTCAAACACTTTTATCGATTGAATCAAGAGGTTCCAATAGCCGTGCTGACCGGTGCTGATCCTTTAGATGCATTGCCTATAGCTCGAGAGGTAAATGCTCAAGCCATCAATCCGGATTTCAAATCCTTGAATGAAAAAAATGTCAAGAAAATACAGCAGGCAGGGTATAAGGTTTTTCCCTACACCATCAATGATCCAAAGAATATTGAAAAAATGTTGACCTTAGAAGTAGACGGGATCATCACAGATTATCCCGAGCGGGTAAAAGATGCTTTACCTCCAAACTAGATAAGCAAAGTGTAGGCAAATCCGGCCAAGGCCCCTCCGGCTAATGGTCCCAAAACAGGGATCCAAGCATAAGACCAGTCGGCGTCTTTGTTTTTTCTGGGCAACATCTGGTACATTAATCTGGGTCCAAAATCCCGCGCAGGATTTATGGCGTAGCCTGTAGTTCCTCCCAATGCCATACCGATGACCCACACCAAAATGGCTACCGGCAATGCTTGCAAGGCACCCAAACCAAAATTCTCTACGACCACACCTTCGATTTCTATATTTGGAGCTGCGATGAACATTACCCCAAAAACCAAAACAAAAGTACCGATGAATTCACTAAAAAAATTGTTTTTAAAATTCCTGATGGCAGGGCCGGTACAAAAAGTACTGCGAACCACTCCCTCGTCTTCGGTAAGACGGTAATGATCAATATAAATGAGATAGCATACCCAGCCGCCCATCATGGCTCCCAAAATTTGGGCAATGATATAGCCCGGAACCAAAGTCCAAGAAAACTTACCTGCAACAGCCAAACCAACGGTAACGGCAGGATTGAGGTGTGCTCCACTGAATTGACCTGTGATAAAAACTCCAACAAAAACTGCAAAACCCCAGGCACTGGTAATTAAAACCCAGGGGCTCTGCCCTTCGGCAATCGTATTTTTAAGAGTTACATTGGCCACCACTCCGGCACCCAATAAAAGAAGGAAAAAAGTGCCGATAAATTCCGCGATATAAGGATCAATCATAATATATAGTTTTGTGTTATGGTTTTAAAATCTTTAAGTTCCCGGGCAATCCATTCATCATTTTTTTGAAGGGCAGTTGCCATAATCTCAGCCACTTCAGGCGCGATTCTTAAGGTCTCTTTGGCATCCAAAAACAAACACCTGACCCTTCGTGCCAAGACATCTTCCAAGTGAATGGCCATTTCATGTTCGACACTCCATAGAATTAAATTTTTACTAATATAAAATTTATCCGACAAGGAATCATTGTCCTCGGGTTTTCCCATCGAAATGATCTTCTGTCGGTCAGCCCCATAAACATGAAGGGGGTCATTTATGTCAGTATTTTCATCATAGCCATGGAGCAATAGTTTTTTGGTTTTACAATTTTGTTCTTTCAAACCGCCCACCACGGCGGCAGTGTTGATGGTATCCTCTCCCATTTTTCTGTAAGTAGTCCATTTTCCACCCAAAACACTGATCAATCCACTGGTAGAAACATTTACCTTGTGATGACGCGAGACTTCTTTGGTTTGAGTAGAATCACCCTGTTGAGCTGCCAGGGGTCTCAATCCGGCAAAAACGCTCTTGACATCTTCTCTTTTAGGCTTCTTGGTCATGTACTGAGCGGCATTGTTGAGGATAAACTCAACTTCCTCCTCCAATGCTTTGGGTTCCTCATCCGCATGATCGATGGGTGTATCGGTAGTTCCCACCACCACATGGTCGTGCCATGGGACAGCAAACAATACCCTCCCATCACTGGTATGAGGGATCATAATGGCATGAGGACCGTCTAAAAAAGCACTTTCTAAAACCAAGTGAACGCCTTGACTGGGTCGGATCATGGGTCGGGCTTCCGGTTGATCCAGTTTAACGATCTGATCGCTGAACACCCCGGTCGCATTGATTACTACCTTAGTTTCTATGGTATACTTCTCTCCAGATTCATGATCCAAAACTTCCAAGCCTGATATGAGTTCGTTTTCTTTCAACAAACCCGTAACCTCAGCATAATTGATCAAGGTGGCCCCTAAATTGGTAGCAGTCAAAGCCAGGGTAATCGCCATCCTAGAATCATCAAATTGACCGTCGTGATATATGACGCCTCCTTTTAATCCGTCTTTTTTGACATTGTTGATCAGTTCAATAGTTTCATCTTTGTTCAATAGTGTAGAGGGACCCAAACCCATATTACCGGCCATCATGTCATAAACCTTAAGACCCAAGCCATAGAAAGGACTGTTCCACCAGTCGTAAAAGGGAATGACAAAACTCATGTCCTTGACCAGTTGAGGGGCATTTCTTTTCATGATTCCCCGCTCTTTTAGCGCCTCAATCACCAGTGAAATATCGCCATTTTGAAGGTACCGAACACCACCGTGAACCAACTTCGTACTTCTTGATGAAGTTCCTTTGGCGAAGTCATTTTTTTCTAAAAGCAGGGTTTTGTAACCTCTTTTTGCAGCATCGACAGCTGCACCCAGCCCACTGGCACCTCCACCAACAATGACAATATCCCATTGATCTGACTCTCTGAGCTCCTTTAAACTGGCACTTCTATTCATTATTGGGTTAATATTCTGGATACCCTGTTCTCCCATAGGGAAATGGTTTTTTTGGTCTGTTGGCTTGCTGAAGGTTTAAAACGTTGATCTTCACCCCAGAGGTCTTTCAGGTCATCGACCGATGACCAAAAACCAGTAGCAAGTCCTGCCAAAAAAGCAGCACCCATAGCGGTAGTTTCAGTGACTTTAGGTCGAATCACATCGGCATTGATCAAATCGGCCTGAATTTGCATCAATAAATCATTATTACTGGCCCCACCATCAACCTTCAGACTCTTAAAATCGACGCCTGCATCTTTTTGCATTTCAATAATAATATCCCTCGACCTGAGGGCTATGGCCTCCAAGGCTGCTCTGGCAATATGTCCCTTGTTGGTTCCTCGGGTAATTCCCATAATGGCTCCAGTGCTATGCGGATCCCAATAAGGGGCACCCAAACCTGATAAGGCCGGGACAAAGGTCACTCCCCCATTGTCTGAAACAGATTCAGCCAAGGCTTCGATATCAGCAGAAGAAGCTATCATATGCAATTGATCCCTAAGCCATTGTACCAATGCTCCTGCCGTAAAAACACTGCCTTCTATGGCGTAGGTAACCTCACCGTCAATTTGCCAGGCAATGGTGGTCAACATTTTATTTTTTGAAGCTACAGCTTGTCCCCCTGTGTTCATAATACAAAAACAACCCGTACCGTAAGTGTTTTTAACATCTCCCGGCTGAAGACACAATTGACCAAACAATGCAGCTTGCTGATCTCCGGCGATCCCGGCAATATTGATGGATGTCCCCAGAATAGACGGGTCAGTGGTTCCTACAATCTCAGAAGAATTGACCACCTTGGGCAATAGGGCCTTGGGAATATCCAAGAGGTCTAGCAGTTCCTGATCCCATTGATTTTCGTGAATGTTATAGATCATGGTTCGGCTGGCATTGGTTGCATCGGTTACGTGATTGGCGCCTCCGGTGAGATTCCATATCAACCAACTGTCCACCGTACCAAATGCTAATTCACCTTTATGAGCAAGATCTCTCAGGGCAGGATCTTGATCCAAAATCCATTTAATCTTGGTAGCAGAAAAATAAGCATCAACCACCAAACCGGTTTTTTGGGTAAAAATGTCGGACTTGTCCTCTGCAACAATTTCCTCACAAATTTTGGCCGTCCTGCGGTCCTGCCATACAATAGCATTAAATACAGGAGCCCCTGTGGCTCTGTCCCAAATAATGGTTGTTTCCCGTTGATTGGTAATTCCGATGGAATCAACCTGATCAGCGGTGATGTCGGCCTTTTTTAAAACGTTTTTGACCGCATTGATTTGTGTCTCCCATATTTCTATGGGATTGTGTTCAACCCATCCCTTTTCGGGAAATATTTGGGTAAACTCCTGTTGGGCCATCGCCATTTGATTTCCTTTTTTATCAAACAAAATAGCTCTAGAACTGGTCGTCCCGGCATCTAATGACAATACATAATTTTTCATTAAAATAAATTTATAATCATCCGGTGAAATATAATAAAACAGAAACCACCATACCGACGAGAATCACCGATAAAATCAAATCGGTTCTATTAAAAGATTTTTGATATTCTTCTTTCATATCGGGAGTCATGGTTCCAAAAGATAAACCTTCAATTCTAAAATAATCGGGTTGAGCCGTCAACAAGCTAACACTGATACATACGAAGACTGAAAAAATAAACATAAAGATCGCCATGTGTGCAAAGTTTATGGTAGCAAAAGCAAAAGCCACTCCCGATACACTTGCCCCGGAAAGAATTTCTTCCTGAAAATAAATCTCACTTCCCAATCTCAATACAAGCAAGATCAATCCACTAAAAAGTGTGGCAATCGCAGCATCAGAAGTTATTCTTTTCCACAGTATGCCCAGAAGAAAAACAGCAGTGACCGGTGGAGCAATGTAGGACTGAACGTTTTGGAGGTATTGGTACATAACCCCTCCTCCAATTTTATCCATAATGGGGATCCAGATGATTCCCAAAATCACAATGATGGCAGTAGCAATTTTACCAATATTGATGAGAGATTTTTCGGACATATCCGGCTTAATTTTTTTGTAGATATCTATGGTGAAAATAGTAGAACAAGAATTAAAAACCGAAGCCAACGAACTCATCAAAGCAGCCATCAATCCTCCCGCAACCAATCCTTTGAGTCCAACGGGCAAAAGGGTTTTTACCAACATGGGAAAAGCGCGATCTGCTCTCTCTACAACATAAACATCGGGTTGTTGAAGGGTCAAAGCAAAAGCAATAATTCCGGGTACGAGGAAAATCAGAATGGGTAATAGTTTTAGATAAGCCCCAAAAATGGCGCCTCTTCTTGCAATGGTGATATTATTAGCGGCCAAAGTTCGTTGAACAATATATTGGTCTGTACACCAATACCAAATTCCGACAATGGTACCGCCGATCAACATACCCGTCCATGGAAAATTGGGATCAGACATGGGCCGCCACATGTTAAAATGATCAGGACTGACTGCGGTAACTGTCTCTCGTAATTGTCCCCAACCACCAACCTCATAAAGTCCCAAAATGGTGGTGATCACCGAACCAAAAATGAGAACAATGGTCTGCAGTGTTTCTGTATAGATGACCGCTTTTAACCCTCCAATAACAGTATAGACCCCGGTAAATATAACAATGCCTATGGCTCCGTACCAAAAGGGTATCCCTAACAATTCTGACACTACAATCCCTCCGGCATAAATGGTGATGGAAACTTTGGTCAAGACATAGGCCAGCAAAGAAAAAACAGAAAGGAACCATCGGGAGCGACTGTCAAATCTCTTTTCCAAAAATTCAGGAGTAGTAAAGGCCCCGCTTCTGATGTAGAAGGGCAAAAACAACCAACCCAAAAGCAATACAATCCATGCGTGTAATTCATAATGCGCCATGGGAGTTCCGGATTCAAAACCGGTACCTGCCAATCCAACCACATGCTCAGAGCCTATGTTGGAGGCAAAAATGGAGGCCCCAATGACGAACCATCCTACATTCCGCCCTGCCAAAAAATAGTCCTCGGTGTTTTTATTTTTTTGTATAAAAACCCATACCGCAACTCCAATAAGCGCCAAAAAATAAATCCCTAAAACAATCCAATCTAACTGCTCAAGTACGGATGTCATAACTGTCTGAAATTCTGTTACTAAACATCAGCAATATAATTAAATATAATCTGTATGCAATTTTTAAATGAACGATGATCTTAAAGCTTACGCTTTATCTAATTATTTATATATTTGAGATAAACCAAAATTTCATGAATCATTTTTCGCGAAGGTCATTCATCAAATCATCTTCTTTAGCCTCGTCCGGATTAATATTTATTCCCGGCTTTTTAAAGAATTCTCCGACCAACCGGCTTAATATTGCAGTAATAGGTGTTGGCGGAAGAGGAAGGGCCAATTGGAGTAAAGTCCCCAAAGAAAATATTGTAGCCCTTTGTGATGTGGATGACAACAGAGCCGCATTTGGATATGAAATGTTTCCAAAAGCCAAAAAGTTTAAAGACTTTAGGGTGATGTATGATCAAATGGCCAAAGAAATTGATGCAGTAATCATTACCACTCCCGACCATACTCATTTTGCGGCAACCATGATCGCTATGGAATTGGGTATACACGTTTATGTTGAAAAACCTCTGGCCCACAATGTATGGCAATTGAGAACTTTGAAAAAAGCGGCTCAATACTACAAGGTGATTTCACAAATGGGAAATCAAGGACATACCACAAACGGTATTCGTTTGATAAAAGAATGGTACGATCAAGGCATATTGGGAGATGTAAGAGAAGTTCATGCCTGGCATGGCACCTTTAATTATGGCCCGGGAAAATATTGGACAAAACCGGAGCGTTTTCCTGCTCCCGTCCATCCCATCCCCGACTATATGGATTGGGATCTTTGGTTAGGCCCAGCCAAATACAGGACTTTTAATTCGGCCTATGCCCCAAAATCCTGGAGGGGTTTTTATGATTTTGGAAATGGTCAGTTGGGAGACTGGTCTTGCCATACCCTTGACGGTCCCTTTTGGGCACTTCAATTGGGGATGCCTCATACCGCCGAAGGTTTTGTGCCAAACCCCAGAACAGAACACGGATTTATTGCTGATCAATCCGTTACCACACTTGAGTTTGCAGCAAGGGACAACCGCCCTCCAGTAACTCTTAAATGGTACGAGGGTGGTTACCAACCTGAAATCAAACCGGAATGGGGAATTGATAAATTAGACCGTTCAGGTATGTTGATGATCGGAGACAAAAAAACCCTTTTGACCGGAGGTAGACCAAACAATCCCAGACTATTGGTTTCCCCAGAGGAATGGGAAGCTTTCCAAAAAAACCCGCCCGAAAAAACAATCCCAAGGGTATATGAAGAAGGTCCTGTACAAGAGTGGGTAGATGCCATCAAAGACAATAGTCTTCCCGGTTCTCATTTTGGTTATGCCGCTGAATTGACCGAAATGGCTTTGGTCGGGGTCTTGGCCCAACGTTTTGCCGCCAGGATTGAATACGATGCCGAAAAAATGAAAATCACCAATCGCCCGGATATCGATGCCTACATCAAAGAACCCACTAGAGAAGGTTGGTCTTATGGGGAAAATCTTTAAAAAATTGGATCACATGAACCGATGAAACCCTTATAGAGGGACAAAAACAGCCAATATAAATTTTTCAATATAAGTATAAAGGATAGGTATCAGCTAATTAAAATAAATTCAAACTTGTGAAAAGATTTTTGTTTTTTTTACTCCTATCTCCGGTAATTATGGCGCAAACCGAAATGCAATCCTACAGTGTAATCCAAAAGATCGCTGGAGTAGAAATACGTTTTTACCCCCCTGTGATGATGGCCAAATACACCTCCAAAACTCAAGGATCGGGTTTTGGAAAACTCTTTGGATACATTTCTGGAAACAACACCAAAAATGCCAAAATTGCCATGACCACTCCCGTTCATATGGAGAAAAAAACAGATGAAAACTCAATGGCTTTTGTATTGCCTAAAAAATTTTCGGACGGCAACACTCCTCAACCTAATGACCCTTCATTGAAAGTTTTTGAGGATAAAGGGGGATATTTTGCCGCCATCATATATTCCGGTTACACCAACGCATCTAAAGAAAAAGAACATACCGAAATACTCCGAAAACTTCTCCAAAAAGAAAAAATAAATCCTGCGGGGACCCCTAAAATATTGGTCTATAATAGCCCTTACAAATTCATCAATCGAAGAAATGAAATTTTGATTCCTATAACGTTTAAACCTGAAAAATAATGATCGTTTTCAAAATCACTGGAATTGACACCAAAGACAT
>JBESZM010000065.1:0-16809 GCA_041254175.1 Flavobacteriaceae bacterium | reverse complement strand
ATGGTTTTTATAAATATGGCGATCAGGAAAATACCCAGAATGGTACCGTAAAAAAGGGAGCCGATGATGTTGACCAATTGGATCAGGTTTTCAAAGAGATTCCCTACCAGGGCAAATGCAATGGCAATGACACCCCAAAGCAGGGTAAATCCTTTTCCTGCCCATACGTAATGCTTTTCGTCCCCAGTTCCATTGAAACGTTTATATAAGTCAACCACCGTAGTCGCAGAGAGGGCGTTGATCTCAGAGGCAGCAGAGCTCATGGCAGCCGATAGGATCACCGCCAACAGCAGTCCGATCAAGCCTTGTGGCAAGTAATTTAAAATAAAATAGATAAAGACATAGTCCTTGTCGTTGGATTCGACTTGAGGTTGGTTGGTTTCGATGATTTTTTTGGCCTCGGTCCGGTTCCTTTGCGCCTGTTTTTCCAGTTGGAGGTATTTGGCTTGGGAGCCTGTATTAGAGAAAAAATCTTCTTTTTGGAGTTGTTTTTGTTTTTCTTGGTAAATGATGTCGTTGGCGATTTCAAGGGCTTCAAACTTGTTCCCTCCGGGGGTGGATTTTACTTTTTCTACCGCATAAGGGTTGAAATGGAGTGGTGCCTTTTCGAATTGGAAAAAGACAAAGACCAAGACTCCGATCAGTAGTATAAAAAACTGCATAGGGATTTTTAAAAATCCATTCATGATCAAACCCCTTTGGCTTTCGGCCAGTGATTTTCCGGAGAGGTAGCGTTGCACCTGGCTTTGATCCGTGCCGAAGTAGGACAGGGCCAAAAACAGCCCTCCCGTGATCCCACTCCAAAAGGTATAGCGATTGTTGGGGTCTATACTGAAGTCTAGGACATTCATTTTATCATTCAATCCCGCCAATCGAAGGGCATTGGAGAAAGAAAGCGTTTCGGGGAGCCCTTTTACTATAAAAATAAAGGCGGCTATCATACCCGAGAAGATGATGAACATCTGTTGTTTTTGGGTGATATTAACAGCCTGCGTCCCACCGATCAGGGTATAAAACACTACCAACAAACCGATGACGACCACCAGTAGTTTAAGATTCCAGCCCAATACTACACTCAAAATGATGGCCGGGGCGTAGATGGTGATCCCGGCTGCCAAGCCTCTTTGAATGAGGAACAAAATGGCGGTTAGGGTTCGGGTTTTAAGGTCAAAACGTTTTTCCAAAAACTCGTAGGCCGTATAGACTTTTAGTTTGTGATAGACGGGTAAGAAAAACAAGCAGATGATGACCATGGCAAAAGGCAATCCAAAATAAAATTGTACAAAGCCCATCCCATCATTGAAAGCTTGACCGGGGGTAGACAAAAAGGTAATGGCACTGGCTTGTGTGGCCATGACAGAAAGCCCAACGGTAAACCACGAAGCCTGATTTCCACCTCTGATATAATCCTTGATGTTTTTGTGAGCGTTGTTCTTCCAAACCCCATAAACAATAATAAACGTCAAGGTGAGGCTCAATACCGCCCAGTCGATCAGTTCCATCAACTAAAATTTTTCATAAACAAGTAGAAAAAGCCCCAAAAAAACAATTGTGTCAACAGCAGTATCCAATACACCTTAGGAAGTTCTTTTTTCATGGTCTTGCGATGAGGTTAAAGAACAAACGGTAAGCTCCCGGAACTCCTGCCGGCAATTGGCGGAAGAAGCTCAACCCGGTATAAACCAGTCGTCCTTTGCCATAATTTGCAACCAGCAGCGCTCCTTTTTTTGGTGACTCTCCGGCATCATTCATTTGTAAAAGAGGGATGAATTGCTCATCCCATTGATTGGGAAAGTACAAGCCTCTTTCTTGAACCCAACCATCAAAATCCTGAGCTGTAATCTTATTAGGGTGATTCAAAATCGGGTGTTTTGGATTAATGATTTGCACGTCGGCACTTTCATTAGACACACGATCTCTGGAAAGGTTTAAACTCAGGGGAGCCAGTTCCTTGGTTTTTAGTCTTCTACTGGTATTGTATTGTATCAAGAGGTTTCCTCCGGTTGAAACATATTCCCAAAGAATTTTGTTTTTGTAGGCTAAAGCCTCCTCAACATTGAAGGCCCTAATACCCACAATCACTGCATCAAAAGGGTTCAATTTTTTGAGGGTTATATCTTTGGCTTTTAACATTTCTACTTCGACCCCCAAGGCAGATAAACTTTGTGGGATGTTGTCTCCGGCACCTTCGATATAAGCAACTTTTTTTACCCCGGTTTTTAAATTTAAAGCCACCACTTTGGATTGGGCAGGGGAAACCAGATATTGTTTGGGGATATGGTTGTAAGCGATCTCTTTAAGGGAGGCTTGAAGTTTTTTTGTTGGGGTTTGCAGTAAGGGTTTTAAGTATCCTACGGTAGTTTCTAAAGGCGCTTTGATGTCAAAATAATAATCGCTTTGATTTCCCTTGCCCTTAATGGCCACCTGAATGGATTTTGGATTAAATTCCCATGATTCCGGGCTTTCTAATTTCAGTGTTCCCTCAATGGAGGGGCCTAAATTTTTGACACTCACTTTTACCCTACGACTCTCACCTGTAGCGAAAAGAAATACGGGGGCTTCGAGTTGCAGACCGGCCTCCGGGAGGATGTGAAATGGTGTAACCACTTCCCCTCTTACCGGGTCAGTCCTTCTGAATTGAAGCGGCAAGCGTATTTTTAGCTTTTTTCCTTCGATGGAAAAGTTGAGTTCAGCAAGGTAGGCAGCCGGGGATTTTGCGGCCCCAATCCATTCTGTTTTGTCGGTGGTATACATTCCTTGGCTGCCTTTTTGAATGAGCCAGTAGGGACTGCTGATGGACCCGGATACTTTAGTTTCGAAGCTTTTATTGAAAAGCTGGTTGGTCTTGAGCCTTTTATTTAAATCATACGACTGGTCTTTCCATTGTATGCCATTTAAACTCACAGACAGGGGGCTGGGATTGTTGATCAAAACTTTGATTTGGAGGTCTTCTCCCAAAACCCCATGAGGCATATTTGCATTGAGTTGAAGTTCTATTCCCAAGCAGTTCAGAATAAGGGTATCGACTTCCTCGTTTTTGACACTTTTCCAATGTTCGTCCTGTAGTCCTAAGATCATTGCTTTTACTTCAAGTAATGGAACCACACTTTTGTAGGGGGCAGAGAAATCAAAATCTTCAATGATTTTTTCAATGGCTTTTCCGATAGGAGCCCCCCCTTTTACTCTTGTCCATTGGGTGTTGATGCCTTCGAATGGGTCATTACGGGTCAGTTCTTTTCCCTTGATCAATTCCAAGTATTCCATTCTTTCGCCGAGGGCTGCAGCACTGCCAAAGCCCTGCGACTTGTGCTGGCTTCTACTCAATGCGGCAATTTCTGAATTGGTTTTTCCGGATAGGGGATCAAAAACGCCCATATTGATGGCCAGCATGCCTTGTTTGTTGGCTTTTTCAAAATTTTCTCGACTGCCATAAAAATACCATGAGGTATTGTGGAACAGGCGTTGGGGGTGCCATGCAGTTTGATCGGCATGTAATTGTTCAAAAGCCCATTCACTGATTATGGCCGATGCGGTATGGTGTCCGTGTGTTCTGCCGGAGCTTCCGCTATTGAATCGGTTGATGATGATATCGGGTTTGAATTTTTGGATACGGGCAATGGTTTGCACCAAAACCTGATCTTTATCCCAAATGGAGAGTGTTTCTTTTGGATTTTTAGAATATCCAAAATCGTTGGCCATGGTAAAAAACTGCGTCCCTCCATCGATTTTCCGGGCCGCCAAGAGTTCTTGTGTTCGGATCAATCCCAGTGCCTCACGAAGTTCCGCTCCGATGAGGTTTTGACCTCCATCACCCCGGGTCATGGACAGGTATGCCGTCCGGGCCAATACATGATTGGAAAAATAAGAGATTACTCGTGTGTTCTCATCATCGGGATGGGCAGCAAGATAGAGTACTGAACCCAAAAAATTTAATTTCTTGAGTTGTTTAAAGATGTCAGAGGAGGGTTGTGCACTGGCCAAATTCACCCAAAAAACCAGTAATAATAAAAGAATAAAAGGTTTTGGTAATCTGGTTTGGGAGGGGAAAAAGCAACTGCGAAGTTTCATGTTGTGCTGGAGTAGCTCTAACGAGTCAATATTATATTTTGGAATTCAATTGTCGGTTATGCTTCTACAAAATACGATTTTTGATCCAGTTGACTCATTCCTCCTGAACCAAAATTGATAATTTGTCCTTTACTTGAGCGAGAGGGAGTCCCACCACATTGGTGTAGCTGCCTTCGATATGGGTAATCCCTATGGCCCCAATCCAATCCTGAATGCCATAGGCTCCGGCTTTGTCTAAAGGGGATGCCTCCTCGATATAATGATCGATTTCTTGATCCGTTAAGTTTTTGAAATAAACTTTAGTGGTCTCTGTTATCATTTCAAACTTTTGGCTGGTGAGAAAACCTACTGATGTAATGACCTCGTGTGATTTTCCAGACAGAAATTTCAACATTTCTTTGGCTACTTTTTTGTTTTCTGGTTTTCCCAGATATCGATTCTCACACCAAACGATGGTGTCTGCGGTAATGACAATTTGCTTTGGCCGGAGGGAGTTGACAAAAGGAGCGCTTTTTTGTCGGACGATAAACTCGGCTATTTTCTTTCCTTTAAGTTCTGGGGGAAAGGTTTCATCAACCGGATGGGTTTTGATGGTAAACGGAATGCTCAAGCTTTCTAAAAAATCCTTCCTCCTGGGTGAACCGGAAGCCAGTATAATTTGATAATCGTTGAAGGGAATCATCGCTTTGGACTACTGATTTATTTATTATAAACCCCATTTGTTTTGTACCCTCATGACCTGTTCTATGATCTCTCTGACACATCCATCGCCTCCTTTTTTGTGGGATACATAATCCACAATCTTTTTGACATCGGAGACGGCATCCTGAGGGCAGGTAGCCACGCCTACCTTTTCCAATACAGATAAATCCGGTACGTCATCACCCATGTAAAGCACTTCTTCAGGATCGATATCGTAGGTTTTGACAAAATCATCAAAAGCAATGTCTTTTTCGTGTATGCCCAAATAGACTTTATTAACCCCGAGTAGTTCGAGTCTTTTTCTTACCCCCTCATTGGTACCTCCCGATATGATACCGATTTTATAGCCTTTTATTAAGGCATATTTGATGGCAAAGCCATCACGAGTATTCATTTCCCGATACATTTCCCCTTCGGTGGTTATCATTAATTTTCCATTGGTCATCACACCATCCACATCGAAGACAAATGCAGAAACATTATTCAGTAGGTTTTTGTAGTTCTTATCGCTCATGTTTTTTTTGAATTGAAGTAGTCAAATTTAGGTATAGTTTTTTTAAATCGTCATCTGTGAGCATTTCCAAATGTTTATCAATGGTTTTTTGGTCATGTCTAGAGGCAGGGCCGGTTTGGGAATTTTCAGGCCCGTTATCCAGTGCTTTTTGATAGGTTTCTTTGATCAAGAGACTGAAAATATGGAAAGGAATATTGTGTTTTTTTGAAAGTTCACTTCCCAGATGTAGTAGATGGTTTCCAAAATTATTTATCAATACAGCAATCATATGCATTAGGGCTCTTTTATCACTGTTGAACTCATGGGCAACTCCACCTAGGGCCTTGGCCAAATCTTCAAGAAGGATTTGATCTTTAGGATGGGAGGTTTCGATGCAAAAAGTGAGCTTGTTGAAACTCAAATCACGCCCTTTTGTAAAGCTTTGTAGGGGGTAAAATACGGCTTTTCTTGACGGGCCGCTCAGTCGGTTTAGAGGCACCCCTCCGGCACAGTGGACGATCAATCCATCGGTTTGAATATTCTCACTGACGGATTTAATGGCATCGTCACTGACACAGATCAAATATAAATCGGCAGTTTTGAGTTGAGACAGTTGGTTGGTCACCGCTACTTTTGATTGTGCAAAATCAATTTTTTCCAGCGATCTGTTGTACCACTGGATCAAATTTACTTCCCTACAGGTCAAGAATTGCCTGTAGAAATGAAAAGCCAAATGGCCCGCTCCAATCAAAATAACTTTTCTCATTGATCAAAAATACATAAAGATATTTTCCTTAACTTTATGAAACCCAAATCATATTGTTATGAGCATCTACTTTTCCCTCCGCAATCAATTCTTTGCTAAGTTTTATTTGATGATCCCCATCTCCATCATTGTATTGGCCTGCGTTGGATCTTTTGCGATATATTTCATCACAATCAAGGGAAACTCTTCATTTAATTTTTTTCAAACACTAATTTGTGTGTCGGCAGCCATGAGTTATCTGGCAGTTTTGCTGGGTCAATTTAAAAAGGAAATTTTGTTTAAAGTGCTGATGATTGCATTGTTGACAGAAACCATCTTTTTGATCTTCAATTTGGCCTTTTGAAGTTATAATAATTCAATTTCAACCGATATCTTTGCACTGCAAATGATGAGGTGAAGATTGAGATGAAAGAAAAAATCCTTAAATATTTATTTTCGAACCAGTTGATGGCTTTGTTGTTCATTGCTTTTTCCACAGCAATGGCATTTGGAACTTTTATAGAAAGCTGGTACAGCACTGATACCGCCAAAATATGGGTTTACAATGCGTGGTGGTTTGAATTGATTTTAGCCCTTTTTATGGCCAATTTCTTTGGGAATATTTTCAAATACAGACTCTTAAGAAAAGAGAAATGGGCCATTCTCATGATCCATTTGTCTTTTATTTTAATCATTTTTGGTGCTTTTATCACCCGCTACTTTGGATATGAGGGGGTCATGCCCATTCGTGAAGGAGCTGTTGAAAATAGCTTTTTGTCTGATAAAACCTACTTGACGGTTTTTGTGGAGGGTGATATCAAGGGCATCCCGCAGCGGAAAACACTTGAAAAAGATATTCTTTTTTCTGAGCACGTCAATAATGACTTTGAATGGCAAAATGAATTTAATGGTCAGCCTTTCTCCATTCGATTTGAAAACTATGCAGAGGATGTAAGTGAACAATTGGTTTTGGATGATTCCGGTGATCGTTATCTTAAAATCGTTGAATCCTCTGACGGCAGCCGTCACGATCATTCTCTAAAAGAGGGTGAGGTAGCCAACATTCACAATATTCTTTTTACATTAAATAACCCCATTGCGGGTGCCGTAAATATTCGTTCAGAGGCAGGATTGCATTACATTACTACCCCTTTTGATGGCACCTACCTCAGGATGGCCGATCAGCAGTCTGGTGCTGTTCAGAAGGACATTGAGCAGGAATTACAGTTGCGTTCACTATACAACCTTCAGGGATTTCAGTTTGTTATCCCAGAACCTCCATTAAGAGGAAAATTTGACTGGGTAAAGTCTGAAGAGGGCGCCCCTGGAGTACAGGATGCATTGCGACTTGAGGTATCCTCTGATGAAAAAACTGAATCAATTACCGTGTTGGGAGGTAAGGGAATTGTTAACAACATGAAAAAAATCACACTGGGCGGACTTGATTTTTACTTCAAGTTTGGTTCTAAGCGGTTGGATTTACCTTTTGCCATTCGTTTGAACGATTTTATTGCAGAAAAGTATCCCGGTACAGAAAAGAGTTACTCCTCTTTTATGAGTAAAATAACGGTAGAAGAGCAGACTGCCTTTGATTATGATATCTATATGAATCATATTCTGGATCACAAGGGCTATCGTTTTTTTCAGGCCTCATTTGATCCCGATGAAAAAGGGACAGTCCTATCCGTCAATCACGATTTTTGGGGGACTTGGGTCACCTATGCAGGTTATATTCTACTCTATTTAAGTATGATGGGTATTTTCTTTTATGGAAAAACCAGATTTAAGGATTTGTCAAATGCCTTGGAAAAAATCAAACAGAAAAAGAAAGCGCTTGTTTCCATACTGTTTTTATTAGGTTCTTTAAGTTTAAATGCTCAAGAACACGATCATGCCCCACTGAACCACTTTGATTTTGACTCCGTGGTCAGGGCCAATACCATTGCCAAAGGACACGCACAAAAATTTGGTAGCTTAGTCATCCAAGATTTAGGAGGAAGAATGAAACCCGCCAATACTTTTTCTTCCGAATTGCTTCGTAAGGTCAGCAAAAAAGACCACTATGGTGAGCTCAATGCTGATCAGGTGATGATGTCTATTGTTGAAAGCCCAGCCCTGTGGTACAACGTTCCCATCATCTATCTCAAGAGAGGCAATGACAGTCTTCGTAAAATTGTAGGGGTAGATTCCAAACAAAAATACACCTCATTGGTTTCGTTTTTTGACAACCAAGGCAATTATAAAATTTCTTCTCAATTGGAAGACGCCTATCGGGCTGCTGTTCCCAATCAGTTTCAAAAGGATTTTATCGAGGTAGACAAGAGGGTGAACCTTTTGTATGCTGCATTAGAAGGTAAAATTTTAAGGGTTTTTCCGATTCCCGGTGATCCTTTGAACAAGTGGGTATCTTATCCCGAGTTGAATGAAGTCTCTTTTAAAGGAAAGGATTCTCTTTATGTACAAAATATTTTACCCCTCTACTTTAGTGCTTTGAGGTTGGCCAGACAGGACGGGGACTACGCCCAAGCTGAAAATCTCCTTCAGAGTCTTGAAGGTTTTCAGAAGAAATTTGGAGGTGCTGTCATGCCCTCAGAAGACAAAATTGAAGCCGAAATCCTTTACAATCAATACGATATTTTCAAAAAACTTTTCAGTTGGTACCTCTATGCAGGATTGTTGCTTTTTGTGTTACTGATTGTTAAAATCTTTAGGGAAGGCAAAACTTTGAATTTGAGTATCAATGTTTTGAAGGGCAGTGTGCTGCTGCTTTTCCTGTTACACACGGCAGGGCTGGTTGCCCGATGGTTTATTTCCGGTCATGCCCCTTGGAGTGATGCTTATGAATCCATGATCTATGTGGCTTGGGCCACCATGTTTTTTGGATTGATTTTCGGAAGAAAATCTGAGTTAACTTTGGCTGCCACTGCTTTTGTCTCCTCTATGGTGTTGATGATTGCCCATTGGAACTGGATGGATCCGGCCATTGCCAATTTACAGCCTGTTCTCGATAGTTATTGGTTGATGATCCATGTAGCTGTGATCGTTGGCAGCTACGGACCTTTCGCTCTCAGTATGATCATTGGTGTGGTTGCACTTCTTTTGATTTCCATTGCCGGAAAAAAGAACAAAGAAAAAATAGGTTTAAACATCAAAGAGTTGACCATTATCAATGAACTCTCTCTTACTGTTGGTTTGATCATGCTCACCATTGGAAATTTTCTTGGAGGTATGTGGGCCAACGAAAGTTGGGGACGCTATTGGGGTTGGGATCCCAAAGAGACTTGGGCCTTGATCAGTATTTTGATTTATGCTTTTGTGATTCATATGCGATTTGTTCCTGGATTGAGAGGGAATTGGACCTTTAACTTTATGAGCATAGTGGCATTTGCCAGTATATTGATGACCTATTTTGGGGTGAATTTTTATTTGGTTGGCTTGCACTCTTATGCCAGTGGCGATAAAATTATTACTCCCAGTTTTGTTTACTATGCTATTGTGATTGTTGCCCTATTGGGTGGTGTTTCTTATTGGAGGTATAAAGAGGTTTTTAAAACTTAAAATGGCATGAAATTTGTTTTTTTTAAATAAAAAATGAAAAACACCTTACTTCTTTTTTTTGCTTTACTGCTGTTGACCTGTAATAAAGATCAACCGGAACCGACTACTGAATTTGAACTTAACAAAAATAAATGGGAGGCTTTGGGTATTGATTCGTACAGTTTTACGCTTCAAATCTCATGTTTTTGTACAGAAGAGACCACCCGCCTCAAAGCGGTAAAGATCGTAAATAATCAAATTACTTCAGTCAATGAAACTCCATACAATTCTGATGAGCATTGGGGAGTAATGACGATCTCCCAATTATTTGATGAAATCGAAAATGCGGAAAGAGATAAGGTTTTTTTACTCAGAGTCGAATACGACCAGGATAAAGGATTTCCAAATTCGGTTTATATCGATCGTGAAGAGATGATAGCTGATGAAGAAATGGGGTATACCATAACCAATTTGAAGTATTAAACTTCGAAAGTGTCAACAAAATCATCTTGATCAATCCCATTGGCTACCATTTCCAGGGCTTTTTCAACAATTTCTTTAGACCTGTCGGCTTCAAAACCCAAACCGATCACCATTTTTTCCAATAATTTTTTTTCATTGTCATCGGCAATGTGATCCGCAAAAATCATTTTACTCAAGTCGTAAAGTCTTTCTAATCGGGAGTTTTTATCGACAGGGGGATCGGCTTTATACTGTTCGGGAGATGCTATAATTTCTTTAACCGTATCGGGATCAATTTCAAGATAAATGGCCAGTCGATCAATAAAAGCTTTCTCTTCTTCAGAGATGTGATCGTCTGCCAAGGCCAAATTGACAATGGCGGCAAAATGAGCTCTGTTTCTGTTTTTAAATCCTGGGGTGTAAAGCTGAGAAAAATCCATATAAAGTCAATTATTTTTTTAAAATTATAGAATCTAAAAATAATGAGAATCTCAAAGATAACCGTCAATAAAAAATGATTTTTATTGCTTTTGTTTTTCAGAGAAATTTGGACTGGAAGTATATTCAAAACACTCCAGTTCGAAGAAGGGTATGGCAGCCAACAAATGATCGAATATATCAGACATGATGCGTTCATAATTCACCCATACTTTGTCTTTGACAAACACATATACCTCAATAGGAACCCCTTGGGGAGTTGGAGCCAATTGTCTTACCATAACCGTTAATTCATTGTTGATCTCCGGATGGTTTTGTAGGTAGGCCAAAGCATATCTTCGGAAAAGCCCTATGTTGGTCATGTTTCTTCCGTTGAGTAAAAGAGATTTATCCGCCTGTTGGGCATTGTTTTCAGCCTCGATTTCCTTTTTCCTTTGTGTAATAAAAGGAGCAATTCGCTCAATTTTTAAAAGTTTTTGGAGGTGCAAATCGTCTACAAAATGAATGCTCGACACTCGGATCAGCAGGGCCCGTTTAATTCTTCTTCCTCCGGATTCGCTCATGCCCCTCCAATTGACAAACGAATCTGAAACCAGTTTGTAAGTAGGGATAGAGGTGATGGTATTGTCAAAGTTTTGTACTTTGACTGTTGACAGATTGATCTCAATTACATCTCCATCGGCGTTGTAGCTCTTCATGGTGATCCAATCTCCAATTCTTACCGTATCATTGATTGTTACTTGAATACTGGCAACAAAACCGAGGATGGAGTCTTTAAAAATCAATAGAATAACAGCCGATAGCGCTCCCAAAGTGGCCAAAAAAGTACCGATGTCTTTTCCCGACAAAATGGAGAAAACAAACATGATTCCAATGAACCACACAAAAATCATTATCACCTGAATGTAGCTGTCAATGGGTTTATCTTTGAAATTTTTGAGTGTTTTGAAAAAATCTTTAAATGAGTTTAACAACCGCCTTACCAAAATGATGGTAACAATTGCCCCCAATATTTCCAATAGTGATGCTACAGGCTGCTCAAGTAGGGGGAAGGAGATCAAAGATTGGCGAAGAAATCCAATAAGAATAAAAAGCGGGGGGAAGAAGGAGAGGGTTTCCGGGATTTTGTTTTTGATTAAAAAATCGTCAAACTTCGATTTTGTCCTTTTGGAGATTTTTAGAAAGATCAGCCTTAAAATACGTTTACTGACCAACCAAAAAATAAAGGCCATCAAAACAACGATCAGGCCAAATGTAATGGCCTCTAAATCCTCGGCCATGCTTTGGTTGATTCCCAGACGTTGGTAAAAATCCAGCAGCAGTTGTTTCATAAAATTTGAATATAAAGGTCTAAATTACTTTAAAAAATACGATTAGACCACAACAAGTTTGATAGAATAAAAAAACCCCTAAAAAGGGGTTTTAAGAGAAGCTTTTGTTGGGCTTAGAGAATTGTAATGGGAATTTCTACCCTTGCATTTCCCCAACCACCGTGAAGCACTGCATTGTTTCCTTTACCACTAAATGCGAATGAGAAAGCTTCGAGATATTCGGTTGATTCTGTCACGGGTACTTCGATTCTTACAACGTCTTTTGATTGGTCGTAGTTGTAGGCTCCCCAAACATTTGTGGCTGAATTAATGATGATCTCGGAAGAATTGTCTTTGGGGTAGGAATACATGGTGTAAGTCCCTGCTTTAATAACTTTACCTCCCAGTTTGATGGACTTATAAAGTCTGAACTCTGTGGCTTCATTAGCTCCAGTTCTCCAAATTTTATAGGTCGGAACCACATCTTCCAGATTCCTCCCTCTCAATTGTGGACGGCTGTATGTGATTACAATGGCCTTGTCTGTATCCCGATTAGAGGCAGGATAAAATACACGATCCATAGGGCTTTTGTCCAAACCTTTAAAGTCTTGTGCTTGTGTCAAAGTAGCTGATGCTACGAGGATGATAATGAGTAGTTTTTTCATTGGGTAATTTATTAAGTTAAAAGATTAATTATTGCAAACCATTTCAATACCACAACAAGAGGGTGACTTGATTTTTCCTTCACATTGGGGGCATCTGGAAATTTGAACTTCCGCACCATCGTCTAGTCTAAGGATATCATCAACCAATGCTTGGTCACATTTGGCGCAACTTGCGTTGACCGCCATACCACAGTTATTACATTCGTATGTTGCCATGATTTTTATTTTAAAGGTAGTAAGTTTTCAGAAATTTTGAAGATATATTATTTATTTTGATCATTTAACCTCAAAAGATGTTTTTCCGGCAGGGAAATTTTTCAAATGAAAATATCCTTTTTCAGACTTATTTTGCGTGGGTTTACCATTGATAAAAAGCTTTTTATCACCTTTCAAAGCGGGAATCAAAAGATCTCCTCTAACGCCTCCCGGCAGATTGACTTTCATGTTATAGGTGTACTCTGTTTGTCGACACTCTACATGGACTGTTCCAGTGATAAAACTGGTTTTAAGGGACGCAAATTGGAGCGTTCCAATTTTGGGATGGATTTTGATGTATTGTGCTCCGGGGGTCAGGGGGGCTACTCCCATCATTTTTCTTACAATAATGTTGGCAGGGGCTCCACCCCAAGCATGGTTCAAATCCAAATTGGGTTTATACCTTTTGTCCCAGGCTTCCATGGTGATGGTTGATCCGTATCGGATCATATTGTACCAGCTTCTTTCTGTTTTGGCGGACATAAGTCCTATGGCATGCTCCGCACCGCCATAATCAAAAAGCCCTTCCAACAAAATTTGTGAGCCATAGACACTACAGGACATGTTTTTTTGCGCTACATAAGTCACTACATTTTCTACGTCCTTTTCCGGGATCAGACCAAAAGTCAGCGCAAACATATTAGCGTGTTGGGATTTATGATCGGTATCTTCCCCGTCATTGATCAAACCATTGGTTTTGTCCTGAAAGGTTTCCAGATATGCTCTTTTAAGTTTTTGGCTCTGGGTTTGAAATAAGATTAAATCTTCCTTTTGATTCAGATCAAAGGCTATTTTTTCCATTATTTTCAAAGCCCCATAATATAAGGCATTGACCACTGCATTGTAGGTTTGATATACATAACCGTCGTTTTCTCCCGGATGTTCTTTTTCTGTTCCTGTAAAATGTTTCAGGTTGTCATAACCACCGGGAGGTTGGGCTTGAGGCCAGTCGACAATGTCTCTCAGATTGTTGTTTTTCCCCCAGTGATTTTTATGTAATTTATTGAAAAAATCATCCGTTTGTTTACCGGTCAAAGTGCTGATGAGACCTGTCTCGTCCGACAAGTCCATCAAGGTTTTGATCTTTAATTCGTCATAATATTTTAAAATAAAGCGGTTGTCTCCGGTATAGAGATAATCATACCAGGCCATCAAAATATTGTAGAGCGTCCATTCTGTGGGCCAGGTTGGGTTGAACAACAGGTGCTTCATGCTCCCTCTGGCAATGCCGTACTCAGCATCTACAGCATAGTGAGAAAGTTGATTGATAAAAGCATCGGCTTCATAAGGGATTCGCTCTCTGTCACCATCGACATAATAGCCACAGAAACTGGTAGCTTTCATAGAATATTTACAAAAATCCCAAATTTGGTTCAATACTTCATCACTTGAATCAAAAGATGAGGCTGATTCATCAAATGTGTAATTTATCATTGTCCTAACCACTTGAGGAGCTTTTAGCATCCCTTTATAACCTTTAACCTCAACAAACCTGAAGGGATAAACTTCTCCAATATAGTCCGGCATTTGAATCATAAAACGGTTGCTGGCTCTTTTCGGATTTTCCGGCCAAGGTATCTCGTACCAGTGTGTTCCGGGTTTTAATTTCAAATGGCTTTGATGATAACGGATGTTTCTCCCTGCTTGTGCATCAATCGATAAAGATTCTTTTTGTTTCATTTCACCAACACTGATTAGAATCGAATCTTCTATTGATGAATTCAATTCGATTTTAAGCTTAGCAAAAGCAGCTTTTTTAAAATCGAGAAAATAGCTTCCATCTGTTTTTTTGATCACTTCGGGGAATTCGTCTGAGGCAACCAGTGGTTCTTGAGAAAATTTTTCAATGGATGTGTTAGGATCGAACACAAAAGCTTGGGGTTTTGAATAGCTGGAGCTATGATCTTCATTTTCCCAGTAACGGACTTTCCAGTAATAGACCTTGTTTTTTTGAAGAGGTTTACCTCCATATAGTGATGAGGATTTTGGAGTATTAACTTTTCCGCTGTCCCAGAGATCTCCTATACTTTGTTTTAATACCTCCCGATTACTGCTCACCAAGACCTGATAGGCTACAGTTTTTTGAGATCGGTCGTCCAGTATCCAATTGAATAATGGCTTTTCAGATTGAACTTTTGCAACTTCATATCTTCCTTTGGTCAAGACATCATCGTGGAGTGAAAAAGATTGTTTTTTTCCATTAAGCCCTACATAATCTGCATTACGCATCAAATCAGTTCTCAATCCTTTAGGATGAATATCTCCTTTTGCACAGCTCTGGAAAAACAATGCGATCAGTGTGATTATAAGAGGATGATAAGTCTTTAATTTCATTTTATTTGATATTGTTTTTGATATAATTCCCCGAATTTAGTGGCAAATCTTTTGCCCAATACTTCGAGGCTTTTGTGGTCATAGTGAGTACCGTCATAAGTTGAGGTTCCTACCGATTTTACGGTTGTTGCAAGGGGAACTTCGGTATTGAGCCGATCCAACATTTTTTTGAAGACTGTATTTTCAGGTTGGTCCTTGTTCAGTTCCGAGGCAATGAAAATCATTTGATCATTATTGAGTTGCTTTCTCAAGCCGTATATGATTGATTTAAGTTTTTCGAAGTAGCTTTTATAACCTGGATCTTTATCACTCAGGTTACTTTCCCCCTGAAGCCAAAAGGTGGCAATGATCTTTCCTTGACTCCCAATGGCGGATTTACTTCTTATGATGGCTTCATTGAAATAGTGTGTCCCAGGAACCCATTGATCAATTTTGGTACCTCCTCTGGCATTGACCACTAGACCCAAGAGGCTGAGGATGTTATTATTTAAGACCTCTCTGGCAAAAGAGTAGCCCAGATTGTACCGCTGCATTCCAGCCACTTTCCTGATGGATGAATGGATGTTTAGCGGACTCTTTAAAGGGGTCCATTCATTGATACTGTCGAGAAGAAAGGCGTTTTGAACGATTTCATAATCTCGATCCATCAAATTTGCTCTACCTGCCATGTTGGATTGTCCAATCAGCAGTATGATTTCTTTGGGGGGTGCTGACTGCGTTTGGGCGTTACCGATAAAACTCAAAACCAAAATGATCAAATGCAAATTCAGCTTGGCCAATTTCTTAAAACTTTGATCAGTTGAATACAATCGTTTTTTCATCAAAAAATGGGTTAATCTAAATTTTAATCCATGTATTGATTTTTGCCATTTTGTTTTAAAAGTTCAAAACGATCAAATAGTTCACCTGTGGCAGTAAAGGATTGATAAATCAATCGGTTTCCATCAATTGAAATATGTTGAAACAATTGTTTGCGTTCTCCATTTTTATCTTGTGTTGCTCCAAATTCTTCCCAACCTGATTCTTTGACAGAATACATTTTTCCGCCACTCACAGAGACTACATATACCGGACCCATTACTGTTTTGTTGGGGGATTTATTTTGTACATAAACAGGTTTTTCGTAGACCGCTCCTCTGGCATAGCTGTGATCGTGCCCTTGTAAAGCAAGATCTACATTGTAATGATCAAACAGAGGTTTCCAAAGTGCCCTGAGCTTGGGATTGTCTCTTCCTGTTGATGCAGAAAAGATGGGGTGATGGAAGGTGACGACTGTCCATTTTTTATCATTTTCATCCAAAACTTTTCTCAGCCATTGTGCTTGTCGTGCAATTTCCCTGTTGCTGTTGAGGGCGATAAGCCTCAGATTGGGATAATCTACGTAATAGCAAGTTTTGTGTAATTCTTCGGGGCCGTTTTTGGGGAAGCCAAACTGAGCATTCCACTGTACAGAAAGTTCCTTATTTTCTCTGGGTTTGTTTGCTTTTAGGCCACGATATTCGTGATTTCCGGGTACTGCAATGGCAGGGATTTCGCTGTGGATGAACCCTCCGGCGGAAAACCACTCATTCCATTCACTTTCGTCATGGGCGGCATTGACCAAATCACCTGCATGGATGAAAAAGTCGGCATCAGGTGCTTTTTTGTATGCATTTCTGATGACCCTAGACCACAATTCCAAAATGTAATTTTGGGCATCACCTACATACAAGAATGACAGAGGACTGGGCTTATCACTGGCAGTGGTGAATTGATGCCACTCACTTTTAAAATGATCATTTCCCACTCGATAAGCGTATA
>JBESZM010000064.1:0-9330 GCA_041254175.1 Flavobacteriaceae bacterium | reverse complement strand
ACAGCATTTAGGGGGTAAGAAAAATCTTACATGGGTATTCTTTTTTTGGGGCCGAACAGTTGTTGGGGTCAAAGGACAAAGTACTTTTACCCGATCACAAGGCTTCGGCCTTCTCAAGGTCAGGAAGGATCTTTTTCAATATAGTGCGAGGATACCCGAAGGTACAAAAAAGCCTTATCCGGCCATTGGATATTACCACGCTTCCACAGGGTTTTCTTGTCTGGGATCACATGGTAAGGGGTTAAATATGCCAACCCGAATAAGGCCAAAATTTTAGGGATTCCTCTACAGAGTCCCGTTATAATGGTCGGCAATTTCATAGATATTGCCGTATTTAAACCATTTTTTATCTTTCATTTTTTCAAGGCAATGCTTGTTGTCAGAAAGCAGCTTTTTAATCTTCTTTTTAAAATTGAGTTTATTGATCTTGACGAGTTCTCCGTCTTTAGAGGCCAAAAAGCTCAACATTTCGCCTTGGTTAAAAACCAAACCTGCCCCGCCCCCTCCGGCTGCAGAGGATCCTTTGGGATCCTGAAGCACCGAAAATTTTTCTCCATAGTATAGGGCAACGTAAAACCGTCTTTTGCCTTGGGGTTTTTTATGGTTTTTGGGCAAGGAAACGATGTTTAAGCCATCATAAACGACTTGCTTAGAGTCATCGGCTTTATAGGTAACGGCTTTGGCGCCTTTTTCTTTTCGGAAGCGAAAAGATTGTACATCGTTGGCCTTATAAGTAAATCCTCTTACTTGACCTTCGAGTGCACTTCCGTCGTTCAGTACTACAGTCCTGTCAAGCCATTGGCCGGAGACGTTTTTTTTACTCAAATGATGATTATTGGAGTAGATTTGAGCCAAAGCAAAATGAGAACACAGCAGTAAAGAGAATAACAGACGTTTCATGATTGATTAGATTTGGGAATACCAATTTATTAAATATTTAAGCCAAACCAAGCTTTAATCGATTATAAGTTAAAATACATTTCTAATTTAATAACTTTGCCCCTGAACACCGAAACGTTTATAGCATGCAACTGTACAACAAACTAAGTGCTGAAGAACGACGTTTATTGATCGCAGAGGCCGGTACCGAACGGCTGACCCTATCGTTTTATCAGTACCACCAAGTCGAAAACCCACAAATTTTAAGAGACCATTTGTTCCTGCACTGGAACGAGATGGATGTTTTGGGCCGTATCTATGTGGCTCACGAGGGGATCAACGCTCAGCTCTCGGTTCCCGCCCCCCGATTCGAAGACTTTAAAAACTTCCTGGACAGCATCAGCTTTTTAAAAGGGGTGAGGCTCAACATTGCCGTGGAGCAGGACAACGAGTCCTTTTTAAAATTGACCGTAAAAGTTCGGGATAAGATCGTCGCCGATGGGCTGGACGATGCCACTTTCGACGTCACCCAAAAAGGCACCCACCTCAATGCCGAGGATTTCAACGCCCTGTTGGCACAGCCCGATACCGTATGTGTGGACATGCGCAATCATTACGAAAGTGAGATCGGACATTTTAAAGGAGCGGTCACACCCGATGTGGATACTTTTAGAGAATCCCTGCCTTTGATCGAACAAGACCTGGCCGAACACAAAGAGGACAAAAAACTGTTGATGTATTGTACGGGAGGAATACGATGTGAAAAAGCGAGCGCTTACTTTAAACATAAAGGGTTTAAAAATGTTTTCCAATTGGAAGGAGGCATCATTGAATATTCACGTCAGGTCAATGAAAGAGGATTGGAAAATCAGTTTATCGGAAAAAACTTTGTTTTTGACGAACGCCGAGGAGAACGGATAAGTGAGCATGTAATCGCTCAATGCCACCAATGTGGTGCGCCCTGCGACAGCCATGTCAACTGTGCCAACGAAGCCTGTCACCTGCTGTTTATCCAATGTGATTCTTGTAAAGAAAAAAGACAAAGTTGTTGTTCAGCCGACTGCCAGGAGACCATCAATCTGCCCATCGAAGAGCAAAGGAAACGGCGAAAGGGGAAACACAACAGCAATAAAATCTTTAAAAAAGGACGTAGCGAAGTGTTAAAATTTAAACATTAATTTAGGATTTTACAGCTCCCCAATCCCTCGAATTAACCTTATCTTTAAATCCTAATACAGAACTATGGGTTGCGCATCATGTGCCAGTAATGGAAACGGTTCACCGCGCGGGTGCAAGAGTAACGGCACTTGCGGGACGGACAGTTGCAACAAACTGACGGTTTTCGATTGGTTGGGCAATATGGAAATGCCCTCCGGCAAAGCTCCTTTTCCGGTGGTGGAAGTGCGTTTTAAAAACAGCCGAAAAGGATTCTATACCTTGTCCGAAGGACTCACAGTGGGCGTGGGTGATCCTGTGATTACTCAGGTTGACAACGGTTATGATCTGGGACTGGTGACCTTGACGGGGGAATTGGTTCGTTTTCAGATGAAAAAGAAAAAGATCGCTCAAGACAGCGAGGAGGTCAACAAGATATTACGCAAAGCCAACCAGCAGGAAATAGACAAATGGCATGGCTTGCGGGACAAAGAACCAAAGATTCAAAAACGGGCCCGCGAATTGGCCATCGGTTTGGGACTGGAGATGAAACTCTCCGATGTTGAATTTCAAGGGGATGGCAAAAAAGCTACTTTTTACTACACGGCCGATGGTCGGGTCGATTTCCGACAGTTGATCAAAGACATGGCTCAGGCATTTTCGATTCGGATCGAGATGCGGCAAATCGGTTTGCGCCAAGAGGCTTCGCGTCTTGGAGGCATTGGCTCCTGTGGACGTGAACTCTGCTGCTCCACCTGGCTGACCGATTATCGATCGGTGTCTACCGCAGCCGCTCGCTACCAGCAGTTGTCCCTCAACCCCCTCAAACTGGCCGGTCAATGCGGCAAACTCAAATGCTGTTTGAATTACGAATTGGATGCCTATCGCGACGCACTCAAAACTTTCCCCAAATCTGAGGTCAAACTCCAAACCGAAAAAGGGGTGGCTGTCTTACAAAAAATGGATATTTTTAAGGAACAGTTGTGGTATGCCTACAAAGGCGAATGGATGAATTGGCACATGTTGTCCCTGGAGTCGGTTCATGAGATCATCGCCAAAAACAAGAATAAAGAAAAAGTACCCGGTCTTGAAGAATACACTACCGAAACAATGGTTACTCAAGCGGAAAAAACCGATGTGTCATTCGAAAATGTAGTGGGTCAAGACAGTCTGAATCGCTTTGATCGCCCCAAAAGATCCAAAAACAAAAGGAGAAAAAAACGCAAGCCCAACCGGCGTCAAAACAATGCTTAGCAAACACACCATACTTTCGGTATTGATTTTGGGTTTGATTTTTGCGTGCAGCAAGCCCCCTTTTTTTATGGACTATCGGGATTTTGACGGGCAGTGGCCCGCTTCCGAAAAAGTGGTCTTTGCCCTGGATGAAGGAACCGATCAGCCGATCAACATGATGATTTACATCCGCAACAACCAACGGTATCCCTTTTCCAATCTGTTTTTGATTGCCCAACTCAAAACAGGAGATTCCCTGCTGCTTTGCGATACGCTGGAGTATGCCATGGCCAACGCCCAGGGGCAGTGGTTGGGGAAAGGATTTTTGGAAGTCAAGGAAAGCAAACTCTGGTGGAGAGAAAATTATCAATTGCCTGCAGCAGAAAACCTAAATGTACAGTTGGAACACGCCTTGAGATTCAATGGCAGTGAACAAGGCACGGATCCCTTGTTGGGAATTGTGGGGGTAGGTTTTGCCGTGGAAGAAATTTTAGAAGATGAGTAAAACCAAAAAGAAAACATTGAAAAAGAGAAATTACAAAAAGTTTATTTTGGCTTTTTGGTTGCTTTTTCTCACCGGATTCACGGCTGTGGTGGGTGTTTTTGGCATTGCCGCTTTGGGTTATTTGGGGCCCATGCCCCCCTTGGAACAGTTGGAAAACCCCAAAACGAATTTGGCCACGCAAATCTTTTCTTCCGATGGGGAGGTATTGGGAAAATTTTACTTTAACGACAACCGTACGCCCATTACCTATGACGAATTGCCTCAAAACATTGTGGAAGCATTGATTGCCACCGAGGACGAGCGCTACTATGACCATGCGGGGATCGATTGGCGGGGAACGCTCAGGGCCGTGTTTTATTTGGGCAAAAAAGGAGGTGCCAGTACCATTACCCAGCAGCTGGCCCGACAGCTTTTTGTCGGGGTGCGTTCCCGAAACAAAAAAGAGGCTTTGCTTCAGAAAATCAAAGAATGGGTGCTTTCGGTCCAGCTCGAAAGACGGTACACCAAAAACGAGATCGTTGCCATGTACCTCAACATCTATGACTTTGGATACAATGCCGACGGGGTTCGATCGGCGGCCAAAATATACTTTGATACCACTCCCCAGGCTTTGACATTGGAGCAATCGGCCACCCTGGTAGGAATGCTCAAAAACTCCTCTTTATACAACCCCCTCCGGCGACCCGAAATGGTCAAAGAACGGCGGAATGTGGTTTTTCAGCAAATGCTCAGAAATGAACGGATCACCCCCGAAGAAAAAGATTCCCTCTCTGCTCTTCCCCTAGAAATTGACTTTACACCCGAGTCCCACCGCGAAGGCTTGGCTACATATTTTCGGGCCTACCTCCAGGAGTTTATGAAAAAATGGATACGCGAAAATCCAAAAGCCGATGGCAGTAACTATAACCTTTACCGCGATGGTCTAAAAATCTATACCACCATCGACTCCCGCCTGCAGGTGCTGGGCGAAAATGCCGTTTCGGAACACATGAAGAATTTGCAAAAGGAGTTTTTTCTTCAAAACACCGAGGAGTTGAACCCCACCGCACCTTTTTTGGATTTGCGCGAGGGGGAAATCGATACCCTTTTGACCCGAACGGCCTACCGCAGTGAGCGCTGGCGGAAAGGCAAAGTTGCGGGTGTGGAGGAAGAAGCTCTTTTAGAAAGCTTTTTCAAGCCTGTGCCCATGCAGGTGTTCAGTTGGAAAGGGGAAATCGATACCATCATGAGCCCCATGGATTCGATTCGCTATTACAAACATTTTCTTCGGGCGGCCTTGATGTCGATGGAGCCACAAACAGGCCACGTCAAGGCCTGGGTAGGAGGGTTCAACTATAAG
Organism: Flavobacteriaceae bacterium; assembly: GCA_041254175.1. Taxonomy (GTDB): domain Bacteria; phylum Bacteroidota; class Bacteroidia; order Flavobacteriales; family Flavobacteriaceae; genus UBA8316. Next base: position 4,219 of record JBESZM010000064.1, on the reverse strand, counting down.
CACTTTCAATACGACCAAGTCAAGCAAGGCCGTCGTCAAATAGGCTCTACTTTCAAACCCTTTTTATACGCCACGGCCATCGACCAGCTCAAGCTCTCACCTTGCGACAAGTTGCCCGACGCTTTGTACTGTATCGACGCCATGAGACACGGGAATACGGATCCCTGGTGTCCCAAAAATTCGGGCGACCGCTATGGCCGGACCCGAACCCTAAAAAATGCCCTGGCGAACTCGGTCAATACCATCAGTGCCAGAATCATGGACAAGGTTGGCCCCCGACCGGTGATCGATCTGGTCCGAAAAACAGGAATAACTACCTATATCCCCAAAGTACCCTCGATCGCATTGGGAACCCCCGATATCAGTCTCTTTGAGTTGGTGGGAGCCTATGGCACCTTTGCCAATCAGGGAATTTATATCCAGCCCATTGTGATTACACGGATCGAGGATAAAAACGGAATGGCTTTGTTTGAGGTGGTTCCCAAAACCAAAGATGTGATCAGCGAAGAAGCGGCCTATGTTACGGTCAATCTCATGCAAGGGGTTACGGAACACGGGTCGGGTGCCAGATTGCGCCACGCCGGACTGGAAAAGACCAATTATGTATATGAAAAAGTGGTCACAGGTTATCCTTATATTTTTGAAAACCCCATAGCCGGAAAAACCGGAACCACCCAAAATCAAAGTGACGGATGGTTTATGGGGATGGTGCCCAACTTGGTCACAGGGGTCTGGGTAGGAGGAGAAGACCGCTCGATTCACTTTGAGGAAATCGCCTTTGGACAGGGTGCGACCATGGCTTTGCCCATTTGGGCCTTGTTCATGAAAGGGGCCTATGAAAATGAAGCATTGGGGATTTCCCAGGAAGAGTTTTTAGCGCCCGAGGTGGTGAACATCCCTCTGGACTGTGAGGAATACGAAAACGATGCCGACCCTACTGTACCGGCCAAACCTCAAGCCGATCTCGATCAATTGGGCTTTTGATCATCGGCATACCACTCTGCAAAGGCAGTTTCTGTTTCTCGAAGTTTTAAAGAATACAATTTCAGATGGTTAGGAAGCTTATCTTCAATCTTTACTACAAAGTCTAAGATCATCATTTCACTGGTGGGCTGATAGTCAACTCTTAAAATTTTATGGCCCCTGCTTTCCATTTCGTCAGCGATTTCCTTGTGGGGAGAGTTAACGTTGAGTACGGTGGCATGGTCAAAGGGATGGACAATTTCCTGATTGACAATGGTCTTGAGGTCTCCAAAATCGATGACCATTCCGTTTTTGACGTGTTTGGAGTCTGCAATGGGTTGACCGATAACGGTTACGTCCAATTTATAACTATGGCCATGGACGTTTTTACAGAGTCCGTCATAGCCATAGAGTGCATGTCCGGTTTCAAATTTAAATTGTTTGGTAACGCGAACTTTCTTATCCATTTTTAGAGTGATTTGATTTTGTTTTGAGTAAAGTCCGACAAGGCCAATTGAGCGGTAATTTTGGCATTTTCGGGGAGTAGGGTATCCCAATGTCGGGTGTCTTTCCAATGTAGTTTTCGCAGTTCACGACAGGCTTCGGGGGCATAGTCGGCCAGTCTTTTTGCTTTTTCATTCACGGACAGATTCAATGCTTTTTGATCAGCGACACATTCGGCATAAAGCCCTTTATGGAGTCCCCATTGAGCACTTTTCCAATGGGCACTGTCCAAGGAGAGTTGTGCAAAAGCGGTGGTTCCAATTTTCCGGCTTAGCGCGGGTTCGATCACATAGGGTCCCAGACCGATCGACAGTTCGGAGAGTTTGATCGAGGCAGCATTTGTCGCAAAGGCATAGTCACAAGCTGCAACCAATCCTACGCCACCCCCTACGACTTTTCCGTGGACGCTGGCCAATACAAATTTTGACATTTTTCGGATCGTATTGAGTAAATCGGCAAAGCCCATAAAAAAGGCAGTTGCCTCGTCTAATGTTTTTAGGCTTTTTAATTCGCTCAGTGAGGCACCGGCACAAAAGGCATTGCCCCGACTTTCCAAAACAACAACCCCAATATCGGAGTCTGTTTCGGCGGTTTTAAGGGCCTGAACCACTTGTTGCAATAGGGTAGAGGGCAGGCTGTTTCCTTTGGGATGGAAAAACTTGATCCTCCCGATCTTGTTGTTTTTTTCTAAGTGAACGCTTCCTTCCATTGATTTTCAAAAATAGCCAATCTATTTTGTTTTGGGGCGGCTGTGTACAAATTGAAATCATTTTTGAAGGCGAATTCCAAAAATGATGGTTAAATTCCAACATAATTGACCAATGAAATCTGCTTTTTTGCCTTTATTGATCGTTGGATTGCTCTGGTGGGGGGGGTCGTATGCTCAGCAGTATGTGAATTTGAGTGTAGACAATGATCTTTATTTTGGCATTGATCGTTATTATTCCAGCGGAGTTTTTATCAGTACGGGAAACTTAAAGCCGGTAACGGATCAGGAAAGGGCTTCCTATAAAAGATATGTGCATTGGACTTTAGGACAGGAAATTTATACCCCTTCTAACCGCTATACCATTGACACCAATAAATTTGATTATCCCTATGGGGGTTGGTTGTTTTTGGAAAGGACTTTTGAACATTACAAAAATCCCTTTTCGGCATGGGGAGTAACGATAAAGATGGGGATGACCGGCCAGGCTTCTTTAGCGCCTTATTTTCAAAATTTTTATCACGATAAGGTTTTGGGCTTGCGGGATGTGGCTTGGTTTAAGGCTTTGCCTCAAAGGTTTCACCTCAACCTCAATGTAATGCAGAGAAAGCGATTGCCATTGGGGAATCGATTGGCTTTGTTGTACGAGTTTTTTGGAAATTTCGGGACCCAACGCATCGCCACCGGAGGGCGTGTGGGGTTTTTGTGGGGAACTTCTCAAGCCTTGGCATTTTTGGGGAATCCTTTGGAGGTGCAAACCAAAGGATATGGGATTTATTTGGGAACACGACAGGAGTATCGCTACCATGATTATATGATCTCCGGGAGTTTGTTTGACAACCAGGCTCCCTTTGTGCTCACTGATATTCCCTATAAAAACAGTTTGGAGGCGGGCTTTGCATTTTACGGCAAAAAATGGAGGTTGCTCACCCTTTGGAACAGCATTTCGAAAGACAATAAATTTCAAAAAAGCCGACGACACCAGTATCTGAATATTTCGGTAGGCAGAATATTTTAATTGTTTACTATATTTATTAAAGTATTCTTAAAACAACAGCATCGATTCATCCAATGGGACCGTCAAACTTCCTACAACCATTTCCTCTAACATGGTTGTTGGTTTGGATGTTCAAACAATTCCCCGGGAAATTGAAGAGGTTGTTGCGCCCAAAAATCAGGAGTATAAATCTAGAATGGGGCAAAGTGAATCCAAACGGCGTGATCAGAATTGATAGGAAGCGTTAGGTTAAGAGGGATTCTTTTTGGGGTTGAGTACCAAAAAATGAATGCCCAAAAGAAAGGCGTCAAAATTATTTTTTTGATCGCTCAGCGGATCCGTTTCTTTTTTAAAAAAACGGTATTGGAGGGAGACATCAAATCTTTTCCATACATTGTATTGGGTTGCAAAAAGCCAACCAAAAGCATTTTTGAAGACCCCCGAGGGGTATTCATGACTTTGATTTTTTAGGTCGACGACCTCTGTATTTTGTGCGCTGAGCAGTCGGTTGTAAAGTAAGCCTGTCTCAAAGTGGAGTTTTTTGGAGGGAAATACCCTTAGGGTAAGGGGGAAACTGAGGTAGGTCAATTGATCGTAGGATTGATTTTGAGTAAGGTTGTATTGATAGCTCAGATTGAAATAGTCTACCCCCGAATTGAGGGCAAAGGTTTTGGAAAATTTGTATTGAATGTTAGTTCCGGCGGAGAAGTTGATTTTACGAACGGTATAGTCTTCCCGCATATTTCCATAAACCATATGGGTGTGCAGGTCAAAGTTCCATTTGCGGTAAAAGGCATCCAGATCGGGTCCTCGATTGTATTGCAACAGTAAATTGGCATCGCCTTGGGCGAAACCCATGGAAAACAAGGAAAACAAAAGCAAAAACGATTTGAATTTTAATGCGGACATCAAATTAAATATACTACAATTATAAACGATTGTTGGAAAGAGGGTTTTTAAATTTAAAGCTTTGTTGTATTTTTGTCCCCATGCCAAAACGGGGATGTAGCTCAGCTGGCTAGAGCGCTTGACTGGCAGTCAAGAGGTCG
>JBESZM010000063.1:0-26617 GCA_041254175.1 Flavobacteriaceae bacterium | reverse complement strand
TTTTAACGGCTTTTAGCGCAGCTTTTTTATCATTGCGTTTGGCCAGTATCAGGGCATATTGACGGTACATCCAATAGGCGGGTTTTTCGCGCATGTCCAATGCTTTTTCCATCCATCCTTGGGCTTTTTTCAAGTCCTTGTTTTCTTCCAGATAGTATACCGCCGCTTGATAATAATCCCCTGCTTTGGGCTCATCTGAAAGGGTTTTCTCAATACTCTCCAACGCTTTGGTTTCAGTTGGAACTTTTAATGAAATCGGAACCAGTGTATGTTCCCATATCAGATTCAGTGTTCCACCGTTACTTTTTAAATCAGAAAAAGAAATTGTAAAAGTCTCTACCATGGGTTCAAAATAGACCGGTTGAACAACCACAGCCAGTGCCACCTGATCCGCCTCCCAATTACTGGAAGCATTCCCCATATTGTTTTTCTTGTAAAAATAAACCTCCCATTGATCAGCAGAGGGACGGGTATACAAAGCGTATTTCCCTGCGGCCAGGGGTTTACCCGCAACGTCCACAGCATCCGAAAAAGAAACAGTGGTATTCTTGTTGGCCCCTGTTCTCCAGATGTCGCCATAACGAACCAAACCTCCCATGATGTCTCTTCCTCTTGCAGAGGGACGTGAGTAGTCCACCTCGACTTGAGTCAATCCCAATTGTTGGGAAATTTTTCCTCTAGGACTCGCCGGAGGGGTAGTAACCTGGGCATAAGCCCCCACAAATAAAAAATTAAAAAGCAAAAAGTAATAAGTAAGTCTCATGATATATTTTTTTCAAATTTATAAAACACCTTTTAAATACAAATTCTTTATAAAATGTTTATATTTTGTTTAATATTTTATAAAAATAATTAAACAATTATTATCTTTGTACAAGAAGTTTGTTATGAAATTATATCGATTACACGAGGTTCAAAACTTGCCCATCAGTATGGAGCAAGCTTGGCATTTCCTCAGTGACCCCAACAACTTAAAAACGATTACCCCCGATTATATGGGGTTTGAAATATTGGGAGGTGACGAAAAAAGGATGTATCCAGGACAGATCATCAAGTACATTGTCACCCCTGTAATGGGCATCCCAACCCAGTGGGTAACAGAGATCACTCATGTCAAGGAAGGGGAATATTTTGTTGACGAACAAAGGTTTGGCCCCTATGCCTTATGGCATCACAAACATTTTATCCGACCTGTAAAAAATGGGATAGAGATGGAAGATATTATTGACTATAAAATACCTTTTGGAATATTGGGACAAATGGTTCATCCTATAATCGTCCAACCCAAACTGAAAGAAATATTCAATTACCGACAAAAGAAATTGGTGGAATTGTTCGGAGAATACAAAAGCTAAAATGAGAAAAAACATATTGATTGTAGGAGGAAGTTCGGGCATCGGCTTATCATTGGTCAAACAATTACAGTCCGACCATAACCTTATTGTAGCCAACCGAACCAATGAAGCATTAAATGGACTATCGGTCGACTACATACCCTACGATGTGGAAAATGGTGAATTGGAGGTCTCCAGTCTACCAGAAACCCTCCATGGGTTGGTTTATTGTCCGGGTACCATCAACCTCAGACCATTTAAAGGCTTGAAACCTGAAGTCTTCTCTAAAGATTTTTCAATCAATGTGATGGGAGCGGTCAAGACCCTACAAGCTGTTTTGGGACGATTACAAAACAGTGAAGTACCCGCCAGTGTGGTGTTTTTTAGCACAGTAGCTGTACAAACGGGTATGCCTTTTCACTCTTCGGTCGCCGCAGCAAAAGGAGCTTTGGAAGGATTGTCGCGTTCCTTGGCAGCAGAACTGGCCCCCAAAATCAGATTTAATGTCATCGCTCCTTCTCTGATAGATACACCTTTGGCTGAAAAATTTCTTAACAACGACACCAAAAAAAGCAATGCTGCGGCAAGACATCCCTTGCAAAGGATCGGAAGTTCCGAAGAAATAGCTCAAATGACAGCATTCTTATTAAACGATCACAGCAGCTGGATGACTGCGCAAACCCTTACCATTGATGGTGGAATAGGAAGTATAAAAAGTTAACGGTTATGGAAAAGTTCACAATTTTTTGGTTTAGAAGAGACCTCAGAGTAGAGGATAACAGAGGACTTTATGAAGCATTAAGAGGAAAAAATAAAGTCATCCCGATTTTTATCTATGATACAGGAATCATAGACAAACTATCAAAGGATGATCACAGATTAACATTCATTCAAAAAGCCTTGGGTGGCATCAATAACGCTATGAAGAGGAACAGATGCTCGGTCGGAATTTATCGGGGCACTCCCAAGGCTATTTTTAATAAAATCATTCGAGAATTTCCCATCGAAAAAGTCATTACCAACCATGACTACGAAACTTATGCCATCGAACGTGATGATGAAATAAGAAAGCTTTTAAAAGCAGAAAGAATCGACTTTTTCACCTACAAAGATCAGGTCATTTATGAAAAAAATGAAGTGGTCAAAGACGATGGAAACCCCTATGTGGTCTACACTCCCTACTCCAGAAAGTGGATGACCAAGTTCAGTGAAGAGGGGATAAAACACCATCCCTCGGAAGACCATTTAGATAACCTTTACAACGAAAAGCCACTCCCTCAAATATCTCTAGATGAAATGGGTTTTGAGATTTCGAAGATGGTCCCAAAAGGTTTTGAGTTTGATGAAGACCTGATTGATCAATATGAGGCAACTCGAAATTTTCCCTCCAAAGACAGTACTTCTCGTTTGGGTGTTCACTTGCGTTTTGGTACCCAAAGCGTTAGGAAATTGGTCGCAAAAAGTGCTGAAAGAGAAAATACAACTTTTTTAAAGGAACTGATCTGGAGGGAATTTTTTATGCAAATCCTCTGGCATTTTCCCTACACAGAAAATCAATGTTTTAAAAAGCAATACGATCGAATCGAGTACCGCAATGACGAAAAAGAATTCGAAAAATGGTGTCAAGGAAAAACAGGCTACCCCCTAGTAGATGCGGGCATGAGACAACTCAATGAAACGGGATTCATGCACAACCGCGTTAGGATGTTGGTCTCCAGTTTTTTGTGTAAGCACCTTCTGATCGACTGGAGATGGGGGGAAGCTTATTTTGCTGAAAAGCTGTTTGATTATGAAAAATCAAGTAATTTAGGAAACTGGCAGTGGGTCGCCGGATGTGGTGTGGATGCTGCACCCTATTTCAGAATCTTCAATCCCCATGAGCAAGTCAAAAAATTTGACAAAAACCTCAACTATATCAATCAATGGGTTAAAGACATAAATGAACTCACTTATCCCGAACCCATAGTAGAACACAAATTTGCAAGAGAGCGCTGCTTAAAAGAATATAAAGCTGCACTCACCCCAGCATGAAAGCTGTAAAAAAACAGCACCTGCCCAATAAAGTCTGTCCGCAATGCGAACGACCTTTTTCTTGGAGAAAAAAATGGGAACGCGATTGGGAAAACGTCAAATATTGCAGTAAAAAATGTCAAAAACAGAAAACACAGCTTTAGTTTGGTACAGAAATGACCTGAGAACTGTGGATCATCTTGGACTGAAAAAGGCCGTAGAAAGCGGTCGAAGAGTTGTGGCTTGCTTCACTTTCAATCCAAAGCACTACCACACCCATCCATGGGGTTTCAAAAAAACAGACCGGTTTAGAGCCCAATTCCTCATTGAAAGTGTTCAAGCTTTACAACAAGCACTGAAATCGTTGAACATTTCCTTGATCATCGATACAAAGACTCCGGAAAAAGTACTCCCTGAATGGATAAAAAAATACAACGTAAAGGAAATTTACCTACAACACGAATGGACTGAAGAAGAAAAAAAAGAAGAGGAGGCCGTATCAGCACAAATTGATTCCAACATCACATGGAACAGACATTATGAACAATTTCTTTTTCACCCTAGTGATTTACCTTTCAGTCGATCACAAGTACCTGAGATCTTCGGTACTTTCAGAAAACGTTGTGAAAAAGAAGTTCAGTTGCGGCCATCATTCCCCAGCCCTGCCGCCTTACCCACCTCCAACCGTATTGTGGTTGATGATAAAGTTCCCACTTTAGCCGATTTAGGGCTTCCTCCCCTAGAAAATGATCTAAGGTCAGCTTTTCCTTTTTTGGGAGGAACAAAGGCAGCATTAAAACGATTGGAGCAGTATTTTTGGAAAAGCAAAAAATTATCCTTTTACAAGAATACCCGAAATGGACTCCTGGGAACTGATTACAGCTCCAAATTCTCCCCTTGGTTAGCCAATGGTAGCCTATCGCCAAAAACCATCTATTGGGAAATCAAACGCTATGAAAATGAAATTCAAAAAAATCAATCAACCTATTGGCTGATTTTTGAGTTGATCTGGAGGGATTATTTTAAATATATTTCCTTGAAACACGGAAATAAAATCTTCAAAATTGGCGGGATTTTAGAGAGAGATTATCCCTGGAGCTCAGAGCTAGAAAGGTTTCGACAATGGGCCGATGGGTTAACCCCGGAACCTTTTGTAAATGCAAACATGCTAGAACTCAAACATACCGGATGGATGAGTAATCGCGGGCGACAAAATGTGGCCAGTTATTTTGCCAAGGACATGAAAATGGATTGGAGGATCGGAGCAGCCTATTTTGAATCGCTTTTGGTAGACTACGATGTACACAGCAATTATGGCAACTGGATGTATGTCTCAGGAGTGGGCAACGACCCCCGAGACCGAAAATTTGATGTTCAATGGCAAGCCGAACGTTATGATCCCAATGGAAAATTCCAGAACCTCTGGCTTCAAAAAACTTTATTTTGATGACACTAAGACTGATACTGGGAGATCAGCTGAATTTGAAGCACTCTTGGTTTGAAAAGCAAGACGAAAACACCATATACGTCCTTTATGAATTGCATCAGGAAGCGGATTATGTAGTCCATCACATTCAAAAATTAGTAGCCTTCTTTTCTGCCATGCGGGCCTTTGCCTCAGACCTTCAAAATCAAGGACATCAAGTACTCTATTTTGATATCAACAGCAATGCCTCAAAAAAATCACTAGAGGATAACATCAAAGACCTTATTAGCGAAAAAGACATTGGAAAATTTGAATATCAACTGCCCGATGAGTACCGTTTGGACGAACAACTCAAGTCCATCTGTAAAAACATCAATATACCCTCAAAAAGTTTTGATACGGAACATTTTTTAACCACCAAAGAGGAATTAAAATCTTTTTTTGAAGGAAAAAAACAACTTATCATGGAGTTCTTCTACCGCAACATGCGTAAGAAATACGACCTTTTGATGGTACAAGGACAACCTTTGGGAGGGAAATGGAATTTTGATAAAAACAACCGTAAAAAATGGAAAGGGGAGCCTCCCATTCCCCAACCTTACCGCACCGATAAAAAGGGAAATCAAATAGTCTATGAGTCCGTCGTCAAAGCCGGTATTAAGTCCATAGGTACATACGATGTCGAAAGCTACCTTTTCCCGGCCGATCGAGAAGAAGCCCTAGAGCAACTGGACTATTTCTGTGAAAACCTATTGGTTCATTTTGGAGATTACCAAGATGCCATGCATACGGATGAACGCAATCTTTTTCACTCGAGAATTTCATTTGCCCTTAACACTAAAATCCTTCACCCTCTCGAGGTGATGGGTGCAGTCATCAAATACTACCAAATGAATCAAGAGCGCATTGCTCTTTCACAAGTTGAAGGATTTGTCAGACAAATACTGGGGTGGCGAGAATACATGCGGGGTATCTATTGGCGTGAAATGCCGGACTACAAAACCCGTAACATACTGGAAAACTTCAATCAACTACCTGACTTCTATTGGACCGGAAAAACCAAAATGAATTGTCTAAAAGAAAGCATTACAGATTCTTTGGAAACTGCCTATGCGCACCACATACAGCGATTGATGATAACCGGTAATTTTGCCCTGTTGATTCAGTGCCACCCCGATGAGGTAGATGCTTGGTATTTGGGCATCTATGCCGATGCAATAGAATGGGTGCAGTTACCCAATACCCGAGGCATGAGCCAATGGGCAGATGGAGGTATCGTGGCCACAAAGCCTTATGTCTCTTCTGGCTCCTATATTCACAAAATGAGTAACTACTGTGAGGAATGTCAGTATGATCGGAGCAAAAGAATTGGTGAAAACGCCTGTCCTTTTAATAGCTTGTATTGGAATTTTTTGGACGACAAAAAGGAACATTTCAGCAAAAACAACCGTATGGCTATGATGCTGAGGCTATTGGATAAAATTCCCGCACTGGAAAAGGAAGAGATAAAAAACAGAGCATTGTCCATAATAGAAAATCCCGATGAATTCTGATCGTGAACCCATTCATATTGTTTGGTTAAAAAGGGATTTACGACTCGAGGATCATCCCCCTCTTCGAAATGCGCTGTTGTCAAAACGCAGGGTTCTACTGCTCTATGTTTTTGAAAACATACTATTTGAGGACCCGCACTACAGCCCCAGGCATTTTGACTTTATCAAGCAATCAATCAAAACATTGAATGACCAATTGAAGTCCTACAACAGCAAGGTTCTCTCCGTCACAGGGAAATTGACTAAAGTACTTGAATCCATTTCAAAAGTGTACCGAATCGAAAAAATATGGGCCCATCAAGAGACAGGTGTAATGACCACCTTCAAGAGGGACCATGAGCTTGCTCAATGGTGCGATGAAAGTCTCATTTCATTTGAGGAGCACCTTCAACAAGGTGTCTTTAGGGGGATGAAAAACAGAGTGAACTGGTTAAGAAAATGGGACGCTTTGATGAATGAAACCATCATTCCTACCCCTCTCAAAAAGGGCGTACTGATTACAAAAAGGGCAATAAGTCAACTGGAGGATCAAATACCAACTATGGAGTTGGAGGTGAAACCCCATCCCAAACGTCAAATGGGAGGGAGTCAATATGCGGTGAGGTATCTCAATTCTTTTTTTAAAGATCGATATCGGAATTACCAAAAACACATTTCCAAACCGGACCTATCACGCAGGAGTTGTAGTCGGCTGTCCCCCTATCTGGCCTTTGGGAACCTGTCGATGCGTCAAGTTTTACAAAAAACAGAATATGAGTCAATAAAGGGCAACAGAAGCTTTGCATTGAAAGCTTTTGGTTCACGATTGCGGTGGCAATCTCACTTTATTCAAAAATTTGAAATGGAGTGCTCCATGGAGTTTGAAAGCATCAACAAAGGTTACCAAAAACTGGACAAACCCCTTAACGAAGAATACATTAAAGCATGGGAAACCGGACAAACTGGTGTCCCTCTTGTTGATGCCGCAATGCGTTGTTTGGTCGAAACCGGCTATTTGAATTTTAGAATGCGTTCCCTGGTGGTATCATTTTTCACCCACCACCTCTGGCAACCGTGGCAGGCTTGTGCACATTTTCTGGCCAGACAATTTTTGGATTTTGAGCCCGGCATTCACTACCCCCAACTGCAAATGCAAGCCGGCGTCACCGGCATCAATATGCTGAGAATATACAACCCCGTCAAAAATGGTCAAGAACACGACCCCAATGGGCAGTTTGTAAAACAATGGTTACCGGAATTGAAAATGCTACCGGAAGAAATGGTTCACAGTCCTTGGGAACTGACGCCAATTGAAGCCGGTGTTTACGGTTTTGAATCCGGAAAAGGTTACCCCCACCCTATTGTTGATTTACAAAAGGCAAGGAAACATGCAACCAGCTCGCTTTGGCCTTTGTCTAAAAGTGCTCCGGTAAGGAAAGAAGGGAAGAGAATTTTGGCGAAACATACTTTGGCAGACCGAAACAGTTTAATGAGATAAAACACCCAAAAAAGATCATTAGAATCACCTGAGAACAATCAACATGAAAAAACAGATTGACCTGAGACCGGAACAGATAGACCGAATCATTGAAATGGCTTGGGAGGACCGAACGCCCTTTGATGCCATTCAAATGCAGTTTGGGCTCAAGGAAGAAGAAGTTATTCGAATGATGCGCAGGGAAATGAAGTCCAGCAGCTTTAAAATGTGGCGTGCCAGAGTTCAGGGCCGAAAAACCAAGCACCTCAAACAGCGGGGAACCGAAGTAGACCGTTTCAAATGCAGTCGTCAAAGAGGAATCAGTAACAACAAAGTTTCTAAGCGCTGATTGGGGAGGCACATAATGTTGTCAATAAACAACCTCTACATTCATACCATAGGCCGCTACCCCCATCTGAGTCCATGTCCCCTGACTGGTAGCACGGGCATAGAGGTTGGAACCAAAAAATCCCGCAGAAAACAATAGTTCTCCAGAACCCAAATCTTCAATCCACTCGATGGAAACCAAAAAATCGTCCTCCATTACAATATCATAGGGTTTGAGGTCAAGGCTGACCCTACCTGATTCGATGTCCGTCTCGATCATAATCGTCTCATCCAATAGATTTTCATTGGGCATTCCTTGTTTGAGACTGTAAAAATTGAGTCGAAAACGAACGCTGCCGTAAGTATTTTTGGCAATGGATAAATTGAAAGCCTCAACAAAAGTGGGACTTTTTCTAATCCTACAGATAAAACCGATTTCGTTTCCCAAGTCATTTGAGGTAAAACCGCCAACCAAAGTTTTGGATTCGGTTTTATTACCCAAAATCTTACGTTTGTATTTTTTGTTTTTTTTTCGAACTACAGTAACCCCTTCCAATAAAAGGGCTTCTTCTTTCAATAAAATGATATTTTCTGCTTTTTCTTGTACCAAATAATCTTGAACCAAAAAATCTTTTTTTCCAAAACCGATCATCGAAAAGCGTAAAGTGTCCAAGAGGAATTCTGGATTGAGTTCCAATAAAAAGTCCCCGTACTCATCGGATACTGTGCCCAAATTTTTATTTAAAATACCAATATTGACGAAGGGCAATGGTTGGCGGGTTTCGGCGTCCAATACCTTAGCAGTGATGAATTGAGCTTGAAGGTTGTAGGCAAGTAAAAGAAAAAAAAGAATGGGAGCTCTCATCATATTCAGGTTTGCAAGCGTGTAATCTTTGCGCCTATGGCTTTTAAACGACCCTCGATGTTTTCGTAACCGCGATCGATTTGCTCGATGTTGTGAATGGTACTGGTGCCTTTTGCCGATAGCGCGGCAATCAATAGGGAAATACCGGCTCTGATGTCGGGAGAGGTCATCACAGTAGCTTTGAGTTGCGATCTGAAGTCATGGCCAATCACAGTAGCGCGATGAGGGTCACACAAAATGATTTTAGCACCCATGTCAATGAGTTTATCTACAAAAAACAGTCGGCTTTCAAACATTTTTTGATGAATCAATACACTTCCCCGGGCTTGAGTGGCTACGACCAGCACAATACTGAGTAGGTCGGGAGTGAAACCCGGCCAAGGAGCATCGGCAACGGTTAGTATAGAACCATCTATATAACTTTGAATCTCGTATCCCTCCTCGTGAGATGGAATAAAAATATCATCTCCTCTTCTTTCAAGTTGAATACCTAGTTTTGAGAATACGTTGGGAATTTGACCCAAATCATCCCAACTGACATTTTGGATGATAATCTCACTTTTGGTCATCGCTGCCAATCCAATCCAACTGCCAATTTCAACCATATCAGGCAGTATCCTGTGTTCTGTTCCGGACAAATTACTTACCCCTTCAATGGTAAGGAGATTAGAGCCTACACCAGAAATTTTGGCACCCATTCTGTTCAACATTTTACACAGTTGTTGAAGATAAGGTTCACAGGCAGCGTTGTAGATGGTGGTAGTCCCTCGAGCCAAAACGGCAGCCATTACAATATTCGCAGTTCCTGTTACCGAAGCCTCCTCCAACAAAAGGTCACGGCCCTGAAGTTGATCGGCAGTTACCGTATAAAAGTAATCTTCTTTGCTATAGTTAAAATTTGCGCCCAGTAGCTTAAGACCTTCGAAATGAGTATCCAGCCTTCTTCTTCCAATTTTATCTCCTCCCGGGCGAGGAATTGATCCCTTGCCGAATTTTGTCAACATAGGGCCCACAAGCATTACCGATCCTCTCAACTGTTTGGCATCGGTTTTGTATTCTTGACTATCCAGATAATTAAGATCTACAGCATCGGCTGTAAAGGCATACTTTCCTTTTTCCAGCTGAGCTACTTTGACTCCCATTTTTTGGAGCAATCCAATTAGTTTATTGACATCAACAATATCTGGAATATTGGAAATGGTAACGGTTTCTTGTGTAAGCAAAACTGCACACAAAATTTGCAAAGCTTCGTTTTTTGCCCCTTGTGGGGTGATCTTACCTTTTAGACGATGACCTCCTTCAATCTGAAAACTACCCATTAAAGCTGCGAATTAATATCTTTTACGACCGTTGTTTCTTTTGTTCCTTTGTTTGTGATTGTTTTTGGAACCATTGCCGTTTTTCGATCGAATTTTAAGAAACTCTGAGGCATCGGTCAATGGAAGATCCTCTTCTCTGACCTTGAGTTTATTATCGGACAATTCCAGTAAATGATTGAGAATGACATCATCTTGAACCGTATCTTTATTCCAGTTCAAAAAACACTTTTTCATGTGATTGGCAATATTGTAAACCAGCGCATGTTTGAGATCTCCCTCTTCCCAATTCACCGCCACATTGATCATGCTTTTGATGTTATTGCCATAAAATCGGTACTTGGGATTTCTTTGAGGGTATGCCAAGCGATCGGGTTTCTGTGCCAAAACCTCTTTTTGAGGTTTTTCATAAGGACTGTCTACATCCAACTCAAAGTTTGACATGATAAAAAGTTGATCCCACAGTTTGTGCTGAAAATCGGGAACATCACGCAAATGAGGGTTCATGTTTCCCATGATACCAATAACTGCCTTGGCCATTTTATTGCGCTCTTCACGCTCTTGGGTTTCCAAGATTTGATTGATCATCAATTGAACGTGTCTGCCATACTCAGGTATGATCAATTGGGTTCTTTTTGTATTGTATTGTAATGTTTCCATGAAGGGAAAAAATTTGTCTTAAGTGAAGTTGGAATATTGCAATTTACTAAAATCTAAATAATCGGCTGTTTAAATGCATGATTTATTACAAAATGATAACCCCTTCAAACTCAGAAGCTTTTTTATAAATAGCAATCACTTCTTGGGGGGATTTCATTTCAATGGTTATGGTGAGGCTTTGAAACTTTTTTTTTGAGGAATTTACCAAAGAAACGCCCTCATTGGGATTATTGAACAAATCCTTCAGTTTATCGATCTGATGACTGCCCGACTTCACAATAAATTTGAACATATACAGACCGGGCCAGTTTTGTGATTCCTCCAGTTGTTTGTGAAATCTTTCGTAAAAATCATCAGGTTTTTCCTTTGAATTCATCAAGGAGTATTATTTTGCACAAATATAGTTGATATCTCCGTTATTTAAGAAGCACTTATGCCTCTGTTTAAAAATAAAAAAATTGTGATTAGCGGGGGGCCGGGAAGTGGAAAAACCACCTTGGTCAATTTGTTGCGACTCAAGGGCTATGAATGTATCGATGAATTTTCGAGGACCCTTATCAAAAGGGCGCAAAAACAGGGAGAAATTAATATTTTTAAATCACAACCTCTCCATTTTAGTGAGGAGGTCTGGAAAGGCAGGATAGAACAATATAAAAATTCAGAGCTGAGCTTAAACAAAACACAAAAACCTTATGTGTTTTTTGATAGAGGTTTACACGATGTATTGGCTTACTTGGATTGTATTGGAATCTCTTATGAATCCTATAAGTTTGACCCATCCGATTTCCCTTATGATATGGCCTTGCTCCTCCCCCCATGGAAATCCATTTATATCAAAGACAACGAACGAAAGGAAGGTTTTGAAGACGCTGAAAAGCTATATTTTTTCATCAAAAAGACCTATCAGAAATATAACATTCCCATCGTTGAAATTCCCTTTCAAAGCCCGGAAGTAAGAATTTCGACCTTACTCGAGTATCTGTATGGAAAAAATACTTGACTACTTACAGCAATACTGGAAAAGCAATGCCTTTAGGCCTTTGCAAGAAGAAGTAATCGATCATTATCTTCAGGGCAAGGACAGTGTGGTTTTAATGCCCACTGGTGGTGGAAAGTCCGTTTGTTATCAATTGCCTGCATTGCTAAACCAAGGACAAACCTTGGTCATCTCTCCACTGGTCTCACTGATGCAAGATCAGGTAAATCAACTCAACCAACGTGGTATCAAATCGATGTTTTTTGAGAGTCTGGGAGGTAAAAATGATATTTATCGTCAATTGGAAAATGCCCGTAACGGCAATTTCAAAATAATTTATTGTTCTCCGGAAAGACTGACCAATGGGGAATTTATTCACCAAATAGAAAAGCTACCCATCAAGGGTATTGCCATTGATGAGGCGCATTGTATTTCTGAATGGGGACATGATTTCAGGCCTGCTTTTAGGCTCATAAAAAATTTAAGACCCCTTTTTCCCCAGACCCCCTTTATGGCACTTACGGCAACAGCAACTCCAAAGGTGTTAAAAGACATCAGCACTACCTTAGGTTTGATCCATCCCAAAATCTTTCACACTTCTTTTGAAAGAAAAAATATTCACTACGAGGTACTCCATTCAGAAGACAAAATGGGTACACTTAAAAAATTATTGACCAACTCCCCAAATGAATCGGTTATCATCTATTGTCGATCGCGATCCAAAACAGAACATACCGCCCAACAACTCCAAAGATGGGGGCTAAAAGCAGGTTTTTATCACGGTGGTTTGGAGGCCCGACAAAAAAAACAAATTCTTGAAGATTGGAAAAATGAAATCCATCCCATTATGGTCGCAACCAATGCTTTCGGAATGGGAATTGACAAAAGTAATGTCAGAAAAGTGGTTCATATGATCATGTCGGAAAGTATGGAGTCCTATTATCAAGAAACAGGAAGAGCAGGAAGAGATGGCCATCCCTCGACAGCTATTCTTTTGGTTCACCCTGCAGATAAAGACCGATTAGAGAATCAATTTTTAAGCCATCTTCCTGACTCAAACTATCTCCAACGATTTTTTAAAAAGCTTTGTGATTACCTTCAAATTGCCTACGGTGAAGGGGAGGGAGAGGAATACAAACTCAACCTAAAAGGCTTTTGCGATGCTTATCAGTTTCACCCAAAAAAAGCCCAGCATTGTTTTGGTATATTGGACAGAGAGGGTGTTTTGGAATTGCAATACATGCATGAGACCCAAACCCATTTAAAAATCAAATGCAGTCCCGCAGAAGCACTAGACAGAACAACACAAGGAGACGATGCCGCCAGAATACTTCAATTTTTGATGCGCAATTACGAAGAACTATTCAGAAAAGAAAAAAAAATTAATCTGGGACAGATCGTTGACCTCTTGGGCCTGGGTTTTGATGAAATTCAAAAACAACTGAGTTTGATAGACAAAGAAAATATTGTGGAATATCAACAGTCGAGTACCGACATCAAACTCCACTGGAAAGTTCCACGCGAGGATCATTATACCCTCAATCCCTTTCTCAAAAGAACCACAGCACACAATCAGTTAAAAATCAATAAAATAGCTTTTATGCTCGACTATGCCTTTGAAAAATCCAAATGCAAGCGCAATAAAATACTGTTTTATTTCGGTGAAAAAAAGTCTGATACTTGTCAACAATGTTCTGCAAAAAGCTGCCAAAAAAAAAGTAACGCAGACACTGAAGTGAGATTGGAAATAAAACGAATTTTAGAGAAAGAAGCCCAGAGTGCTTATCAAATAGGTTTACAATTAGGAACATCAAATGATTCCATTGTGATAGCTTTGCACGATATGATGGAAGAAAACATCATCGGTTTGAATGAAATAAATCAGTTTTATCTCAAATGAGTAAAAAAATTATTTTTTTTGGTACACCCACCTTCGCAGTAAAGTGTTTAGAGAAAATCGTTGAAGAAAAGTTCAATGTAGTCGCTGTGGTAACAGCACCGGATCGCCCCGCAGGTCGTGGTAGACAAATAAAGACTTCTGCTGTAAAACAATTTGCTGAGGCTCAAAACATCCCAATATTACAACCAATAAAGCTCAAAGCTCCTGAATTTTCAGAACAATTGAATGAACTGGAACCCGACTTGATGATCGTAGTTGCTTTTCGAATGTTACCCAAGAAGGTATGGTCCATTCCACCCCGAGGAACTTTTAACCTTCACGCCTCGCTCCTGCCCGCCTATAGAGGTGCTGCACCCATCAACTGGGCGATTATCAATCAAGAAAAGTACAGTGGTGTAACCACTTTTTTGATCAATGAAGAGATCGATAGCGGAGCCATTCTCCTACAGGAAAAAGTGGTCATTGAAGAGGAAGATACTGCCGGAAGTTTACACGACAAACTGGCTGAAAAGGGAAGCGAATTGATATGTAAAACCATCAGAGGTATCTTTGAGGGATCCATCACTCCCCAAAAACAAGAAATCAGAGGATCGGAAAAAGCTGCTCCCAAACTCAATAAAGAAAATATTTTTATCGATTGGGATCAACCGCTTGAGGCTATTCAGGCAAAAATCAAGGGCTTGTCTCCCTACCCCGGGGCAAGGTTTAATTGGATCGAAGACGATAAAATAGCAGTCATCAAAATCTTTGAGGCAGAAATGGTCATGGAAAATCATCACTTTAATCCCAAACAAGTCATCATAAAGGACAAAAAAATACTGATCGCCCACCCTTCAGGTTTTCTCAATTGTAAAATTTTACAGTTCCCCAACAAAAAACAAATGAATGCCGTAGATCTGCTGAATGGTTACTCATTTTCCAATAAAGTAGAAGTTTCTTAAGTTTAAATCTCTCCCATTATCAACAAATAGTGGTTTTTATTAACAATAATGGGGATTTCAGCTGTTTTTTCATTGGTCTTTTGGGAAAGGGTATAAATTTGTGAGTATAATAATTAACCTTTAAGATTATGAACAAATCAGAATTAATTGATGCTATGGCAGCAGATGCTGGCATCTCCAAAGCAGCTGCAAAAGCAGCGTTAGAATCATTAATTGGTAGTGTCGGTAAAACACTCAAAGGAGGAGGACGCGTTTCCCTAGTTGGATTTGGGTCTTGGTCAGTTTCTAAAAGAGCCGCGAGAGAAGGTAGAAACCCTCAAACTGGAGCCACCATCAAGATTGCAGCCAAAAATGTTGTTAAGTTCAAAGCTGGTGCTGAATTGTCTGGCTCTGTCAACTAAACATTAAAACCAAAAACAATTAAAGCTTCCCTACGGGAGGCTTTTTTTTTGGGTTTTAACCATTAATTGACTAAATTATAGTTCTAAATCCTACACAAAGACAATAAATGGAATCAGGGAAACTACTTATTGCCGAGCCATCAGTATTCGGGGATCAAAACTTTCACCGATCCATAGTGATCATGGTTGAAAAAAAAGAGTCCGGTTTTCTCGGTTTCATTATCAATAAGCCCCTAAGCTATGAAATTAAGGATGTTTTACCCGAAATTCAAATGAGTTTTCCTCTATATAACGGAGGGCCGGTAGAACAAGACAACTTGTTTTTTATTCATAATGCTGGACATTTGATCCCTGGGAGCATAAAAATAGACAACAAACTCTTTTGGGGTGGTGATTTTGAAAAGGTCTTAGCATTGGTTAATGATGGTATCCTCAGTCCCAAGGACATCCGATTCTTTTTGGGCTATTCGGGCTGGTCCAGTGATCAATTGCGACAAGAAATTGGAGCCAACTCCTGGGTAGTAGTGGAAAATCCTTTTGCAGCTAAAATTTTATCCCACCAAACGGAAAGTTTATGGAAAGATCAAATGAAAGCCCTGGGGGGCAAGTATGTCATATGGTCTAATACCCCCGAAAACCCTTATCACAACTAATGCTTCAAGTAATGGAAAAATTGCTGACGCAGGGACTCTGACTTATCTTTCTCGAATTTTTTCTTTCTGAATTGTCCGATGTGAATAAATCCATAGGCTGAGGAAATCAGAAACACCTCTTGGGCTTGTTGGATTGAAAAAACAGCGATTTCGGTTTCGACTTCCTCGATTTTTCTTTCCTTTTTTAGAAATTCGATAAAAGCAGCACGCAGAACCGTATTGGTCGTTCCCTCGGATAGCGATGGAGTTTGAATGCCATCGGGTTGGATCAAAAAGACAGCACCGTGGGTGCTCTCCACCAATCTTTTGTGGTTATTAATAAGCAATGCCGATCCAAAACCATTTTCGTAGGCAAACACTTTCCCCAATTCGCGTAAAGGGTTATTGGTCTGAAAAAGATTGGAATAATCGTTGGCAAAAATATAGTGATCCTTGTACAAAGTCAATTCCAGCGTCTTTGCCTCCCATGAAGATTCATCCATTTGCATTAAAAAACAAATCGGACTTACTGCTGAGTTATCCGTGAGCTCTCTCGTTCTGTAAAATTTTAGGCTCAACAGCTGAATTTCATTGATTTTTTTATTAAAATCATTCAACCGATCGGTTTGTTCTTGAAAAAAATCCAAGGTAAATTGCATGGGGATCTCTACTCTGAATCTTCTCAAGGCCGCCATGATTGAAAAATAATGGGCCTCCAATAGGCTTATTTTACCCTTAAATGCAACCAAATGATGTGTGTGGATTGGAAGAGAAGTAAGACAATTGAGTAATGCTTCAGGAGCAGCCTTAAAGCTGGAAAAACATTTCCCGTCAAAATTAATCATGAAAAAAGATTTAGGCAGAACCGAGAACTTGTTTTAGGTCAGAAATCAAACTATCCCAAAGCAGTTTGGATTCATCCAATTCATCTTCATCGGCAAAATCGGAGACGACCAAAGAAACGTCCTTGGTGATCTCATCCACCTCAATCTTAAATTCAAAATAATAATCGGCATCATCTTCCTCACCATTGTCCCATTGAAATCGAATTCTTTCGTTGGTTTTATTCTGAATCAACTTTGCCTTTTCTTCTGTATCATCCCAAATAAAAAGGAAGTTTTCACCCCTTGAATTGACGTTGTCGGCAAACCATTCTGACAAACCAGAGGGCGTAGAAAGGTATTGATATAACAATTGAGGTGAGGCGTGGAAATCATACTCTACAGAAAAGAAGGTCTTTTTACTCATCAAGGCAATATTTTGGTGTTAATATATACAAAAAAGTTTAGGTGCCACTCAAAGAGGTAATTTTTTTTGAAAGTTCAAAGCCTCACTAAAAATTATAATTTTATATTTGCGCATTGAAAATGGCGAGGTAGCTCAGCCGGTTAGAGCGTCGGATTCATAACCCGGAGGTCGGGAGTTCAAGTCTCCCTCTCGCTACTCAATTGAACACCTTTTTTAAGGTGTTTTTTTTTGGAGGTAGGATTCTTATCCGCCAGAGGCGAACGGGAGTTCAAGTTAATTCAAAGGCGCACAGGCTCCCTCTCGATACTTAATTGTAAATCTTTAAAGATGTTTGTTTGATTTAGATTTACACCCTCAAATGTACTGGGCTGTACGAATGTCAACGGTCTATTGGTTTTCTTCAAAAAGTCCTCAAATTCAATAGTTTGTTAATTTAATAATTACAGGCCATTGATAAGAGTTTATCGAACTAGATTTACAAACCTTCTTGATCTCTCAGCTCTAATGCTTTTTCACGCCAAGCTTTGTGTATTTTTTTGGCCCGCTCAAATGAATCAGCTTTGGTGTTACAAATACCATAAGCTATTTCCTCAAAGATTTCGATATGTTTGGGATCTACAACGCCGGCAACCGCAAGGAGATCTCTAAATCCCATGATATGATTTTCGGCCTCAAAAACATTATCTTGCTCTTTATTTTTATAGTTAATAAAGGAATTGATGGAATCAAATAAATCACAAAGTTCTACTTGCTTTACCAGATGGGATTCTACAAAGTTCTTGATTGCCTCCTCTTCTACTTTTGACATCTTATCGTGGTGGTAAATACTTACACCGTTTTGGTTATTCATCATAATTGGTTGTAAATCTGAATCAATGATACTGATCCACTCCTCCACGAGCTGGTCAGTCGCTTTCTCGACAGAGTCACCAACCTCATGATTTTCACTTATGGTTCGTAATCTGTCCTCTTGCCATTCGTTAAGATTGAGGAGACCAAAAAGTATGGAGTAGCCATAAAATGGTTTTCCACTATCTCGGATCGTCAAAAAGTCGTGAAGGACTGAATATATGGTCGATTCTTCGAGTATCACTGATTAAATGGTTGTTTACAAATATACTTTTTGCCAGTATTTTCTGTAAACGATTCACTATCAATGTTATATTCGGTGACCTTTAGGTAATGATTGGAGTGTTAATTGTAATAACTGGTTTAAAACCAGTTATTACAAAAAACAATGATTGATTTTGGGCAAAAAGGAAACTCTATATCTTATCTAAATATTTTGGGTTTAATTAGAAAATTTTAAATCAACGTATCGGAATTTATAGGTATTTTATTTATGTTTATTATTGTAAATATACAAACAAATAATTACATTTGAATACTATTTGATTACATTTTTTGATAATATTTTATAATATGTTGTTTTTAAGTAAGTTATAATAAAAATGAACACTGACCCTCAAAGAATCCTAGCTGTTATAGAATACTCTAAAATGAGTAGACGAGCGTTGGGAATTTCACTAGGCTATGCCGATGGATCTTTTTTATTTCATGTTATCAATAAGCGTAACGGAATATCTACCAAGCTGGCCAAAAAAATCACTACGCTATATCCGGAGATAAGTTACCAGTGGCTCCTTAAAGGCGAAGGTAAAATGATCGTTAAAAAAGAAGACGAGGCAACCGCTGATTTATCAAAAAAGATCGAATTCTTAGAACTTCATATCAAAGGGCTGGACGCCAGGATAGAATTATTGGAACAAAAACTGGCAACTTTATCGAATACCCAAAAGAAGAAATAAAAAGCCATACAAGCTGGCTCAACTCCACTTAACAAAACTTCTTTTGTATATGTTTTTAGAATACAATGAAACACATTTCGATTCTCCCATCTTAAAACATTAAAACTTGAGTATCCTCCAAATGCATCATCTTATATTTGAATTCAGTAATTTATAAGTTTACTTTATTCATTATTTTTCAAAATGTTTGAACAGTTTTATGGTTCACGTAAATTTGGTTAACTTAAACCATTAAATCTTATCAAAATGAAACACATAAGCATTTCCTTATTATTACTAATGACGACAGTCTGCATCAACGCACAAAAAACCAACCTATTTAATGGAAAAGATTTGAGTGGGTGGACTATCCACGGTACCGAACTTTGGTATGTTGAGGATGGTTTATTGGTCTGTGAAAGTGGTCCTGAAGAAAAATACGGTTATCTCTCTACCGAAAAGTTTTACGATGATTTTATATTAACATTGGAATTCAAACAAGAAGCCAACGGAAATAGCGGAGTGTTTTTCCGCTCCACCTTAGAGGGTACCAAAATCAGTGGTTGGCAAGTAGAAGTTGCTCCCCCCGGAAATGACAGCGGTGGTATCTATGAATCCTATGGAAGGGGCTGGCTGATCAAACCCGATCCTGAAAAAGACAAGGCCCTAAAAATGGGGGATTGGAATCGAATGAAAATTAAGGTGGTCGGTGACAAGGTTACCACCTGGCTAAACGGAACTCAAATGGTTTCCTTTACGGATGAAAAAATAGGCCGTGGAAAAGGTTCCATTGCACTTCAAATTCACGATGGAGGTGGCATCAAGGTAAGGTGGAGGAACCTGAAAGTCAAGCCCCTTTAGGCCAGTGAACTCAAGAAGTAAAATTAAAATTTACTTCCAATCGATCTCAGTCGTAGCATAATATTTAACCTGTAAATCCTCTAAAAGAGGACCGTGGAAAGAAAGTCTTTTGGCATAATCCTCCCATTTTCTGAGGCCAACATCGGTCCATCCGATTTCGGCATGACCGATAATTCTTGGGAAAGCCATATAAGCAATGTCATCAAAATCCTCTATGGTTTCACTCCACAGTGGGGCCTCCAAACCTACGATTTGCTCAGCATCTAAATCCGGGACTAAAGTTTTCGGATCCCAATCATAGGCTTTTTTGACCGGCAAATACCCGGCCCAAAACAGTCCCAAAGGAGTAATGCTGTCATACTTCATATCTAAATAATTATAGGAAGCAGCCGAAATCAATATTTTCGATTTTTTGGGGATCACTTTAGAAAAATCCTCCGTTTTGGCCCAATATTGCAAGAGGGTTTCCTCAGGAATATCGGCAGTAATGAGTTCATACCATCCCATGGGTGTTTTGTTGTATTTTTTTACAATGGCCAAAGTGCGATCCATAAAACGGTTAAAATCATCTTCGGGGGTAACATGGGATTCATCGCCTCCAATATGGAAATATGGACCGGGTGACATACCACTGATTTCTCGGATCACATCCTCCACAAACGCATAGGTAACTTCTTTGTCCACACACAAGGTGGAAAAACCTACTTTAATTCCAGTGTAAAGAGCTGTGGCTTTACCATTACAGTTGAGTTCTGCATAAGAGGTCAAAGCTGCATTGGTATGACCCGGAAGGTCAATTTCGGGAACAATGGTAATGAACCGATCGGCCGCATATTTTACTATCTCCCTAAAATCCTCTTGGGTATAAAACCCTCCTTCTCCTCCACCTACTTCAGTTTGCCCACCGATTTCGGTAAGCTTGGGCCAAGATTTAATTTCAATCCGCCAACCTTGATCATCGGAAAGGTGAAAATGCAAAAAATTGATTTTATAAATACTCAAAAGATCGATATATCTTTTGACATCAGCAACCGAAAAGAAATGTCTGGCAACATCCAGCATGGCTCCTCTGTAGGCATAGGTGGGTTGATCGGTAATTTCGCCTCCCGGAAGGGATAAGAAATTGGATTTCCCTTGAAGCTTACTGAGAACCACTAACTGTTCCAGAGTTTTTAAACCTCTAAAAACCCCCTCGGCTGTTTTTCCCTTAACGCTGATTTCATCCGAAGCTATCTCTAGCTTATAGGCTTCATGCTGAGGGCTGAAATCATTGTCGATTATGAGCGTAATGGCATGATCACCATCGACTGTATCATCGGAGAGAGGCAACTCCTGTTCGGTGTGTTTTTTCCAAAAACTTTTAAAATTTTGGGCCATTGAAATGAGTTGCTCGTCGGCCCCTACTGTCCTGATCGATTGAATCGCATCAAGGGGCATGACCTCAGCCGAAGGCACTACCGTTGATGGAAGTGGAATAAGGGGAGCCTTATCCAAACTGTAAATCGGTTGAGGAGGGTTACAGGCGTTCATCGTTATTAGGATAAAGCCAGCTACAAAAAATATTTTTTTGAAAAATTGACACATATATTTGTATTATAGTAAGCGTTGAATTAGTTTTTTGGTAGCCAAAATACCTTCATTTTCACCCAAGCGACTGCCTTCGTATTCTACACCAATAAATCCATCGTAGTTGTTTTGTTTTACGATCTTCATCATTTTGGCATAATCGATTTTGGTTTCATTTCCATTGTCGTCAAAATCATAGGATTTGGCACTTACCGATTTGGCATAAGGCATCAATTCTGCAACCCCTTTGTACATATCGTACCATTCTTCGCAACTGGGATCGTTCCCCCAACTGTGGGCAATACAAAAATTTCCAAAATCCGGAAGGGTTCCACAATTGTCCAAATTGGTTTTTTTCATGACTTGTGCCAACAAACTGGCGTTAGAAGACAACCCGCCATGATTTTCAACAATAATATTAATGCCCATGGTTTTAGCAAACCCACACAGTCCGGTCAGACCTTCTACAGACTTATCGATCCACCTTTTGGGATCTTTTTCCCCGGAGAGATTTACTCTAATGGAATGACAACCAGTCTCGGCAGCCAACTCAACCCATTTTTTGTGTTGTTCGATCGCAGTCTTGATTTCTTTAGATGAAGTATCTGCAAGGTTACCCTCCAAATCAACCATGATCAAAACATTGGTGATGTTGTTGTCTTTTGCACGTGAATTGAGGGTTTTGGCCAAACTACTGACGTTTTTACTGGAAGTGGTTCCATTTTTGAGTTGGTCAAAATAAAATTGATTGACAAACTCGACTCCTGCAAATCCCATATTAGCGGCATAAACGGCAAAGTCATGGGCATCTTTTTTTCCGGAAAAAAAAGATCTGTTCATGGACCACTGGGCCAAGGAGATTTTGTTTTTTGCGTCCTTCTCACTTGAAAAGATTGGAGCTGGAAATGCCAATCCTAATGTTGAAACTCCAGCAAGTGACAAAAATTGTTTTCTATTCATAATATTTGGGTTTTAATTTATTAAGTTACCATTTTCATCCCATTTAGCAATTTCGTTGCGTGTATTCTGATTGACACACTTGGCCAACCATGCCTCGTCATAAGCCACATCGTGCTCTTTCAATACCTGGTCCGGCACACCGTCCCAAACATTGGGGGAATTACCCACATAACCGAGATCTTTTAACCCAACCGCTGAGGTAAAATATCCCGTAACGACCAAATCTCTGATCAATGAGAAAAATGCGATTCCCTCGGGTTGTTCCTCAACATCCTCAATTTCGTATGCGATGGAATCTAATATTGATTTTTGATTCACTTCAGAACAATCTGTAAATGGGTTTCCATATAGTTTTTTGGATTCTTGCTCGAGCCATTTTAATCCGGTTTGAAGGGGTTTTTGAAGCGATGAAATATCCTTGACTATAAATTCTATAAATCCAGGAACCTCGGCTTGTTCAATTGAGCCATTTTCATGAGGTGGTAGTATTAAGTTGGCCAGTCGGGTGATCAACTCCATTTCTTTTTCATCAAAAAATTGTTGTCCCAAAAGCTTTTGGTCGTGAGCGGCTTCATTAGGGGTTCTACCGTATTGGTATTTCCATATTTTATCTTGTAATTGCTGTGAAGTTGTATCCACACAACTTTGCAGTAGCAGCCCGGTCCCAAAAGACCCCAACATCATGGCTTTTATGCTTTCTCTTCTGTCCATGACTTAGATATTTTGTTTTTTTAATTCCTCAATGATAAATTCAGAAGTTCTCCAAGAGAGCGCCATAATGGTCCAAGTAGGGTTTTTATCTGCTTGTGACACAAAAGGACCCGCATCAACGACAAACACATTTTCTACATCGTGCAAGCGTTCAAATTCATTAACCACCGAAGTTTTTGGATTACTCCCCATACGGGTAGTGCCTACTTCGTGTATGATTCTTCCTGGGGTATGAAGACCAAAGTCTTTGTCCGCACCGGGCTTTTCCCCCAAGACTATACCCCCCATATTCTCAAAGATTTCCTCGAAAGTATCGTGCATGTGAACGGCCTGATTTTTTTCAAAATCTGACCAACTATAATTGAAACGCAAAACGGGTATGCCATACTCATCCACGGTATTGGGATCAATCTCACAATAATTGTCTTTCATAGCGATGGATTCTCCCCTACCGGAGAGCCCTACCAAAGAACCATAGTATTTTTTTACATCGGCACGGAGGTGGTCTCCATAGCCCCCCACTTTTTCTCCAAAAAATTTGTTAAACATATTGGGATCAAAGCCAAATCCATAGGAAGGCATGGACATACCTCCCCATACCTCAAGGTGATATCCTCTGGGAAAATTCAGGTTTTTGTTGTCCAACCACCAAGGGGTATAAACGTGCATTCCTCCCACACCATCTTCATTGTATCGCTTGCGATTCATCAAATCGGGGATAAAAGCCATGCGGTCTGCTCCGGTAGAATCATGTAGATATTTACCTACCAGATCACTCGAATTTCCCAAGCCATTGGGGTGTTGTGAGCTTTTTGAGTTTAATAAAATTCTAGCAGTACTGCAAGCCGAGGCCGCCAAAATGACTACCCTGCCTTTAATACTGTATTCTCTTTTGTCATCTTTGCTGACGTAGTTGACCCCTGTTGCTTTTCCATTTTCATCAACAGTGACCTCTTTGACCATGCTGTTGACGTATAGATCGACTTGGCCTCCGCTTTTTTGGGCGGGAAAGATCAGACAAGAGCCTGCAGAAAAATCGGCATAGACCGAACAGGATCGATTACACTGGCCACAATAAAAACAGACACCACGGTCGTTGTTGATCCGTTTTGTTAAAACTGAAAGCCTGGCAGGAATAACAGGAACTTTAGACTTTTTTGCTCCTTTGATGAAATAGAGTTCGTGCAATCTTGGTTTTGGAGGAGGAAGAAAAAAACCATCCGGTTCATTGGGAATATTTTCCTTGGTTCCAAACACACCAATGAGTTGATCCACTTTATCGTAATAGGGTTTTAGGTCATCATAACCTATGGGCCAATTTTCACCCAAACCATCACGGTCTTTGCTTTTAAAATCCCGGGGGCCAAACCGCAAAGAAATCCTTCCCCAGTGATTGGTTCGCCCTCCAAGCATTCGGGAACGAAACCAATCGAATTTGGTATTCCCCTTATTGGTGTAGGGTTCGCCCTCGATTTCCCAGCCTCCGTAGGCCGCATCAAAATCACCAAAAGGTCTTTTGTTGGAGGCCCCTCTTCTGGGAGACTCATAGGACCATTTGAATTGGGTTTGTTGTTCAGGGCTGGCAGGGTCAAAAAAAGGACCTGCTTCCACCACTGCCACCTTAAGCCCAGCATCGGCCAGAACTTTTGTGGCCATCCCTCCGCCAGCACCAGATCCGACAATCACCACATCGTATTTTTTTTGATTTTCAATGATTTCCATAATAATCTTTTTTTAAGGTGAAAATTAAAAATGGTAGCGCTGGAACAACTCCATTGCCTGATAATCAGAGAGACCCAGATCTCTGTAACGTTTTGCACTCAAACGATTTCTGTCCTCGGCCCGCACCCAAAATTCACGGTCGTCACTGCCTTGAAACATAACACTGTCCTTCTGGGATTGGTGATAAAATATCGCTTTGCGCTTTCGTAAAACTTGGTCGGGACTCATGGGAACGGCCATTTCGATTTCGTGCACTTCGAATTCTTGCCAAGCTCCCCTGTAGAGCCATACCCAACAGTCGTTCATAAAGGACTCTGACTTGAGTTGATTTATGGAATCAAAGAGTATGTTCAGACAAATGCGGTGGGTTCCGTGGGGATCAGCCAGATCACCGGCCGCAAAGATTTGGTGAGGCTTCACCGTTTCTATCAATTGGTTGGTAATGTCAATATCCTCTTGTGAAGGTGGGTTTTTCTTGATTTTACCACTCTCATAAAAAGGAAGATTTAGGAAGTGGACTTGATGATCGGGGATTCCGATATAACGCGTGGCTGCCAAAGACTCTCTTTTTCTGATGGTTCCTTTTAGCTTTCTCAAAGCCAAAGAATCCATGGTGTTTTTTTCTTTGTGCAACAACTCCTTTTTCAAATCTTCATAGACGGAGGGATCATCGCTGATGTCAGAAACAACCTCAATATACTTTAGTGCCTCGTCATCAGATACGGCAATGTTTCCGGATGTTTGGTAGGCCACATGGACCTCATGCCCTTGGGCAACCAACCGATCAAAGGTACCTCCCATTGAAATGACATCGTCATCGGGATGGGGACTGAAAATAATAGATCTTTTTTTCTCAGGCAGGGCACGCTCAGGACGATTACTGTCATCGGCATCGGGTTTTCCTCCTGGCCAACCCGTGATGGTATTTTGTAAACGATTGAACATTTTGATGTTGAGGTCATAATAGTTACCCTCTAAGATCAAAAGCTCCGACATTCCGTTTTGATTGTAGTCTTCCTCTGTTAGTTTTAAAATGGATTTGTCTGTTTTTTCGCACAACCAATAAACCGCTTTGCATTGATTGGAAAGGTCACTCCAATCACAGTTTCCGGTGATCCAAGGCGTTTTAATTCGAGTCAATCCCGAAGCTGCCTGATGGTCCAAAACCAAAGTAGTATTGTGATGTTCTTGAAGGTAGGTGGTGGGTATATTAGGAGTTAAGGCCCCTTCTACCGCTTTTTGAATGATTTCACTTTTATTGATTCCCCAGGCTAAAAGGACAATACGCTTGGCCGAAAGAATGGTTTTAATCCCCATGGTGATGGCCTTACTGGGAACATTTTCAATGCCATAAAAAGCTCCTGCAGCATCATATCGCGTGAGATGATCTAGGGTCACCAAACTGGTTTGTGAGTTGATATTAGAGCCCGGCTCATTGAAACCGACATGCCCGGTTCTTCCAATCCCCAACAATTGAAAATCGAGCCCTCCCAGGTCAGCTATCTTTTTTTCATAGGCTTTGCAATAGTCCCTTACTTTTTTGGGTTCAAGGATGCCGGAGGGAATGTTGATGTTTTCGGCAGGAATATCAATGTGATCAAAAAGATTTTCATGCATAAAAAAGTGATAACTGTTGATGTCGTTGGGTTCTAGCCCATAATATTCATCAAGGTTAAAAGTGATCACATTTTTAAAACTCAAGCCTTCCTCCTGGTGGAGTTTGATCAACTGATTGTATACACTGATAGGAGATGAACCTGTTGCCAATCCCAAAACACATGGCAATCCATTGGCTTGTTTTTCTTTGATAAGTGAAGCTATTTCATCAGCTACTGCCTCAGAGCCCGAAAAAGAGGAGTCGAAAGTAACATTGTGTAGTTTTTCAAATCGGTATTCTTCGAAAGCTCCCGGAAACTGATATAAAATTTTTTCCTGTTTCATTAATTGGCAAGATTATAAAGTGTT
>JBESZM010000062.1:0-6655 GCA_041254175.1 Flavobacteriaceae bacterium | reverse complement strand
TTTAATCAATCACTGACCCTCAATTTGAGGTACAGAGAGAAATGGGGGAGTATCTATTCTTATCTGGTGGCTTCTCAGTTTTTGGATCAGCCGGATCAAAATAGATTGACGCTCAACAACAACATTAACCTGAGAATCGTTAGGGGGCTTTCCCTCAGGATTTCAGGAAACTTTCAATTGATCCGGGATCAGATCAACCTTCCTCAAGGTGAAGCTTCTATTGAAGACTTGTTGCTCAGACAAAGACAAATATCCACTGATTTCCAAAACAGAATCTCACTGGGATTGAGCTATACTTTTGGATACATCTTTAATAATATTGTCAACACCCGATTGTAATCAAAAGGGCAAATCCAAACCCCAATTTGTGAAATATTCAACTTCCTGGGTTTAAAAATTAATTGTTGAAATTGCTCCCTAACGTGACAATTCTGCAAGGGTAAACTTATACTCAGACATTAATTCCTGGCCCCAGAAAATTTTTTCATGCTTTGAGCAAAAGAATGATTATTGTTCATCAATTTTCTTGATTTCAAAAGGATAATTAACTTGTAATGACTTAACACGAAAATTTATCATGAAAAAACCAATTTTATTACTCATCCTAGGGTTATTATCTTTTTGTAATAACGCAATGGCACAGACTGATCCCAAAGACATTGCCCTTTTTCCACAACAGAACCAGTTTCGCAGTTTGAGCGACCTTTCCGGCATTTGGGATTTCAAAAAAGATCCGAAAAATTTAGGAATCCAAGAAAGATGGTTCGAAGGGTTGACCCATACCCGGCCGATTGCTGTGCCGGGCAGTTGGAACGAACAGTTTACAGACAGCCGTGACTATTTGGATGTAGTTTGGTACGAAACCAAAACCTTTGTTCCTCAAGGCTGGATCTCAGAGGAAGTTTGGCTTCGGTTGGGTTCCGTAAACTATCACGCCACGGTATGGGTCAACGGACAGCGATTGGGCATCCATGAAGGAGGACACTTACCTTTTGCTTTTGAGGTATCCCAAGTCATCAAACCCGGGAGGAAAAACACCATCATCGTTCGGGTAGAAAATGAACTCAAACCCAGTAGGGTTCCTACCGGTAACGTACCCAAAGGATTTCTCACCAACTATCCCAAAGCCAATTTTGACTTTTTCCCTTATGCTGGGATCAACAGAAAAGTATGGCTTTACACCCTTCCCAAAAAAGCCAAAATCAAAGACATTACCGTAAAAACCGATTTTAAAAATACCGTAGGGAAAATTTCGATTGAAATCGAAAAAATCGGAACAGCAAAATCCGGTGAAATCACGCTGGTGGGAGGGAGTCGCCCACTCACCAAATCCTTTAAATTTTCTAAAGGCAAGGCAGTGGTAGAAATCGATGTTCCCAACGTAGAGCTATGGTCCTTAGAAAATCCATTTTTGTATGATCTCAAGGTGGACATCAAGGATAAGCAAACCGTTTTGGATCACTATGAGCTACCGGTGGGGATCAGAACCATATCGGTAAACGAAAAATCCATTCTCCTCAATGGAAAACCTGTTTTTCTAAAGGGTTTTGGCAAACATGAAGATTTTCCCATTTTCGGCAGAGGGGTGGCCAACCCTGTTATCATTAAAGATTACGCATTGCTCAAATGGATTGGGGCCAACTCTTTCAGGACATCTCACTATCCCTACGACGAGGAGTATTACCGAATGGCAGACCGCGAAGGTATATTGATCATTGACGAAATCCCTGCGGTAGGATTATTCTTTCACGGAGACCAGGACGACCTGGCAGAGCGTCAAAGAATGTGTAAGCAATATTTGGAAGAACTTTATTATCGGGACAAGAATCACCCATCGGTCGTCATGTGGTGCGTGGCCAATGAACCTTTTCCGGAGAAGATGAACCTTTCGCCAGAAGGGGGAGAACCCACCGATCCCAATTCCATTGTTGCATTTAAAGAATTATTCGATCATATAAAGGCTTTGGATGACACCCGACTGACTACATTGGTAGGCGTAATGGGAGGGCCGGTTGAGTGGATCGGATTGGCAGATGTGGTTTGCATCAACCGTTATTGGGGGTGGTATGCACAGTCGGGCGAAATAGATAAGGGCGCAGCCGTACTCAATCAGGAGATAGATGGACTGTATGCCGCCCTCAAAAAACCTATTATCGTCTCAGAGTTTGGGGTGGACACCTTTCCGGGAATGCATGCCGAGCAACCCGAAATGTTTACGGAGGAATACCAGAAAGAATTCATCAAAGCCTATCTTGATGTAGCCGATACCAAAGATTTTGTTACCGGAATGCACATTTGGGCCTTTGCAGATTTCAAAACCTCACAGGGAATCATTCGTTTTGGAGGAATCAACTACAAGGGTGTTTTTACCAGGGATCGTAAACCCAAAATGGCGGCCCACTACCTCAAAAAACGGTGGAATAAAAAAGAGTAAACCGTAAAATTAATATCGTTCAATACAGTTTGAGGTATTGTACTTTAGGCACTTTTTTCCCTTGGACGGAAAAATAAATTAAGCTTAGTTGTAGAAAACTCCTACAACATGCCTTCCAAAATCAATAGCGGTATTTGTGAATTGAATGCTTTGGAAAGCCTTTGATCAGTGGGGGCTTGATGCTTCTTCTTTCCACCAATCCCGTCCACCTTTATTATTTTGGTTCACAAGGGGTAATTTTGTTTTGGATTTAAATAATAGACTGTTGTGGGGAATTATTTTGGGTTAAAATTCTTAATCTTTCAAGCATGCTTAGGAATTTTTCTTGCCAATATTGTCCTGGCACAAGCTCCAAAGCGTATCGAAGCCAAATACATTGAAAAGGAAATCAATATTGACGGAAATCTGAATGAGGAAGTCTGGGACTCCGCAACCGAGGAAGGAAATTTTATGCAATTTTTTCCGACCGATTCCCTACCGGCAAAATACCAAACCACTTTTAAGGTCATTTACTCCCAAACTACACTCTATGTTGGAGTGAAAGCTTTTACGGAACACAACGACCATGTGGTTTCCTCTTTAAAAAGAGACTTTAATGCCTTGGCCAATGACAATATTTCTTTGCTCTTTGATACCTTCAGTGATGGGACAACCGCCTTTTTTTTGGGGTAACACCCTATTGGGTGCGAAGGGAGGGGCTGGTATCTGATGGAGGAGAAACTTTCAACAATACCTGGGACATCAAATGGAACGCAGAAACCCAACAATTTCACAATTATTTTACGGCTGAGATTGCCATTCCCTTCAGTTCCCTAAAATTTGTAGAGGGTAGCACGCGGTGGAGGTTCAGGCCTTATCGATGGAACATTCAAAGCAACGAGCAAAGCTCATGGGTGAAGGTTCCCCAAAATCAAATGCTTTCCAACTTGGCTTTTATGGGAGAACTTCGTTTTGAAAAACCGCTCGGAAAATCAAAAACCCCCATTTCCCTCATCCCCTATTCCAATATATTATGGAATAAAAACTTTCGAAACAACCAAAACCATTGGGATTATAAATTTGGAGGGGATGCCAAATTGGCCATTGGTGATGGGATGAATCTAGACCTGACCATTAACCCCGATTTTTCTAATGTTGAGGTCGATGATGTCTTTACCAACCTTACCCGATTTGAATTACAACTTCCTGAGAAAAGACAATTTTTTATCGACAACAGCGACTTTTTTGAAAACTATGGCAACACTTTTGAGGAGGCCAGGCCCTTTTTTTCCAGAAGGATTGGCTTGTCCAAAAATAAGGCAGGGGATCTCATTCAAAATGACATTCTTGGAGGAGTGCGTTTGAGTGGAAAAATCAATAAAAACTGGCGTCTGGGCTTATTAAATATTCAAACAGCACAAGATTAGGCCAACGAAATTGCTTCCAACAACAATATGATGGTGGCCCTCCAAAGAAAAACGGGCAAACGATCCAGTCTCAGTGCTTTTTGGGTCAACCGTCAATCTTTTGGTAATGAATCCTTTCTAACAGAAAATGACACTTACAACCGAGTCATGGGACTGGAATATAACCTTGCCTCTGCCGACAACAAGATCACCGGACGTTTTTACGTTCACAAATCTTTTCAACCCGATGATTACCAGGGGAATTTCTCTACCCAAGCCAATCTGTTTTACAATCTTAGAAAATGGGTTTTTATTGGTGACATTACCTATGTTGACCAAGATTTTAGAGCGGATTTGGGCTTTGTACCCAGAACAGATATTTTTAAGGCCGGTCAGGCTGTCAAGAGAATTTTTTATCCTTCGAAGGGGATTTTCAATACCCATGAATTGATGGTGGTAGTGGTCAACTTTTGGAAACCCACTTTGGATTACAAAAAGACAGATCATTTTTATCGCCTCAGTTTAGAAACAGCATTCAGAAACCAAGCCACAGCCTATGCCTATCTGATCAACAATCATGTTTATCTCAATCAACCTTTTAATCCCTCAAGGAAAAGTGGCGCTGAACCGCTCCCAGGAGGAAAGGGGTACAATTTTACCTCCTTAGAACTCAATTATGAGTCAAATAGAGCACAATTGTTTACCTACGAATTGGAATCGACTTTGGGACAGTTTTACAACGGGAGCATCAGATCCTTTGGCGCAGAATTTGGGTTCAGGATTCAACCTTGGGTGAATTTTGGTTTATCTTTTCAATACGATAGTTTACGTTTTCCCAAGCCCTATTCGAGTGCAGACATTTTGCTGATGACCTCCAAAACGGAGGTAACCCTCAGTAAAAAACTTTTTTGGAATACTTTAATACAATTCAGTAATCAGCGGGATAATCTGGGGATCAACTCGCGATTGCAATGGAGGTTTGCTCCCTTGTCTGACCTTTATCTGGTTTATAATGACAATTATTTTACAAAAGATCAGCTGAGACCCAAATTCAGATCCATCAATCTAAAGTTGACCTATTGGATCAATTGGTAGTTTGATTTACTCCCCTTCAAACACAGCCAAAGGCTCCCATTTTTTGGTAGAGAAATGAGTGCTGAAATTTTTCTGAGGAATCCCTTTGGTAGTTCTCCCTTTTTGGATGGCTTCTTTAAATAGAAAGATCAGTTCATGTTCTATTTTTGGGTGTTGACCGTAGAGGTTATTTATTTCTCCCGGATCCTCTTTCAGATTGTAAAGTTGAAATTTTGGCAACCCTTGGGTTTCTTTTTTCGAGGGCTGCGGAAAACTCCAGCCTCCCGATCCGGGACAAAAAATGAACTTAAAATCCCCTTTTCTGATGGCAAAACTTCCATTGATGGAGTGGTGTATGGTAAAACTTCTTTTGTATTGATTTTTTGTTTCTTCCAAAAATAATGGCATCATAGAAAAACTGTCTTCTCCCTCTTCATCCTTGAGGGTTTTCCCAAGAATGTCCGCACAGGTAGCAAGGAAATCGGTGGTACAAATGGTTTTATGGGAAACCGAACCCGCTTTAATTTTCCGAGGCCATTTCACAATAAAAGGAACCCGATGACCTCCCTCAAAAATATCGGCCTTGTGTCCCCTAAATACTCCACTGGGGTCGTGGCCTTTTTCTGCCAAGACATCAAATTTCGCCTCGGGAGAGCATCCGTTATCACTGGTAAAAATGACAATAGTATTCTCTGAGATTCCCAATTCATCTAATAATCCATTGAGTTTCCCCATGCGATGGTCGATCTGCATCACAAAATCCGCATAAGGATTCAAGCCACTCTTTCCCTTCCATTCCCCGGTGGGCAAGATTGGGGTATGGGGAGAGGGCAAAGGCAAGTACAAGAAAAAGGGTTTTTCTTTTTCATTCATCTGGGTGACATAAGCCTCTGCTTTATCAAATAGGTGAGGAGTAACCCTCTCATGGTCAAAGTCATCGGCCGTGGGTCCTTTCCTCCACCAGTGATAATCCCCTTTTCTTGCCGTGATATTCTGAACAGGAGCACTAATCTTTTCATTTTCTACATAGACGTAGGGTGGCATGTCCAGCGAACCGCAATGTCCATAGGCATAATCAAATCCCAAGCCATTGGGACTCTTGGTGATCTTTTTTGAAAAATCAATTTTCTCAAAAATCTCACCATCCTTAATGGTTGTATTTTGAAAAGCATTATCCTTTAAAGCCCAATCCCAGCCCAAGTGCCACTTGCCAATAAAAGCGGTATGGTAACCATTGGATTTTAAAAAAGAGGGCACAGTAGTTCTGTCTTGTGGGATCAAAGCACGGGAAGTGCCAATCAGAACCCCTCTTTTAAGGGGACTGCGCCAGTTGTACCTACCCGTTAATATACCGTATCGGGTGGGGGTACAAACCGAGGAGGAAGTATGTGCATCTGTAAAAATCATCCCTTGTTGGGCCATTTGATCCAGATGAGGCGTTTTGATTTTCCCCTCCCGATTGAATGCTCCCAAGTCGCCATAACCCAAATCGTCTGCCAAAACATAAATGATATTGGGAGCAGCCGAGACCACCTCCTGACGACAGGATATAACCATAAAAATCAATAGAAATAAAAAGGAGTGAACAGCTTTTTTCATTTTACTTTAGTTAAATTTATTTTTATAAATGCCTTGCAATGCAAAATAAATGGGAACAAAACTCAAGTAAATTAGTTAAAACCTTCCAATTTCAAGATTTTAAAGAAGCTTTAAAATTCATCAACACTGTCGGACAAATAGCGGAGTCGATGAATCATCATCC
>JBESZM010000061.1:0-20331 GCA_041254175.1 Flavobacteriaceae bacterium | reverse complement strand
TGATTTTGGTTCAGAAGAGTCTAGGTTCGATCCCTAGTAGGCCAACAAGAAAAATAAAGGGATTACAGCATTGTAATCCCTTTTTTGTTGGCATGCCCTTGAGTCCATCATGATGTTGGAGTTTTACAGCTCACTGTTCGGCCCCAATCTATAGCAGTAAATCATTCACCACATGACCGTGGACATCGGTCAATCTGTAACGTCTTCCTTGGTGTTTGAAGGTTAACTTTTCATGATTGAGCCCCATAAGATGTAATAACGTAGCCTGAAAGTCGTGAACATGTACAGGATTTTCAACGACATTGTAACTGAAATCATCTGTTTTTCCATAGACAAAACCCTTTTTTACTCCTGCCCCGGCCATCCACATGGTAAAACAACCCGGATGATGATCCCTTCCATAGTTTTCGGC
Source organism: Flavobacteriaceae bacterium (assembly GCA_041254175.1). GTDB lineage: Bacteria > Bacteroidota > Bacteroidia > Flavobacteriales > Flavobacteriaceae > UBA8316. The sequence goes on along the minus strand of JBESZM010000061.1, from coordinate 19,919 downwards.
GGTAAGCCTTCCCTGCGAAAAACTGGTTCTTCCAAATTCACCTCCCCAAATCACCAAGGTATCTTCCAATAAGCCTCTTTGTTTTAGATCTTTAATCAACCCCGCTGTAGCTTGATCTGTGGCTTGTGCTTGTTTTTTAATTTGTGAAGGAAGGTTCCCATGCTGATCCCATCCGGTATGATACAACTGTATGAATTTGACATCTCTTTCCGCCAATCTTCTGGCTTGTAAACAATTGGCGGCATAGGTTCCCGGAGTTTTGGCATCTTCGCCGTATAAATCGTATATGTGTTGGGGTTCTTCTTTTACATTGAGGGCGTCTGGCACAGATTTTTGCATTCGATAAGCCATTTCGTACTGCTTAATTTGGGAGAGAATCGTAGCATCTTGATAACTGTCAAATTGCAAATGATTCAATTCGTTAATGTAGTCAATGGCTCTTTTTCGATCCCCATGATCCACCCCATGTGGATTGTTGAGGTATAGAACGGGTTCTTTTCCTGATCTCAATTGTACGCCTTGATGGTGAGAGGGAAGAAAACCATTACTCCAAGAGGCGGAATTAAGCGGTTGTGCTCCGGAGTGAGACTTAGAAACCAGTACAATAAAATCAGGCAAATCTTTATTGTCACTTCCAAGACCATAACTCAACCAAGACCCTATCGAGGGTCTGCCCGTAAGTTGAGAGCCGGTTTGAACAAACATAACGGCAGGTTCGTGATTGATGGCATCGGTATACATGGATTTGATGATACAAAGCTCATCGACGATCCCTGCAGTATGGGGGAAAAGCTCACTCACCCAGGCTCCCGACTGTCCGTATTGTTTAAAATCATAAATGGATTTTACAAGTGGATAGGAAGACTGACCTTCTACCATCCCGGAGTTTCTTTGGGTTTGTTTCAAGGATGGTGGGATTTCCTGACCATGCCATTTTGATAGTGCCGGTTTGTAATCATAGGTCTCGATCTGGGAGGGGCCTCCACTTTGAAAAAGATAAATCACCCGCTTTGCCTTTGGAACAAAATGAGGGGTTCTCCCCGCCATAGGATTCATCTGCGGGAGGGTGTTTTGAGCTGAGCCAAAGGTGGGACCCAAAAGGGAAGACAATGCAATAGACCCAAATCCAAGAGATGATTTCTTTAAAAAATCTCGCCTTGAAGTAGCTTCTATTTTATGCTTTAAAAAATCATCCATACTTCTCAAATTAATTTATGGTTATGGCTTCGGCCGTATTCATCATTCCACTGATCACTGTGGCCAAGGCAGCCGTATTGATGATCCCTGTCTTGCGATTCATTGGTTGCTCTCCTGTCTTGAGGTAGGCAAAGGCTTTGCTTGGGTTTTTTGAGAATTTTTCTTTTTCCTCATTATAAAATCTTAAGAGGATTTCTAATTCCCCTTCTTTTACGGTCCTTCCGGTAATTTTTCTGAAAATAGCACTCAATTTTTTGTCCATGCCTATGTCCTTGGACAAAATAGAATTTTCGGCCATCACGCGGGCGGCTTCAACAAATTGTGGATCGTTTAACAACAATAATGCCTGAAGAGGGCTGCTGGTCAATGTTCTTTTTACTGAACACAAATCGCGGTTGGGTGTGTCAAAAATAAGCATGGAGGGAGGGGGAGCCGATCGTTTCCAAAAAGTATACAGGCTACGCCTGTATAGGTTTTCACCCTTGTCGTGCTGGTAACGGTACCTCCACGACTTATCACTCAAATCCCATAGGCCATCGGGTTGGTAGGGATAAACGCTCTTACCTCCTATTTTGGGAACCAAGAGTCCACTGACCTTAAGCGCATTATCACGAACCATCTCGGCCGACATTCTATAGGCAGGCCCTCTTGCCAAAAGAAAGTTTTCGGGATCGATGTTTACCAAATCTTCCCTTCTTTTGGATTCTTGCTGAAAGGTGGCAGAACTTAAAATTTTCTTATGAAGTTTTTTGATGTCCCAATTGTTGTCCATAAAATAATTGGACAACCAATCCAGCAATTGAGGGTGGGTGGGAAGTCGCCCTTGATTTCCAAGATCATCGCTAGAAGGTGTAAGTCCTTTGCCAAAATGCATTTGCCAAATTCTGTTTACAAAAACCCTTGCAGTAAGAGGATTCCTGGAATCAAACAGCCATTGAGATAAACCCAGTCGATTTTTGGGTAGTTCTTTGTCGAATTCCAAAATTACCTCCGGTGTATTGGGGAAAACTTCTTCGCCAATATCATCATATACCCCTCTGTTGAGAACATAGGTTGGTCGGGGGCTTTTCATGTCTCCCATGATCATCAATTCAGGGATGGGGTCGATTGTCTCAGTTAATTTTTTTCTAAGGTTTAGGTACTCATCATATAGAGCCTTGTTGGTTGGTTCTATGTTTTTAAAAAAGTAATCCTTGAACAACTGCCTTTCTGTGGATAAATCTCCTACTGAAAGTTGATTGAAAAAGTTAGGGTCATTCTGATAGGCTACCTCAAGGGCTGTTAATTCCTTATCATAAATTTTTAAATCGTCAAAACCTCCACCATCAAAAGCCTTAAGCTTGTGGCTGGAACCGATCTTAAATCCCTCAAATCCGTAGGTGTGAATGTCCGGTTTAAACAATATGGATTTGTACAATTCATCCCCTTTTCTTTTAACAGCAGTCTTTTTTCCGTTAATATAGATCTGAATTCCCCCAACGGATCCTTTGCCATCGTAGGTAATGGTGACTTGACTCCATTTTTTTGCGGAAATAGGTTGGAGGGTTTGGATCTCAATGGCATTTTGTGGCCATGATCTGGCCATGATGAACTTTAGTTTATTGTCACTGATAAAGAAAGAATACCCTTTAAGTCCCAATCTGATTTGCTCACAATGACCAAAAACAATGGATTCTTGGTCTTTATGATCTGCATAGATGGAAAAGGAAAGCGTAAAGGGATCGGTCTGGTCAAACCAACCTATCTTCTCCGGGAGTTTCATCTGTGTGTACTCATCTATCAAAAACCCCTTTTGATTATGTTCCTTATCGATAATAGGTTCGGATAGGGTTGCGGCTTTTTGCCCGCGAATACGACTGGGACTGTAAAATGTTTTTGCTCTGGTTTTGGGAATAAATTCATCGAATGGGTAATGGGCCACCAATCCCAGGTTAATATTTTTTACGATGTGTTGGGTGGCTGCTTTTTTTTCGGTAAACCAATTTTCGAATGCTTGCTCATTTTGAGATCGATTTTGGGCAATTTTTTCTTTTTGAGAATTGAGATCATTTTTGATGTAATCAATGAGGGTCTCTTGCTCGTCATTGGTCAAAAGTAAAGAAGGTCCCGCTACTTGTCCCGGGCCATATCCGGCATGTCCAATCTCGTTGGTACTGTTAAAAAAACCGGAAATTTCATAGAAATTCTTTTGACTGATGGGGTCGTATTTGTGATCATGGCATCGGGCACACTCCATGGTCATTCCCAAAAAAGCTTTACCAAAGGTAATGGTGCGATCTGCTACATATTCAGTTCTGTATTCCTCAAAAATGATCCCTGCCTCAGAATTTTTTTTGTGGAGGCGATTGAATGCTGTGGCAATTTTAGTGGATTGATCCGCATTGGAGATCAAATCTCCCGCCAATTGATGGGTGACAAATTGTTGGTAGCTCAAATTCTGATTGAAGGCATCAATTACCCAATCCCTCCAGGGGCTAAAGTCTCTGTGTTTATCATCCAGGTATCCATCTGAATCAGCATATCGTGCCACATCCATCCATTCGGTAGCCATACGCTCACCATAATGAGGGGAAAGCAGCAGTCGATCGATCAGTTTTTTATAGGCATCAGCCGATTCATCGGCCAAAAAAGCATCGATTTCATCCAGGCTGGGAGGAAGCCCGGTTAGGGTAAAACTCAATCGTCGGATAAGGGTTTCTTTATCGGCTTTTTTGGAAGGTAAGATGTTGTGTTCATCCAATTTTTTCTTTGTAAAAAAATCAATTTCATTCTCCACCCACCCATCTTCCAAGGTTTTTGGCAATTGATATTTTGAGAGGGAAATCAGTGACCAGTGGGGCTTGTATGCTCCTCCTTGATCCATCCATTTTAATATGGTTGCGATTTCTCGACCTGAGAGGTTCAAATGAGATTCGGGGGGTGGCATTTGTATATCAGGATCGTGGGACAATAACCGATTGGGAATTTCGGATTTTACATCATCAAAAGTGAGAACTTGTTGGTCTGTATCTTTTAGGAATTTTTGGTTGAAGTCTAATCTTAAATTCGCCTTTCGATTGCCGGCATCCGGTCCATGACAGGCAAAACATTTATCAGATAAAATGGGTTTGACATGAAAATTGTAGTCAATTTTATCAGGCAACTTTGATATTTCGTGCACCATTTCCTCCGGAATGCGGTTCATACATCCTATGGCGAACAAGACCATGACCAATAAACACCCTGATTTGTTAAAAATCGACCGGTACATTTAAAAATTTTTTACCAATATAAATTTAGCCAAAAAAAATTATTGTAATTATTTGCTTTTATAGATTGTGAGACATCAAAAAAGCCTGTAACTACTTACAGGCTTTTCTACTTTAAAAAAAACAATTACTATTTATTATTTAGCAAACCACAATTTAGTTGCCATTACATCTGGACCTTGTTTGGACACAGCTGCTTCAACATTAGCTTGATTTGAGCTATATACTCCTGAACCATAACGTAACCTATAAGGATAGGCTCCATTAAGAGGACCTGCTAGACTGATAATATCATCATCCGATGACGTACTAACGGCAGAACTTGGATATCCTGTATCGCGAACAATCGCCCAAGCTTCAAGACTATTTGTATAATTTGCTATCCATCTTTGAGTAGCTACTTTTTCTAACTTTTCATCCAATGTTCCCGTCAATGCTCCCATATTACTTTCGTCTAAAGAAATACCACTGATAGTTTCCCAATGTTCCATGGCTTTCCTTAAACCTGATTTATAATATGATGCTGCGTCACCTGAAACAAGACCTTTAAGTATTGCCTCAGCTATCATAAAATGTGTATCACCAGCTAACATAATTACAGAAGGTAAAACAGGTTTACCTTGATTTACCTTTTGTGTTAAATTTTCAGCAGGGTCAGAAAACAGGTCAGTGTTAAAATATCGCTTAAGTTTTCCATTCATTCTTGAGGGTAATCCTACATAACGCGTACCTTCAGTTATGTTGATGGTCAATTCATCAGCTGTCTCAGTCCATGTATAATCTGTATCCAAAATAAGCCCAGCATCATCCAATGTACTTTTAAGAAAAGTCAAATGTTTTTCAACAAGTGCAGGTGTCTCTCCATCTCTAGGAGTAATGTTTATTGTGACAGAGCCTCCTTGAATTGGTTTTGACATTATTGCTAATCTTGGATCGTTGTCTGCTTTTAAAATATTTACCAATGGTTCAGCCATTTTCCAACGGGCAGTTGGCCAAGTGTGCCATACATCTCCATAAGAGGTTGATCCACCCCATATATCGGTCTCTTCAGCATATCCCTCTAAAAGTGCATCAGTATCAGCCAGAACACCCGAAGTAATTGCCTCAGAGGCTACAGTTGCAGAAAAGTCTTCCCCTGGTGAACCGTGGGCACGGAGTGCAATCCGAAGCTTTAAACTGTTGGCAAGCTTTTTCCAGTTTTGCATATTCCCATTAAAAATAACATCGTTCTCACCAAGTAAATCAACCCCTTCGCCAGTAGATGTATTACTTCCTATAATTGAAATCGCTTCATCTAAATCTGCTATGATCCCTTTATAAATATCAATTTGGTCGTCATAGACAGGTAGTTTAATATCTGGATTAGACGCTTGAGAAAATGGGATTGCACCAAATTGATCAGTAAATGCGTGGTAATATAGACTTTTCATGACGAGTCCAAGAGCATAATACTGTTCATTTTCCAGTGTTCCACCTTCACCTACTAAATTCATATAAGAGGTTAGCGTACTATTGTATGCTGCATAAGGACCCCAAGAACCACCGTCTGTCAGAGCATTCCAGTAATTCCATGCAAAATCTCCAGCCCAGGCATATGCGCTGTGTCCACCAGAAAAGTGCCCAGCAAACATATCTGAATGAAGAATTCTTCCATACCACAATTCAAACACATTATCTCTGTAAAGTTTCTGTTGAAGAGTAGTGACAAAAAATTTAGCACTTACATCAGAAACAGAAAGTGCATCCGGTTGCTGATTAATTTCATCATAATCGTCTGTACATGATATTGAAAATACCAATAAAAGACAGGTTAATATTAATATTATATTTTTCATTTTTTATTGATTGTTATATTAAAAATTTAAAGTCAAATTAAGTCCAAGACTTCTTAAAGTAGGCATAGAATAGTGTGACATACCCTGAACTCCAATCGAGGTACCTAACATGGCTTCAGGATCAATGTCTTCGGCACTTTTAGAGAGGAAAAATAAGTTTCTACCTACCAATTGAATTGATGCGCTTTCAAGTCCAATCGAAGACACATTAGGAACATTATAACCAATAGAAAGTTCTCTTAAACGTATATTATCTTGATCATAAATGTAGTTACCAGATATATTACTCATAGCTGTCCAATATTCTTGACCAGTAATACTCTCAGTATTGGCAGCACCTGTTCCCGTGTTAATACCAGTCAAAGTCACACCAGTATCACGGTATTGCAAACTTCTTTCAGATACACCACTTCTGTCCAAATCGGCTGATGTTTGCGAATAAACTTGTCCACCCATTCTTGCATCGATTAAGAAACTCATGGAAAAGTCTTTGTACCTTATGGTATTTGACCATCCACCTAACCAATCGGGTTGCGCGTTTCCTAATAGCTCTGTTGGTGCATCTGATCCCAGCGGAGCACCAGTAGCATCCACTTCTCCAGTTATTATTTTACCATATATATCACCTATACTCCCGCCTTTTGTGGCTTTGACGAAAATATTATTATCAGATGATGAGTTGTATACAAAACTGTCGAGTCCATCCGTTAACTCATCAACTGTATTTTCGTTTTTTGAATAAAAAAGCGAAGTGTCCCAAGAAAAATCATTCATTTTGACTAATGAGGCGCCTAAAGCAATTTCTACCCCTTTGTTGGAAACTTTACCTATATTTTCTCTTGAAAAAAGGAATCCAGTTGCAGCAGGTACTGGAATATCAAAAATCAAGTCTTCAGTAGACATATCATAAACAGAAACATCTAAGGTTAGTTTGTTGTCAAGCATGCTTAACTCTATACCAAATTCAGAGGATGTTACTGTTTCCGCTTTTAAATTATCATTTAATTTAACATTCGGAAATCCAAGTGTTGTGAGTCCAAGATATCCGTTTCCCGGGACACTGAAAGTCTGATTTATTTGATAAGGGTCAGTATCATTACCTACCTGAGCTATACTTGCACGAACTTTAATAAAATTGAAGAATTCTTGGCTGGGATCAATAAATTGATTAATTACTGCAGCTACACTTGCAGAATTATACATGTATGATCTATTATCTTTGCTTAAGGTTGACGACCAATCGTTACGCGTGGCAACATCTAAATAAAGAAAGTTATCGTAAGCTAAGTTAATTGACCCATACAAAGAACTTACTTTCTTAATAGCCAGTGGTGACTCTTCTGTCGCACCAATGCTTCTTATATTGTTTAGAAAAAATTTAGTCGGAACTTTGAAGTCTGTCCCTCTAACCAACATTCCTTCCGAAGTCCTTTTGGATAAGTTACCTCCAATATTAAAAACAAAATTCAACTTTTCTGTAACGTCTTGTTTTGCAGTCACTAAAAATTCAGAGTTTAATTCCCCAAATGAACTTTCACTAATTGACAACTCCCCCAATGGTCTATTGTGATGACCAGGTTTGTAAATTTTATTATCTCTAACATTAGTTACATCTGCCCCAACACGAACAAAAGCGCTAAGCCAGTCTGTAAATTCATAGTTTATTTTTGTGAAGCCAAGAAATCTATTTCTGCGTACACTGGTCTCATCATGATAGGCCATCCAATAAGGATTACCGATAAATTCGTCAGCATAACGAATAACAGCGAAATCGGCTGGAGTTGCGGGATTATCTGCTTGATAGGTTCGCAAATCGTCAACATCCACGTTTCTGGGCATGTTAAATACATGTGTTAATAGACCTTGAGCTCCTGTTGTTGAGGCTCTATTTTTTACAACCTGAGTAAAATAAGTTGCTTTAGCATCTAGGGTTAGTTTATCAGATAAGTTAGCTACTCCTCTTAAATTAAAGTTATGGCTGTTTAGATCCGAATTTTCTATTATTGCCTCGGAAGAGTTATTTGTATATGAAAACCGAACAGAACCAGCATCTGATCCTTTGTCAATTGAAAGAGAGGTTATTGAGCGCAAGGCTGATCTAAAAAAGTTTTCAACGTTATTAGGTTGTGCACTGTATGCCTTGTTTGTTCCATCATAATATGGCTGTTGAGATCCATCTAAAGTGGCTCCCCAAGAGAATTGCCCCCAATCATTTTCACGGTCTGAATATGCGGATCCAAAAGAACCTTGTCCATATTGATTTTGATAATCAGGTAAAAACATAGGATTATCAAAATATACATTTGACTTAATCGTAACACCTAATCTGTCTGAACGAGAACCTTTTTTTGTTGTAATAAGAATTACACCATTACCTGCCCTTGAACCATAAAGTGCTGCTGCACTAGGTCCTTTCAAAACTGATATCGATTCTACGTCATCAGGATTAATATCCGAAATACCTCCACCTGATATACTAGGCTCAAAACTAGGACCACCTCCGCCATTATTACTTCCTGAATTTTGTTGACCACCATCGGATGTAATAGGTATAGAGGAGTTTATTGGCATACCATCAACCACTATTAGCGCCTGTGTATTTCCAGTAATTGAGTTATTTCCCCTAATGGTAATGACCGAGCCAGAACCCAATGATCCTGAATTATTGACTTGAAGTCCAGCTACCTTACCAGATAATGAACTGGCAAGATTATTATCTTTAATTGTATTTACATTGTCCCCTGACACTTCAGTAACAGCATATCCCAACGATTTTTTTTCACGTGAAATACCCAAAGCCGTAATTACTATTTCATCCAAAAAAGAATCTTCCACAATAAGTGAAAAATCCATATTATCTGAGGATCCTACACTTAACTCCGAAGTAACAAACCCGATGAAGGATACTTTTAATACTGCATCATCATTTTCTAATTCAATGGTATATTTTCCATCAAAATCAGATACTGTTCCATTTGATGTACCATCTTCAAAAATAGACGCCCCTGGTAGAGGATTTCCATCGGAATCAGTAATCGTTCCAGTGATCGTTCTGTTTTGTTGCGTTTCTATTTCATCTTCTGGAACAGCTGAAAGGGTTTTTGGTTTTTTCTTGATTATGACTTCTTTTTCGCGAATCTCAAAAATGAAATTATTTGGTAAAATATTTTTCAATAATGTATCTAAAGACACTTTTTCAAAATTGATTGTTACCTTGGGTACATCTTTAAATAATTCAGCGCTGTAAAAGAAATCATATTCACTTTGACTCATTATTTCATCAATCACCTGTTCCACCTCAACATTGTTCAATCGAATTGATAATTCCGACTGAGAATAGCCGCTGATGGCGTGAGTTATTGAAATAAAATAGAAGACAAATGATAATCGCATAATCCGGATTAAATTTTTAGTCCCGAAATCATCCGGAGCATCATACTTTTTCATAAATTTGATTGGTTTAGTTAAACATTGTTTTTGTAGACATTGTACTAGATTTGAGAGGGAATGGTGCAACATTCCCTTTTTTTTATTTAATAATAATTGTTTTTCCTTTTTTAATAAATTTTACTTCTTCTGTCGATTCAATTATTGATCGAATATGATCAAAGTCTTCATATCTTTTAAATCTCCCCGTAAATCTTTTATTTTCTGTATCTGAATTCACAAAAAAGATTTCGATATCATACCACCTGGATAAAACTTTAGTAATATCTTTTAATTTCTGTTGTCGGAAATAAAACTTCCCTGACTTCCAAGCTATAAACTGATTTGGATCGACTTTTATGTTCTTTATTTCACCGGTTTCCTTGTTAAGTTTACTCTGCTCATTGGGTGATAATAAAATACTTTTTTTATCTCCAAACCTTTGATTTACATTGACCTTACCTTCAATCAAGGTTGTTACAACCTCAGCATCATCTTCATAGGAAGTCACATTGAACGAGGTTCCCAATACCTCGATGGTTTGATCACCTGAAATCACCTGAAATGGTTTGTCTCGATTGGGCGTTACTTCAAAAAAAGCCTCACCGGTCAATTCAACTATTCTTTTGTCCCCGAGAAAAACTACAGGATATTTAAGCTGGGAATCGGCATTTAACCAAACTTTGGTACTGTCCGAGAGGGTAAGAAAAAATTCAGCTCCACGAGGCGTTTTTAAGGTATTGTATTTCGGTTTTTTAGCATCTGATGTCTTCTGCAAATAAGTGATGGAATTTCCCCCGCCAATAATTTTGGTTTCTTCTGATTCCAAATTGAGATTTTTTTCATCCAGCAAATCGATTTCCTTACCATCATCTAGTGTAAGTATTGCTTTAGACTTACCAGATTCAATAGTTTGAAAAGATTCAGCAACTGAACTTTCATTACTGTTGAAACCAAAATCATATACATTCAAGATAAATAAGGCGACGACAGCTGCTGCTGCTATGGCTATTTTTTTTATAGCCCCCTTAAAATATACCCTTTGAACACTGGGTTCTCTAACAATTGAATTGTTCTGGTCAAGAATTTGTGCAAGGATTTTTTCTTTGGAATTGTCAATATAATTTTTTGACAAATTCCACTCCCCTACTATATTTTCAAAAACCCTAAGATTTTCTTTATCCTTTTTTAGCCATGCTTGAAGCTCCTTGTCTTCTTCTTTAGTCAGCTTGTTGTTCAGGTATTTGTATAAAAGTTTTTCCATTTAATATTGGCTGTTATAAGTATAGAGTCTTCAGAGTACACATTTACTCAGTCAGTATTAAATTTTTATTAAAATATCATTAATAAGCCTTTTTTGATAAATAAATTCCTCAAAAAACTTTATTTTATTAAGAAATATTTAAATTTTATGTTGTTTAAATTCATTGATGGTTTGATATAAACGATAAGAACAGGCTTGATGTGGTTTTCGACAGAAAGCAACTGGATAAAAAATACTTTTTGAAAATTGTAATGGATTGAGGATAAAGTAAATGTAAATTCAACTCTCTGCTTCGAAATATTTTTCCAATGCCTCCTTAAGTGTTTTTAATACTTTGTAAAGATGGTTTTCTACCGTTCTCTTTGATATTCCAAATTCCTGTGCAATCTGTCCATTGGATTTACCATTTTTAGATAAATTATAAACTTTACCGGCTTGAGTAGGTAATTCATCAACTACTTTAGAAATTATTTTGGCTAATTCCTTGCCAATCAATAAACTTTCGGGATCTATACTGTCTACAATAGCAACCTGATCAGTAAATTCATCGCTTATTTTTGATAAGTTTAATTTAGCGTTCTTTGTCATCATTTTGATGGCCTGATTTCTTACCGATGTATTGAGGTAAAATCGAACTTCTTTTATTTTATGTAAACGATCTCTTTTGTCCCACAAGTTGGCAAAAACCTGAGATACTACATCTTCAGCCAGCCCCTTTTCTTTAGTAATGGAGAAAGCATAACGAATCAATCTTTCAAAATTCCCTTCATATATCTTGACAAAGGTTTCTTTTAGATTATGTTCATTGTGAATATATAGTATTTTGTTTTTTTTTGTCAAATTTGCTCCGTTTACATCTAATATGTATAGTTAATAATACAAGGTAACAAAAATACAGAATACTGCTCCTGGTGATTGTACGTTTTAAATTTATAGGGTTAAGCCACAATAATAACTCCGTTTTCTAAAGTTTTTATTTAACCACAATCTCATCGGCATATAAAACAGCCGGTTTTCCAGCATTAATATGCCAGTTGGGCATTTTCAATTCACTCTCTGCATGAACTTTAACGAATCGTGCATTGGTGTTCTCAAAGTTTACTTTGAACGCCATAAAAGGCAACTTTACAATATCAGGGTTTTCTGCCGGGTTGGGATTGTGGGGGTTATCGACCTGTATTGGGTCACTGTAGTTTTCTCCATCTTGTGATAAAGCATAAGTCACAAATGTGGGAAGTATGAGTTGGTGCCAGTTGGCCTGAGCCTGAACATTGAGGAAATCCATCTCAACACTATTGATGGGCATCACTTCCCCCAAATCCAAAATGAAATCCATATGTTTCCCCTTATAAGCCACCCAGTTTGCATCCTTATCCGGGAATCGCCAAGATTCAAAAGCACCAAAAATACCATCCGTAAGGCGGGCAAGATTTTCTTTTCCAAAAGAAGGTTCACTGATGGGAATGATTTTTTTCTCATAAGAAATCGCCTGATCCATTTGTTCCATCTTCTCGAACATTCTTTTGAAATTGTCTGCATAATCGTCAATGGTAATGGCCCGCTCTCCTATTCGCTGGATGCCCGCTTTTTTGGCGCTCGCCACAAATTCCTCAACCATGTTTTTCATATCGGGTTTGGGAATAACATTTCCCTTGTCATCGGTAGTATAAAAACTCCCCTTTTGCCCCACAGGAATCTGCCCTGCAATTTGTATTGCTGCAATCAAAAGGGGCAACCTGGCCTCTTTGACTCGGGTCAATTTTTCTTTATCCTCTGATACTGCTTTTTCTGCCTTGTCAAATAAGCGGTTGTAATGGATCATCTTATCCGGTGCCAGATAGTTATTGACCGCATCTCTGGGGTCGCCAAAAATATTCAGACGAAAATTATCATTCAACAGTGCTTCCCGCATGCTGTCTATATAATTGCGGATCGATGTAGCGGCCTTTCCATAATAGCCCTCCAAAAAATCGTTGATAATGGCATTGGGATCCGCATTGGGATTCCACATCAGCTTGGTGATGAGGTATGCCCTCAAATGACCAAATTCTCCTTTATTTCCGGTGGCCTGCATAAAGAGCGCACCTACATTATTTTGGATGTAAAACTTGATGTTGGGGCCAATGGTATGCAGGTTGGGAAAGGGACTCACCGGATTGGCAAATTGTATGTTGTAGTCCCAAATCAATATGTCCTGACTCATTTTTCCCCAATCTTGTAAATCACTGGTAAAGGCCGGATCGGTATCAAAGACCGGATTTTCTCTGGTGCTCTCAATATTACACAACATGATGTTCACATTGGGTTCGGCAACAATGTTGCTGGGTGCCGCTCGAGTATACCAATAAGCCAAGGTGGAGATGATCTTATCGGGAAATTCACGTGCTACTTTATTGACAAACCAGACCATGGAGCCACTGGGTAAATTCCCATATTTTTTGTTTAAAGCAGTACAGGGGCCACATTGACAATATTTGTCATTGTCGTTTTGACTGACCGACCAATATTTTGCCTTGGGATTCTTTTCTATTCTCTCTTTGAGTTCGGCGACCAATGTTTGAAAAACCTCCTCATTGGACAAACATAATTGGGTAACAGGATTCCGTGCTCCATCAATAAGGGAAAAATACTCCGGGTGGGTTTTACCGTATTTTTCGGCAGAAATCAACAGCTCAAAAGTATGGACAAACATTCCCCAGGAATCAGTGGATGAGAGCTTGTGCCAAGATTCATAATCAGCATCTCTTGCATCGTAATAGTTTGTTGTTCGGTATTTGATCCTGGGTGTTTTGAGCTCATCTTTTGGAAAGCTGAAAGCATTTGTACCGGGAAGCAATAGGGGGTCGTCAGCACTGTATTTCCTAAAACCAAAAAATTCCAATAAGGAGTAAACTCCGTTGAGTAAGCCGTTTTCTGCTCCTCCGGCAATGATCAGGTTGTTGTCCAATCGCTTAAAAAGATAGGCGTCTTCCTCCAACAAAACTGAATCAAGCCCCGCGGTTTTGGCAAAGGCCGTTTTCCCTAAATAAATCGCATTTTCACCGCTGTATTCCTCTTCGTTTACCACTTGAAGGGCTTTCGATACTTTAGACAAATAAAATTGCAGTTGCTGTGCCGCCTTTTTTTCCCTGGCATCGGCTTGTGTGGGTACCACCAAGTTATAATTGGTTTTCCCCCGAATTATCAATTCTTTTAGAGAATTCATATCTCCCGAACAAGCATAATGAGATAGGGTAACCACTCCTCCCAGTGCTGCTCCTGAGGTTTTTAAAAAGTCAGCACGAGAAATTTTGTTTTTATTGGAATACATAATAATGTTTTTCTAAATAATCATTAAAGTCGAATTTATTTACACAATGATTTATCTAATATAGCAAACTCATGGATTGATCCCGAATATTCCTTGGCACGCATCGGACAAAATCCCAATTCTAATCTGAATTAATCCTTGTTTTTTTTCGTTAGTTTTACTCAAATCTTAAAAATTTGTTCGTTCAAATAGATGTGTTTTTAAAACATGGGTTGGTTTTTATTTTGTGTGTACTGTTAGGCTCAATTCTTTCACTCCATGCTCAATCTAAAAGCCTATTAAAATTGACCGCCAATCCCTCACAACAGTATTGCCCAAAAACCGAACAACCCATTGTAACAGATTTTAATATTGAGGGCGATTACGAAGGGGGCATAACAGAACTTTACATTCAGATTTCATCGGGATATGTTCAGGGCAAAGATGAGTTGAAGCTTCTTGGAGATTTTGATAATATCAGTGCCCTATGGAAGGTCTCAGAAGCCAAAATGACACTCAGTAGTGTCGACGATTCGGCACTCGCCCCTGAAGATCTTATTCGGGCTGTCAAATCGGTGGTATTCTACAGTTCCGATCCCAATCCCACCATTGACAGGTATATTTCCATTACCATTGGAAATGCCAATTTCCTACCCTCCTCCGGCCACTATTATGAATTTGTAAGTGCTCCCAACATTACCTGGACCAATGCTAAAATTGCTGCCGAAAGCAAATCCTACTATGGTATGCAAGGTTACCTGGCCACTATAAAATCTCAGGAGGAAGCTTTTTTGGTAGGGGAGCTAAGCCCGGGTGTTGGCTGGATTGGAGGTACCGACGAGGCCGAGGAAGGCATATGGAAATGGGCAGGAGGTCCCGAAAAGGGAACTGTGTTTTGGGAAGGATCACAGAATGGATCGACTCCCAATTTTGCCTTTTGGAATGAAGGCGAGCCCAATAATTTAGAAAATGAAGATTATGCTCACATCACCGACGATTCGATTGGGATCGAAGGATCTTGGAATGACCTTCCCAACCAGACAAAGACCAGTGGCCCTTTCCAAGCCAAAGGTTATGTGGTAGAATATGGTGGAATGCCCGGAGATACTCAACTCGATTTTTCCACCAGCACCCGCCTGATCATGCCTCAAATTACCGAAATCAATGAAATATCGGGTTGTGAGAACAACGCTATGAACATCACCATCTCCGCCAATATCCAGGAGGTGAGATGGTATGACCGTGAAACCGATGGCAAAATGGTTTTTGAAGGCTTGTCCTACACCACCCAATTGAGTAAGACCACCACTTTTTGGTTGCAGCCCTATCCCGAAGATTGTTCCGTCAACACCCGTGTCCCCCTAAAAGTAACCATCTATCCCTATCCTGATATCTTGACCCCTTTGCTGGTCATCGAGCAATGTGATGAAGACAACTCCAACGATGGTATCACTTTATTCAATTTGACAGGTTTCGAATCAAAATTATCTCGATATTTTCAAAATGAAACTTTTGAATACTTCACCTCAAAGGATTTGTCCCAAAGTTCCAAAATACTCAATCCGGAGAAATTTCAAAACACTGCTTTTGAACAGAAAATTTATGTAAAAATAACTGCCCCAGGCAACTGTTTTGAAAGTAGTGCCATTTTACTCAAAGTCAGTGCCAATATAATAGACAGTGATTTCTATCAAACTTTTGAAACCTGTGAAACAGAAAACAAAAATCAAGATCCTGGAATAGAAGGCTGGGAAGCAAGAACCTTTGACTCACTGCGCTCAGAAATCATTGCCTCAGACATTAAGTTTCAGAAGCAAAACATCCTGATTTCTTTTTATGATAATGAAGATGATGCTTTTTTAGGAGGCAATGCGATCACATTCCTCTCGCCATCAGATCTATACTTTATGCAAACTCCCTATTTACAAACTATTTGGGCAAGAATTGACAATTTGGATTTGAATGAAATCACCTGTTTGGGGATTCAAGAGGTGGCTCAACTAAAAGTGAATACACTCCCGGAGTTTGAACGTACAGATACCCATGAGATCGTGTGTCTCAATCTCGACCCCATTGAAATTGGTGTAAGGTCATCAGATGAGAGAAACTACCTTTACAGTTGGGAACGGGATGGAGTTCCCATTAAAAATAATATTCCCCAAACCGATGCACGTATCGAGGTGGATGATGGAGGTCGTTATGTGGTAACCGCCACCACCACTGATGGAACCAATTGCTCGAGGTCTTTGGAAATTCTTTTAACCCGTTCAGAAATAGCCAAAATTTCTCAAGATGATCTGCTGGTCGATGACCTGATCGGCGATACGGGAAACATCACACTAAAAACTGAAAAATTGGGTTACGGAGATTATGAGTTTTCCTTTGATGACCCCTCGGGGCCTTATCAAGATGAACCCTTTTTTGAAGGCGTATATCCGGGAATTAAAGACCTTTATGTGAGAGATAAAAACGGTTGTGGAATTTCAAAAATCGCTGTTTCCGTATTGGGTCATATGAAATTTTTTAGCCCCAATGGTGATGGCATCAATGATTACTGGCAAATATTGGGGGTGAGTGAAGATTTCCAACCCAATAGTAAAATTTATGTTTACGACAGGTATGGTAAGTTATTGGTAAATCTTCGTCCCAGGGATTTGGGTTGGGATGGAACCTTCAATGGCAATCCGCTCCCTCAAAGCGACTATTGGTTTCAGGTGTTTTTTCAAGATGGTCGAACCCACAGTGGTCATTTTAGTTTATTGAGAAACCCCTAGTGATGCATTTTAAAAATTATTGTTTTGGGCTACTGTATCTTGTGGGGACTTTTGTAGAAGGTCAAATGAATCCCCTCTACTTCAACGAGTATTTGTCAGAAAATTATTACACCATTCACCCCGCCATGGCAGGGGTAAATTTGAGCGGATTAAAATTTGATTTTGGCACACGCCAACAATGGATGAATTCTTCCCAAAGACCGGCCACCCAATTTTTTACTTTAGAATATAAAACCATGCCAAAAACCACTCTGGGATTAATGGCGATCAATGACCAAAATGGATACCACAACCAATACAAATACCAACTTACCTATTGCTACAGAATCTATTTGAATGACCAGATTTGGAAAACCCGAAGGTCTTTCCCTACCAAAAACGACAACATTCAGGAATTGTCTTTTGCACTCAACTTGGGTAGATCTGGAATGAATCTCGATCAGAGTAGCTGGAATCGCCCATCGCAGGATCCCCTCTTGAATCAAAATCTGGCCGCTGACCAATACACCACCTTTGATGCCGGAGTAGCCTATGTATCTACTCGGCTGTCGGTACAATTGTCTTTCCACAATCTGGCTTTTGCTTCCTCCAACTCAAAAAGCCCTGAAGAAGCTTTGTTCTCCAATGTTGGGGGAAATAAAATCTATATGGGTGCTTTACAATACGAAATCTATACCAAAAAGGGATGGAACTATGAACCCTCTTTCTTGTATCAATATGAAGAAAAAACAAATGAGAGCAGTTTGGATATGAATTTCAAAGTCTATAAAATAATAGATGATGGAAGAATATGGATGGGAATTTCCAGAAGGCAAAATAACGTTAAAATTAGGAATGGCCAGGGGCTTAATACCAATCAAAATTACAAGCATTGGACCCTTACTTCTGGATTAAATTACGGAAAAATAAAGTTTGGATATCAATACACTCTTGCCAGAGGAGAGGCTCGATTCAGTTCCCAAGGGATTCATTATATTGTTTTAGGGTTCCAGATATAGAGTAAGATGAGACGAAGAAATTTTTTTAGCAAAATGAGTGTGGCCGTTTCCGGCTTTTTGGGCATCAGTTCACTGCAAGCCCGTCCGCAAAATTGGAATGTTAAGCCAAAACGTCTTACCGACAGTCCTTTCTCAATCGGGACTTGGAATTGTCCCGAGGCGATCCTAACCTCCGGTCAATTGATGGAAGGAGGAACATCTGCCTTGGAGGCTGTTGTTAAAGGGGTTGCATTGAAGAAGCCAACGAAGAAAATACCACCGTGGGCATTGGGGCCTCCCCTGACCAATCGGGCCGTGTTACTTTGGATGCCTGTGTGATGGATGCCAAAGGGAACTGTGGTGCTGTGATGGCCGTTGAAAACATTGTCCATGTCGCCCGATTGGCCCAACACGTCATGGAGGATACACCCCATGTGAATTTGGCAGGCGTGGGTGCTGAGGAGTTTGCCTACAGTAAAGGATTTTCAAAAACACCACTACTCACCCCAGCCGCTGAAAAAAGATGGAAAGTATGGTTACAAAAATCTGAATTTACCCCTGAAATAAATGTCGAAAACCACGATACCATTGGAATGCTTTGTTTGGATGCTCAAGGAAACCTCTCCGGCAGTTGTACCACAAGTGGATTGGCTTATAAAATGAAAGGTCGAGTAGGTGATTCTCCCATTATTGGATCGGGACTCTTTGTCGATAACCAGGTGGGAGCTGCCACCGCGACCGGTTTGGGTGAAGCCGTCATAAAAACCGTTGGTTCCTTCTTAATAGTAGAATTGATGAGAAACGGATGGTCCCCCCAAAAAGCTTGTGAAGAAGCCATGCAAAGAATCCTATCCAAACAAGCGGGAAAACCGGATTTCCAAGTGGGTTTTATCGCCATAAATATTGCGGGAGAAAAGGGTGCCTACAGCATCCATAAAGGCTTTTCATATACCTATTATCATTCCGGCAAGGCCATCAATGTTCCCTCGGCCAGTGTTTATTAATCTTTAGGACGGTTTATATATCCCCTTTCATCAATGGTATAGACGGCTCCATTGAACCGATCCACTACCTCCAGATCAAATCCCGTATAAGAGTTCAAAAGTGTAATTTTCAATTTTCGGTCATCCAATCCCCTAAGTTGAATAGGAGTGATTTTTCCGGGAGGATTATCTCTCAAGTATTTGTAATCTCCGTAGGCTATTTTTCTGAATAGCGCATAAGTGATTTGTTCAATTTCAGCATCGGTTTTGTGAATCCAGGGTTGATCCATTTTAGGAGATTCTGCAAATTCAATGTACCCCCAATGTTCGGGCAAATGCATATTGATCACTCCCTGTGATGACCATACCCAATTGTTTTCTCGCAGGTATTTGCCGTTTTCTTTTTTTCGATAATAGCGGTTGTCAATCAAGTCGTGCTCCCATTGTACTCTTGAAAAATTGATACGCCACTGTTCCCCGATTTTAGGTTTTCCCCTAGGGGAGCGTTTGAGTTCTGTAAGTGCTCGCATGGGAATGGCCATTTCTACCGACCAGTATTGATCTGTATCTTTAGGATTGTTAAGCGTGCCTTCAATGTGTACAGCAGATTTTAGATTTTGTATGTTCCAGTTAAAAATCGGATTCCCTTTGGTGTTGTAGGGTCGATCCAGCAGTAAATCCCAAACGGTATTCAAGGCGTTGATCTCAATCTCACCATAGTTGTGGTTGCTGTTAGAGGGACTGACAAAGACTTCAAAATCATTGTTGTAAAAAATGATGGTATCCCGATTCTTTAGGGTAGCCCAAATGTGTTTTTCCTCCAAATGTGCGTAGATGTATAAAAACTCCTCATCCCAAAGCATTTTGAGTCGTGTCTTTTGATTGGGTATTTTTTGTCCTTCGATATCGATAAAATCTTCCGTAAA
>JBESZM010000060.1:0-20141 GCA_041254175.1 Flavobacteriaceae bacterium | reverse complement strand
ACAGAAATAGACACCCCCGGATATTTGCCGCTGAGGAATTGTTGAATTTCACTGCGTAGACTTTCACTCGACAGTCCATTTCTGAATTTAAATTCCCGCATGGTGAGGGATATTTTGGCTTTGTGAGGCATTTCATTGGTCACCCCACCGTCAATTTCGGGGTTTCCGGCTCCGGCCCCAACTTGTGCCACAAGATCTTCGACCAAATAGTTGTAATCGCCATCCCGATATTTTTCTTGATTGATTACCGAAAAGATATCCGCCTCAATCTTTTGAGTAATGGCGTTGGTCTTGTCAATATCAGTGCCCTCGGGATATTCGATGTAGGTAAAAATTTGAAGGGGTTGATTTTCGGGAAAAAATTCCACTTTGGGTGGAAAAATACCCATCAATACAAAAGAGGAAATCAACAGCACGAATGTGCCGATCAAAAAGCCGAAGGGGCGATATCCTTTAAGCGCCAAGGACAAAAACGAACGATATCCCTTTTCCATTCTTGGTAAAAACTGATTTTGAAAAATGGAAGCCAGCCCTTTGAGGAAATATTTGTAGGCCCAAAAAAGCATGGTGATGGCGATCATTATGGTCCCTAATCCTCTAAAAAACCCACGGTTGAAAACCAAAATCAAACCCAGTCCCCCCAAGATGAGTGTCAACCTCAGTAATCCCTTAAGAGAGATTTGTCTTTCGTTGATCTCCATAAAGCGGGAAACGAGCATGGAGTTGAAAAACAAGGCCACGATCAGTGAAGATCCCAATACGACAGACAGGGTGATGGGGAAGTAAATCATGAATTCGCCCATCAGTCCGGGCCATGCTCCCAAGGGAACAAATGCGGCAATGGTGGTGGCTGTAGAAACAATAATGGGATAGGCAATTTCTCCAATCCCTACTTTGGCTGCCTGAATTCGACTCATGCCCTCTTTTTCCATCAAACGATAGACGTTTTCGACCACAACAATTCCATTATCCACCAACATGCCCAGCCCCATTACCAATCCGAACAGGACCATTGTGTTCATGGTATATCCCAATAGGGAAAGGATCATAAATGACATGAACATGGACATGGGGATGGCAAAACCTACAAAAAGAGAATTTCTAAAACCCAAAAAGAACATCAGCACGGTAACCACCAACAACACCCCAAAGATGATGTTGTTGACCAAATCACTGACTTGATTCAGGGTAATGGCCGATTGATCGTTGGAAATGGTCAGTTTGATACTTTTTGGAAAAATATTTTTTCCAATGTCGTCGATTAGAGCTTGTATTTTTTGAGACGCTTGGATCAGATTTTTTCCCCCTCGTTTTTTTACATCGAGCAAGACCACCTTTTTTCCAAATGATCTGGCATAGGAAGAAATGTCTTTTTCTTTAAAAGTGATGGTAGCGATATCTCCCAGGTAGGTTACTGCTTTTTCACTTTTAACGACAAAGTTTTTGAGTTCTTCCGGATCGGAAATTTCTCCAATGATCCTCAAACTTCTCCTTTGTCCTCCGGTGATGATATTCCCTGCTGAGATGGTGGTATTTTCTCCCCCAATCGCATTGAGAATATCGTTAAAACTGATTTTGGCCGCAGTCATTTTGTATATGTCTACTGCAATTTCGACCTCAAAAGCTTGTATGCCCCTAACATCTGCCGATTTGACCTCGGGGATTTGTTCAATTTTTTCTTCCAGATAGCCCGCAAAATCTTTCATCTGCTCAATGGGGTAATCTCCCATCATGCTGATGCTCAAAATGGGCATCAATTCAGAAAAATCCATTTCAAAGACAGAAGGTTCTACCTTGGCGTTGTTGAAAGTGGGCCAATCGGCACCCGATACTACTCCGTCGACCAGATCTTTTGTTTTTTGCTTGGCCAGGTCCAGCGGTATATTCTCATCAAATTCCAATTGGATCACAGCAAAATCCTCCTCAGAGGTAGAGGTGATATCAACCAAGTTCGACACCCCTTTGAGGGCATCCTCAAGGGGATCGACAATCAATCTTTCAATGTCTTCGGCTGTATTTCCGGGGAATACTGCAGAGACAAACATCCGGGTGTCGTTGATCTCCGGGAAACTCTCCCGAGGCATGATCTTGTAGGATCGTATGCCCAAAAAGAAAAAGAGGGTCATGATGACATAGATTACGGTTTTGTGATCTATGGCCCAACTGGATAAAGGAAATTCTTTGAATAGTTTTTTCATTTTTTGCGATCCAATTATTGAATGTTTTTGACCCGTTGATTATTTTCAACGATGGTTGCGCCTTCGTCTACCAACAGGTCACCGGCCTGAATGCCCTCCAATACTTCTACTTTGTCCACGCTGTTTTTACCCAATCGGACAAAAGTCTGTTCGGTGCGATAGACTTGATCTTTCCCGTCGGATTTTAATTTGAAAATATATTTTTTACCACTGGCGTTTTCTTTGACAATCCGCATGGGAATCATCAGAGCCTCCGGATTGCTGTAATCGTTGATTTTTAACTTACAGCTCAGATTGGGTTTGATCATTTCATCGGGGTTGGGAAGGAGAGTTTCCACTCTAAAACTTCGGTTGTTGGGATTGATAAAGTTACCGGTCTGACGGATGGTGGTGGGATATTCTCGATCCAACATGGGAATCTTCACCGTTGCCGAGGTTCCCTTTTTTACCTGCTCTAGGTAGCGCTCTGGCACGCTTGCCTCTGTGTACATCTTTTTGAGATTGACGATTCTCATCACTGGGGTTTGTCCGGGTAACAAATTGGCTCCTGTATTGGCTACAATTTCGTCTATGGTCCCAGAGAAAGGAGCCAAAATCTGGGTACGTTGTAATTGTTTTTTCAGCTGGGCAACGGTTTTTAATTGACTTTCATAAGTCGCTTTGGCTTGAAGCAAATTCATTTCTGAGCCGATATTTTGATCCCATAGTCTTTGGGTACGCTCGTAAGTTATCTTTGACAGTTTTGTCTGTATCTGCAATTGTTCTAATTGGTTTTTAAGTCCTGCATCATCAATCTGAGCGAGTAGTTTTCCTTTTTTAACCTTTTGTCCTTCCTCAACGTAAACTTTTTTAAGTGTACCGTTGTACTCGGGATAAAGCAGCACATTTTGTCGTGTTTTGATGTTGGCCTGTATTTCTATATGGTGATCAAAATTTTCCGGTTTTACCTCAAACATAGAAATCAGTGCCAGTTTTTCGGAGGGATCCAAATTCGCAATGGCGGCATTGATTTGGCTCAACTCCATTTTTAGGGCATTGAGGGTTTTTAACTTGTCTTCTTTTTGGGTCTTTAGACCATTGAGGTCCTTTGCTTCGATCAGTTCTGTGGTTGAGACAGATTGATCTCCGGAACAGCCAATGATAAAGGCAATGATGTAGAGAGCGTGTATAATTTTTTTCATGGACTAGTTAGTATTAGAATGATTGAGAAGCGTTTCCAGTTCGATTTTATTACTGATCACTTTTTGAATGGCACTGACAAAATTATTTTGGGCAGTATAGAGCTGAAGTTGGGACATACGGAGTTCAAAAGTTTGGATCATGCCTTCAAAATATTTGGTTTGATTTTTTTGTTCTATGTTTTCGGCCAGTCTCAAATTTTCTTTTTCGGTATAGTAATTGTCGATGGCCAATTGGTATTCATTCAGCGCGGCACTGACGTCAATTCTGATTTTGGATTGGGTTTCCTCCAGTTGGGTTTTGGCTTGATCCAAGCTGATTTTTGCCTTTTGCGTGTTTGCACTTCTGCCCAAGGAACTGAATATGGGGATTTTAACGTTCAATCCCAGCAGGGAAGACCCATACCATTTTTGGTCACCATCGGTGAAAGTGAATTCATTGCTGTTTCCTGTGTAGGTCTGGTTGATGAAAGCATTGACTTTGGGGAGTGCTTTGGATTTTTCAAGCTTTAATTTTAGTGCTTCAGATTTTACATTGTTATCAGCGATTCTGATGTCAATGTTGTTTTCAATATTGTCTGTATTGGGCAGGGATTCGAAGTAAAGATCCTCATTAAAAATATCGTCCAGCTCATCGGTGAGTTTCAGGGGGGATTCTATGGGATAACCAATGACGAATTTGAGCATGTCTTGTTGGATCTTTAACAGGTTTTGGGCGTATTTTAGACGGCTGTTGGCTTGGGCCAGTGACAACTGAATTTGCTCTACGCTTTCTTCTTCCTCAAAACCATTCCGAAACAGTTGATGTATTTCTTGGAAATTGTTTTCCAAAGAAGCTCTGTTTTTCTCCAAAAAAAGGATATTGTATTTTGCCAACAGGGCATTGGAGTAGAGGTTTGTGACCATCTTTTTTACCTCCAAATTTGTTTTTTCAAACAGGTTTTCTGAAATGGCGAGGTACACTTTGGTGGCCTGAAGTCCCACCAGATAAGAACCGTCAAAAATGAGTTGTTCCATTTTCAACGACCCGATCATGTTTTGTTCTGTCCCGAAGGTGAGCTCACTAAACTCTCCCGGATTTCCTCCAAAAAATTCGGCTGGAACCAGTGAGACTGGCATTTTAAGAAAATTCTGGTAATTGACTTCAGAACTGATTTGTGGCAGTCCCGATGCAATGGTTTTCCATTTTTCTTTTTTTGCTTTTTGAATTTCCCGATCGGCATTGATGATCGAACGGTTGTGGGTTAACCCAAAAGCAATGGCTTCTTCCAACGAAAGTGACTCCGGCAGTTCTTGGGCTTGAGTCGAGCCAAAAAGGAGGGTTAAAAACAAAAATAAATGAATCTTCATGGAGTTATATTGTTTTATTGTATTTCTCTAAAAAACGCAGTCCCTTTGGGGTAACAATGGCCCTCAGGTGGTAGTCGATGTATTTTCCAATGATCAAATCAATGTCCGTATCCTGAGGGGGAAACAACTCTATATCTCGTAATCCTCCAAAACCATTAAAGTAGATCCGGGTAATAAATTCGGTATCGATAGAAGTCCTGAAAAGTCCTGATTCCATTCCTTTTTTTAAATTCATCTTAAACGTTTCTCCTAAGGCCGAAAGTTCTTTCTTTCTGATTTCTAAGTAGATGGCGGGATAATATTTTTGCAATTGGTATTGGGGAGATTTGTCTTTTTTCCCCAAAACTTCCACCGCTATTTTTTTGATCTCATACAGGGCTATGATCGGATTTTCGATTGAAGATTGAACCGTTATGATTCTGTCTTTCACTTCCTCAAAAACATGAAAAACTGCCGATCTGACCAAGGAGGTTTTGTCACTAAAATAGACATAGATCGTTTTTTTGGAGATGTGCATGTGCTCAGCGATATCGTCCATCGTTACCGCCTTATAGCCATATTGTAGGAACAATAATGAAGCCGATACAACGATATCTCTTTCCAAAGCAATTTTTTTGCAAACTTATTGTAGAAAACTTATTAAACAAAAAAAGTTTCCAAAGTTTATATCTTTTTTATCTTACTTTAACTTTTGGCGGTGTATTTTTAACAAAATCAATTTCTATGAATCTTTTCAGGGCCTATCAACAAGCATTTGAGTCAGCACTTGAAGATTTTAATCAAGATCAATCTCCCCACAACCTTTACCAACCCATAGAGTATTTGTTGGATTTGGGAGGTAAGCGAATCCGCCCTTTTTTGACCTTGATGGCAGGAGAAGCTTATGGCGTTACTGTTAAAGAGGCCTTAGGCGCGGCAATGGCAGTAGAGGTGTTTCACAATTTTACCCTCATGCATGACGATATCATGGACAAGGCGACTTTGCGCAGGGGAAAGACCACAGTACACGAAAAATGGGATGTCAATACCGCCATCTTATCCGGCGATGCCATGTTGATCAAAGCCTACCAATGTCTGGAAACATATCCAATCGATGTCTTTCAACAATTGACCCGTTTGTTGAGTAAAACCGCCATTGAAGTTTGTGAGGGACAGCAATATGACATGGATTTTGAAACCCGACCCAATACCTCTGAGGAAGAATACATCGAAATGATCCGACTGAAAACAGCAGTTTTGGTTGGGTGTGCGCTACAAATGGGTGCCATCATTGGCAAGGCGAGCGAGGAGGATCAACAGGCCATTTATGACTTTGGTATTCAACTGGGCTTGGCTTTTCAATTGCAAGATGACTATCTGGACACTTTTGGTGATCAAGAAACCTTTGGAAAAAAAATAGGGGGGGACATCCTCGAGGAAAAAAAAACAATTCTTTATCATTTGGCGATCAAGGCAGGAAGTGAAGACGACAGACAGTTATTAAAATCCCTTTTGGGAGGAAATGATCCTATTGATGATGCGGAAAAAATCAACAAGGTCAAGTCCTTATTTGAGAGGACATCAGCCCGATCCGCTACCCGGGATTTGATTCAACATCATTCTCATTTGGCAGATATTGAATTGCAAAAACTCAGCATCAATGAAGATCAAAAAAATCACTTTCGGGATCTTAAGGACTGGTTGATGCACCGTACTTACTAGAAAATTCTCTTGAAGAGGGCATTGACAAATTGCCTCACGTTAAAAGACCGCATGATTTGAAATTCTTGCCACAGTGAACTTTTTTCGTCTAAGAATCTGAAGATCACTTCTGGTGAATTTTTTTTAAACATCCTTTTGAATAGGTCGGCTCCGTTGGCATTGTCTTTGGCCAATACGTCTATAAAAAGCAGGTCGTAAAACCAAAACCGATCTCTTTTACCAAACCGAGACAGGGGCTGTCCTTTTTTGAGGAATTCCACCAGTTCCTTTGTCTTTTCGTTGATGCGCTGGAAGGTATACCCTGTGCTGGGTTTTGTCCAACCTCCGGCCGTACCTATATGCAATAGCTTGGGACTGTTTTTTAAGTCAAAACGATAACAAGTCATGGGGATTTTACCCTCTTCTTCCTCGATGATCTCATAACCTCCTGTGGGCAGTTCCTTGAGAAAAGCCGCTATGGCATCCAAATACTCTTTTCTTTCCAAAACATTTTCCGAAAAAAGGGTGTATTCCAACAAAGCTTTATTGGACCCCAAGGGCAGGACATACATAAACCGCGTATTTCCTTTTTGGGGAAGATTAAAGTTCATAAAATCAATTTTGTCGGGATCAAAACAGGGATTTTGCGTTTGCACCACCTGCCCCACAAAATGTTGTAACAAAACAGGGTGTTTTTTTTGTTGGGTTAAGCTTTTGGGATTGTAAATACTCGAAAAAACCAGATCACCGTGATAGGATTGTACCTCGGTGGTTACCAGATTTTCATCGATACTGTTCACCTTTGCTTTGATTTGGGTAAGTTGATCGAATTCCGTCAATTTGTTTTTCATCGATTGATAAAAATCAAGACTTCGTATCATCTTATAACGAAAGGGTTGAAGGGAAAAGTCCAGTTCGAAATCATCGGCACTGAAATAGGCCTGATCCCAAGATTTATGAACCAATTCTTCCAAATCTCCTTCACCCGACTCCCAAAAGCACCAAGTGCGGTCGTTGGTGTTTTTGATGTCTTTCTCAATCATCAGTATGGATCGATCTTTGAAATACGGGTCATTACACATCCTGTATGCCAAAAGCAAGCCCGATGCTCCCCCTCCACAAATAATATAGTCGTAATGATTTTTACTCATCGCACCTCAAAATTAGTCAATCCCCACAACAGTCAGTAAAATTACTTAGTTTTATATATATTTGTCGCCGATTTAACCCGCTGTTATGGACGTTATCATTGAATTTTTTTCGAATATAAGTCCTGTCAAAGGTGCATTTTATGCAACCGTATTTACTTGGTTGTTGACGGCATTTGGCGCCTCCTTTGTTTTTTTATTCAAAACCATGCACCGTGGGTTCTTAGACGGAATGCTCGGCTTTACCGGGGGGGTAATGGTGGCAGCCAGTTTTTGGAGCCTATTGGCACCTGGCATTGAAATGTCACCCGGTGAGGGCTTTGTCAAAGTCATTCCTGCTGCCATTGGTTTTGGTTTGGGAGCCCTTTTCATTTTTGGATTGGATAAAATTTTACCCCATATACACATTAATTTTAAAGACTCTGAGGGGATCAAAACCCCATGGCACAAAACCACATTATTGGTATTGGCCATTACCATGCACAATATTCCCGAGGGACTGGCAGTGGGTGTCCTTTTTGGCGGAGTGGCTGCCGGAATTCCCGAAGCTTCCATCGGAGGAGCCGTCGCTTTGGCCATGGGAATTGGCATTCAAAATTTCCCCGAAGGAATTGCAGTTTCGATGCCTTTGAGAAGACAAGGGGTTAGCAAATTCAAAAGCTTTTGGTACGGTCAATTGTCTGCCATTGTCGAACCCATAGCGGCAGTTTTGGGGGCTGTAGCGGTAACTTTTTTCACTCCGATTTTACCTTATGCTTTGGCTTTTGCTGCAGGGGCTATGATTTTTGTAGTCGTGGAGGAGGTCATCCCCGAAACCCAGTTGGACAAGTATACCGATGTCGCTACTCTTGGATTTATTGGTGGTTTTATTGTGATGATGACCTTGGATGTGGCCTTAGGCTGATTCGTCTTTGTTGAAATTTTTCCAACCTTGTGCTTCCAGTGGAATGGATTGTCCCAGCCCGGTAATCATATTACAAACCTCTTTTTGATCTGTAAAATGACCAATGGGGGTTAACAAAGGATGTCCTTTGATTTTTTCGTAGTCCTCAGTTTTGATGGCCATCAACAATTCGTAGTCTTCTCCACCATTGAGGAGGGCTGTGCTGCTGTTGATTTTGAACTCTTCTGCCGTAGCAGAGGTTTGGGGATCAGCGGGTAGTTTTTCCTCATACACCGCACACCCCACTCCCGAGGCCTTACAGAGGTGAAATATTTCTGAAGAAAGCCCATCGCTGATGTCTATCATGGCATTGGGGACGATATCCACTTCCTCCAAAAGTTCTATGATGTCCTTTCTTGCTTCCGGTTTCAATTGCCTTTCTACACAATAGGAATAAAGCGCCAGATCGGGTTGGTTGTTGGGGTTCACTTTAAAAACCTCCTTTTCGCGTTCCAATACTTGCAGACCCATATAGGCTCCGCCCAAGTCACCACTCACCACGAGTAGGTCGTTGGGTTTTGCTCCCGAACGGTAAGTGATTTTTTCCTTTTGGGCTTGCCCCATTGCCGTAACCGAAATGATCAGTCCTGTGGTGCTGCTCGAAGTATCTCCCCCTACCAAATCGACCTTGTAATTTTTACAAGCCAATTCAATACCCGCATACAATTCCTCTAAAGCTTCCAAGGGAAAACGATTGGATACTGCAATAGAGACCGTTATTTGAGTGGGGTGCGCATTCATTGCATACACATCCGAAAGGTTGACCATAACAGATTTATAGCCCAAATGCTTCAATGGAACATAGGACAAATCAAAATGAATGCCTTCGATCATCAGATCCGTGGTCACTATTGTTTGTCCTTCTATAAAGTTCATCACCGCTGCATCGTCCCCGATACCCTTGTGGGTGGAGGGATGAATCAAAGGAAAGGTTTTTGTCAAATGGTCAATCAGACCAAATTCTCCCAATTCAGAAAGGGGGGTGGTGTTTTTATTTTCAAACATCTGCCAAAATTACTAAGATTTCGAACAAACTGTTTAGTAGTTATTGATTTTAGATAAATATGTCTATAAACATACCTAAATTTGACCTATGAATTTTAGGTTGGTTTTTGTTTTGTTCTTTTTTACGTTGGTTTTTACCTCCTGCCAAAAGGATTCAGACTCCAATGACGATCAACTTATTGACCCCACTGGATCAGTGGATAACGGCAGGGATAATGATCAGGACAATGAACAAATTGGAACGCCATGCAAAAACGGATATGCCGGGAAATATCCTTGCAAGGGCTATGATCTCTTAGCTCATATCGACCTTTACTCTTTTGAAAGTACCAATGGTAATGACTCTTGGGGCTGGACCGATCCCGATACCCAAAAAGAATATATACTTATGGGTTTAGATGACGGAACGGCATTTGTCGACATCAGCGAACCCACAAAACCCATTTTGATCGGTAAATTGCCCACTGAAACAGACGCCAGTCCTTGGAGAGACATCAAGGTGCATAACAATCACGCCTATATCGTCAGTGAAGCAGCCGGTCACGGTATACAAGTTTTTGATCTCACTCGATTGAGGAAGGCAGAAGCCAAACAAAACTTTACCCCCGACAGGGTGCTTAAAACCGTCCCTACAGCACACAATATGGCCATTAACCCAGATAGTGGCTACGGTTATGTGGTGGGAACCAATAGAAACGATGAATTTTTGGGAGGGGTGCATTTCCTGGACCTTAACGACCCCAATAGCATTAGATTTGTAGGGGGCTATGGCAAAGGAGGATACAGCCACGACGCCCAAGTGGTCAATTATAAAGGGCCAGATCAGGACTACAGTGGTAAGGAAATTTTCCTGGGATCCAACGAAAGCAAACTGGTCATTGTGGATGTTACCGATAAAGCAAATCCAAAAGCCATTTCCGAAATAAACTATCAAAACAATCATTACACCCATCAGGGCTGGTTTGATAAAGACCAGAGGTTTTTTATTCTTGGGGACGAATTGGATGAATCTATAGTCGGCGGGAAAACCAGAACATTGGTTTTTGATCTTAATGATCTGGATAACCCTGTGCTTCACCATACTTATTTTGGCCCTACCGATGCGATAGATCACAACGGATACGTCAAAGGCGATTTGTTTTTTCTGGCCAATTATACAGCTGGTATCAGGGTAATATCCATCGATGATTTGGAAAATAAAAACATGACCGAAATCGGTTTTTTTGATACTTTTCCGGATCACAATTCCACCACTTTCAACGGTGCTTGGAATGTCTATCCCTTTTTCGAAAGTGGGGTGATCGCCATCAGCGACATCAACAGTGGACTGTTCCTCATCAAAAAATCAGATTAAAAGTGTCTAAAAAAATCTTTCTCATCATTATAATATTACTTTTTTGGGGGTGTTTATCGGATCCCGTTTCCAATACCATCGCACCTCCCTTTTCCTTTTCGGGCACTTTGATAGATGTCAAATTTTTTGGAGGAAGCGATGAGGAAGTGGCAAGGGAAATCATCGAACTCCAAGAGGGCGGCTATGCCATGGTGGGCAGTACCAAAAGCACCGATGGAGATTTTAGTGATCGCTTGGGTAACGATTGGGATTTGTTCTTGATCAAAATGAATGAGCAGGGGGAGGTGACCTGGAAAAAAACATATGGAGGCAGCGCAGACGATTTTGGTTTTTCTTTGGTAGAAAGCCAGGAAGGAGGATTTGTCCTTATGGGTTACAGCAACAGTCAAGATGGGGATGTTCCCCCCACCAAGGGATACCACGACAATTGGATCATCAAGGTAGATGCAGCAGGAGCAGTGGTTTGGAAAAAATCCTTAGGATATTCTGGTCATGACCATGCCTACAATGTTATTCCCACAACAGACGGAGGATATTTTTTCAACGGTTTTTTGGATGTAACCGCTTCCAATGGAGCCGGAAGTTCGGGTAAATCCTCCCAAGCCAACCGCCATGGAGTAGGGGAATTCTGGTGTCATAAAATTGACGCCAACGGCAACATACAATGGCAAAGATATTTTGGAGGCACCAACAATGATAGATCCTATGATGCCATTCAAACCCAAGAAGGGAATTTTTTGGTCGTGGGCACCTCAGAAAGTGAGGATGTAGACATAAAAAACCCAAAAGGAAGTTATGATGTTTGGGTCGTAATGGTCTCCCCATCCGGTGAAATGATTTGGGAAAATTCCTATGGAGGAAGTTTGGTAGACGAGGCCTCTAGAGTAATTGAAGACTCCTATGGGAACTATAGAATCATAGGAAATACCCACAGCGAGGACATGGATGTGATCGACCCCAGAGGCTCGTCGGATGTATGGCAAATCATACTAGATAAATCCGGAAGATTGATCGGCAGTTACAATTTCGGGGGAAGTGAGTTTGACCGAGGCACCTCCATCACCAAAGGACAATGGGGGTCGATATTCATCACAGGTTATTCCCGAAGTCTTGATGGCGATATGGACAGCAATAAGGGAGAAAATGATATGTTTTTAATGTATTTGCCTGATGACGGCAGTGAATTAAAAACCATGACTTTGGGCGGAGAGGGACAAGATTTTACTTATGACGTTTTGGTTCGCAGCGATGGCGGGGTCCTGTTGGTAGGTCAAACCTTCAGTAAAAATCCACCCTATGATCGAAACAAGGGAAAAAGCGATATTATAGTGGCCCACTGGCGCTAGGAATTGTCGATTGAGCCATAATCAGAATTGATAGTAAAAGCCTGTTATTAATAGGAAATACGCTATATTTGTACCGACATAAATTAAGATTTGTCTTACATGATCAAAGTATCGCCCAGTGCACAAGAAAAAGTGTCGCAGTTGATGCGTGAAGAGGGATTCAATCCCGCCCAAGATTTCGTCCGTGTCGGAGTGAAAAGTGGTGGTTGTTCTGGCTTGTCATACGATTTGAGTTTTGACGATTCAAAATCAGATCAAGACCGTTTATTCGAAGACAATCAAGTCAAGATTTTGGTTGATAAAAAAAGCTTGCTTTACCTTTTGGGAACTACTTTAGAGTATTCCGGAGGGTTGAACGGCAAAGGCTTTATTTTTAACAATCCCAACGCAGAGCGCACTTGTGGATGTGGTGAAAGTTTTTCCCTCTAAGAAAACAGCGATATGGCTTATACTGAAGAAGAACTAAAAAAGGAACTGGAGACCAAAGAATACGAATACGGCTTTTATACCGATATCGATTCTGAGACTTTTCCTGTGGGCTTGAATGAGGAAGTTGTTCGTCGCATCTCTCAAAAAAAGAAAGAGCCCGAATGGATGACCCAATGGCGTTTGAAAGCCTATGAGGCATGGAAAAACATGGAGGAACCCGACTGGGCCAACGTCCATTACTCCAAGCCAGATTATCAGGCCATATCTTATTACTCCGCTCCCAAGAAAAAAGATCAATACAAAAGTTTGGATGAGGTAGACCCCGAGTTACTCAAAACTTTTGACAAACTGGGTATTTCGCTCGACGAGCAAAAGAAATTGGCCGGTGTGGCGGTGGACATTGTCATGGACTCTGTTTCTGTAGCCACAACTTTCAAAGATACCTTGGCCGAAAAAGGCATTATTTTCTGTTCCATTTCAGAAGCCATTCAGGAACATCCTGATTTGGTAAAAAAATACATTGGCACTGTAATCCCCATTCAGGACAACTATTTTGCTGCTCTAAATTCTGCGGTATTTTCCGACGGATCTTTCTGTTACATTCCTAAGGGGGTACGCTGTCCTATGGAATTGTCCACTTATTTCAGGATCAACCAAGCGGGAACAGGCCAGTTCGAAAGAACACTTGTCATTGCAGACGAATCAAGTTATGTAAGTTATTTGGAAGGCTGTACTGCTCCCTCACGAGACGAAAACCAGTTGCATGCTGCAGTGGTCGAACTCGTAGCCTTGGACAATGCCGAAATCAAATACTCCACCGTTCAAAACTGGTTTCCCGGAGACAAAAATGGTAAAGGAGGTGTGTACAACTTTGTCACCAAAAGGGGCATTTGCCACAAAAACTCCAAAATATCATGGACCCAGGTGGAAACAGGTTCTGCCGTTACATGGAAATACCCCTCCTGTATCCTCAAAGGCG
Source organism: Flavobacteriaceae bacterium (assembly GCA_041254175.1). Lineage (GTDB taxonomy): Bacteria > Bacteroidota > Bacteroidia > Flavobacteriales > Flavobacteriaceae > UBA8316. Next base: position 6,531 of record JBESZM010000060.1, on the reverse strand, counting down.
ACAACTCCATAGGGGAGTTCTATTCTATCGCTCTGACCAACAATTATCAGCAAGCCGATACAGGAACTAAGATGGTTCATTTGGGAAAAAACACCAAAAGCACTATTATTTCCAAGGGAATTTCTGCCGGTAAATCCCAAAACAGCTACCGTGGTTTGGTTCAAGTACACCCTAAGGCCACCAATGCCAGAAACTTTTCACAATGCGATTCCCTTCTGATGGGGAACCAATGTGGAGCCCACACTTTCCCCTACATTGAGGCCAAAAATAAAACCGCCCAAATCGAACACGAAGCCACCACCAGCAAGATTGGAGAAGATCAAATATTTTACTGTAACCAAAGGGGTATAGACCCCGAAAAGGCCATCGCATTGGTCGTGAACGGTTTCAGTAAAGAAGTATTGAACAAACTGCCGATGGAATTTGCCGTGGAAGCTCAAAAATTATTAGAAATTTCCCTAGAGGGATCTGTAGGATAAAAAAACAATTATGTTAACCATAGAAAATCTTCACGCTCAAGTAGAGGGCAAACAAATTCTCAACGGTATTGATTTGGATGTCAAAGCCGGAGAAGTTCACGCCATAATGGGACCCAACGGATCGGGAAAAAGCACCTTATCCTCTGTTATCGCAGGTCATCAGGATTACGAAGTCAGTCAAGGAACCATGCTATTGGAAGGAGAAGATTTGGCCGAATTGGCTCCAGAGGAACGCGCCCACAAAGGCATCTTCCTGTCTTTTCAATACCCCGTAGAAATACCGGGTGTAAGTGTTACCAATTTTATCAAAACTGCCATCAATGCTTCCCGAAAAGCGAAAGGTCTGGAAGACATGGCTGCCAATGAAATGCTGAAGAAGATCAGGGAAAAATCTTCGCTTTTAGAAATCGACTCTCGTTTTCTCTCCCGTTCGTTGAACGAAGGTTTTTCCGGTGGAGAAAAAAAACGCAACGAGATATTCCAAATGGCCATGTTGAAACCCAAACTTTCCATCCTCGATGAGACCGATTCCGGCTTGGACATTGATGCACTGAAAATCGTGGCCAATGGGGTCAATAAATTGCGCTCCAAAGACAACGCCATCATCGTTATTACCCATTACCAAAGATTGTTGGAATATATTGTTCCCGATTTTGTTCACGTTCTTTTCGATGGCAAAATTGTCAAATCAGGAACCAAGGATTTGGCGGTAGAATTGGAAGAAAAAGGATACGACTGGATTAAAGAAATGGCATAAATTTTATGGAGTTTAAGGAAAAACTACTGGCTTCGCATTTGGCTTTTGAGGAAAGGATCGATTTCTCTGACCCCGTTCATCAAACCCGATTGGAATCCCTAAAAACCTTTGAGGAAAAAGGATTTCCCTCCCGTAAAGACGAAGCGTGGAAATACACCTCCCTCAATGCCATGGTCCGACAGGATTACGCTCTTTTCCCCAAGGCCGAAACTACCATTCAACTCAAAAAAGTAAAAAAGTATTTTCTGTTCGAAATTGATACCTACAAAGTGGTATTTATCGATGGCGTATACAGCCCGTTTTTATCGGATACTACTCACGACGGTTTGGATGTCTGTCTTATGTCTGCGGCACTATCCAAGGCAAAATATCGAAATTTAATCGACACCTATTTCAACAAAATCACCGACAAAGAGGACAGTCTTACAGCCCTCAACACTTCCTATACCCAAGAGGGGGCCTATGTCTACATTCCCAAAAGTGTGGTTGCCGAAAAGCCCATTGAGATCATTCACTTTTCCACGGGTAAAGAAAAAGCTTTGTGGCTGCAACCCCGAAATCTGATCGTGGTCGATCAAAATGCACAAGTTCAAATCCTGGAGCGACACCAAAGCCTTAAAGAACACGATGTGGTGACCAATTCCGTGACAGAAATCTATGCCCATCAAGATGCATTTGTGGATTATTACAAAATTCAAAATGACCTGAGTACCGCCTCGCTCATCGATAACACATACATCTCTCAAGAGAAAAACAGCCATGTAAGGGTGCATACCTTTTCATTGGGAGGAAAATTGATCCGAAACAATTTGAACTTTTATCTCAGGGGGCAACATTGTCATTCTACCCTCAAGGGTGTGACCTTGTTGGAAGATCAGCAACATGTTGACCATTATACTTTGGTCGATCATGCATCCCCCAACTGCGAAAGCCACCAAGATTATAAAGGGGTCTTTTCCGAAGGGTCAAAAGGCGTATTCAACGGTAAAATCCACGTCGATCAATCGGCACAAAAAACCAATGCTTTCCAGCAAAACAACAACATACTCCTCGACGATAAAGCCACGGTCAATACCAAACCCCAATTGGAAATTTTTGCCGATGACGTCAAATGTTCCCATGGTTGTACCGTGGGTCAATTGGATGAAGACGCACTCTTCTACCTGATGTCCCGGGGGATTCCCAAAAAAGAAGCCAAGGCATTGATGACCTATGCCTTTGCAAACAACGTCTTGGAAAGTGTAGAACTGCCCATTTTGAAAAAGCGCATCAACAAACTGATTGCCCAAAAATTGGGGGTCAATCTCGGATTTGATTTATAGCCCATGGATGTTCAAAAAATCCGTAAAGATTTTCCCATTCTAAATCGGGAAGTAAACGGCAAACCTTTGGTTTATTTTGACAATGCCGCTACCTCACAAACCCCTGTACAAGTCATTGATACCATTGCCGATTATTACAAAAATTACAACGCCAATATCCATCGCGGGGTTCATGCCTTGAGCCAAGAAGCCACTGATGCTTATGAGGCTGCAAGGCAAAAAATTCAAAAACATCTAAATGCGGCCCATCCTCATGAGATCATTTTTACTTCTGGAACAACACATTCCATAAATATAGTAAGTAATGGATATGCCCAATTGCTAAGAGAGGGAGATGAACTCATCGTCTCAGCTTTGGAGCACCATTCCAATATTGTTCCCTGGCAAATGTTGTGCGAAAAAACAGGAGCAGTACTCAGAGTCATACCGATGAACGAAGACGGGGTTTTGATCATGTCCGAATACGAAAAGTTACTCTCCGACAAAACCCGATTGGTGTTTGTCAATCACGTCTCCAATGCCTTGGGAACGGTCAATCCCATTGAGAAAATAATTACTATGGCACATGCAGTTGGGGCTGAGGTTTTGATCGATGGCGCTCAAGCTTCCCCCCATATCCGGGCCGATGTTCAGGCTTTGGATGTAGATTATTACGTCACTTCTGCCCACAAATTGTGCGGCCCTACGGGAATAGGAATGCTATATGGAAAAGAATCCGCCCTCAAGCGTTTGCCTCCCTTCCAAGGCGGTGGGGAAATGATTGCAGAAGTAACTTTTGAGAAAACCACCTATGCCGACCTCCCCCACAAGTTCGAAGCCGGTACACCCAACATTGCCGGAGGTATCGCTTTTGGTGCTGCCCTAGACTATATCAATGCCATCGGGATGGAGCAGATCGCTGCCTATGAGGAAGAACTCCTGCAATATGCTACTGATAAGCTTAGCAAAATACCCGGACTAAAAATTTACGGTACTGCCCCTCAAAAAACAGCAGTCATTTCATTCAATGTGGAAGGCATTCACCCCTATGACATTGGGAGTATTTTGGACAAACTCGGTATCGCTGTAAGAACAGGACACCACTGTGCCCAGCCCATCATGGACTATTATCAAATCCCCGGTACCGTAAGGGCCTCCTTTTCTTTTTATAATACTTTCGAAGAGATTGACCGTATGGTTGAAGCCCTCATAAAGGCCATCACCATGTTACAATAAATCATTAATTTTGGATATGGAAACCATAGAAGCGGCACAAGAAGAAATTGTAGAGGAGTTTTCCATGTTTGAAGACTGGATGCAACGCTACGAGTACATGATCGAGTTGGGAAAATCACTCCCATTGATCGATCCACAATTCAAAACCGATGATTACATCATCAAAGGATGCCAAAGCAAGGTATGGGTGCATGCCGATTTGGAAGATGATAAATTGGTTTTTACAGCCGACAGCGACGCCATTATTACCAAGGGCATCATCGCCATTTTGATACGGGTATTTTCACATCAACACCCCGATGCCATACTCGAGGCAGGGACCGAATTTATTGATAAAATTGGCCTAAAAGAACATTTATCCCCCACCCGTGCCAATGGTTTGGTCTCGATGATCAAACAGCTAAAAATGTATGCCATTGCCTTTAAAACCCAATTGAATTAATCATGTCAGAAGAAATTGTTGAAACAGCCGAACTGGGCGACAAAATTGTCGGAGTACTCAAAACCATATATGACCCCGAAATCCCGGTGGACATTTACGAACTGGGATTGATCTATGACGTTTTTGTCAACGAAGATGCCGATGTCAAAATACTGATGACCCTGACGACTCCCAACTGTCCCGTAGCGGAAACCCTCCCGCGTGAGGTGGAAGAAAAAGTAAAATCCTTAGACGAAGTTAAAGACGCTGAGGTAGAGATCACCTTCGATCCCCCTTGGTCTCAAGACCTGATGAGCGAAGAAGCCAAATTGGAATTAGGAATGCTATAAATGGCCGATACCATTGTCAATCGTGTGGCAGCAAGTGCCTTGATCACTTTCGATCTTGAAAAACTATATCAAATCGGAACCCGACAGTCCATTGATTTATCCCAATGGTTGGATCAAGGACTCATCCTAAAAGAAAAGGAATTCAGAGCGCAACTCAAGGCCCACGACTGGAGTGTCTACCAAGATCAATTCATCGCCTTACACTGTTCTACCGAGGCCATTCTACCCGCATGGGCTTCCCTATTGGTTACGACCTACCTACAGCCCTATGCTCGAAAGGTAGTCCTGGGGAATTTAAAAGATTTGGAAGTACAGCTATTTGCCGAAGAAATTCAACTTTTGGACTTATCTCCATACAAAGACCAACCAGTGATCATCAAAGGTTGTAGTGAAAAAACTGTCCCTCAGGATGCCTACGTTCAGTTGATTGCCAAACTTCAGCCCGTGGTAAAAAGTCTTTTTTACGGAGAAGCCTGCTCCTCCGTTCCCCTCTACAAAAAAAAGAAATAGTTACTTTTGGGGGTAAATATAAACTGCAAATAACATTCTTTTTTAAGGATAATCTTCTCCGACTAGCTAAGGGGTTGAACCCTATTTCTCACCTTAAACCCCTAAAACAATAGAAGCATCTATACTGAGTTTTACACTGATATCCCTTGCTACTTTTAAAGTAGGTTCGCTTTTTCCGTTGAGGTACTCGCTTACTCTTGACGTGCTAATTCCTAAAAGTAAGGATAAACGTTTTTGATTCAATCCCATTTCAGCCATACGCAACTTTACAACCTCAACCAACGAGGGTTTTTTAACCGGATAATGGCGTTCTTCATAATCTGACACAAGGTCGGACAACAGGTTGAGCTCTACGTAACCTTTGGCATCTTGATTTTCAATGTTATCAGGGTTTTGCAAAAGTTCTTCTACTCGTTCGACGATGGCATTATATTCTTTTTCTGTCTGTATCATGGCTAAATGTTTTTGATGTCCTTGATCTTGTCATATTCCGAATGTGTCCCTATAAAGCGTATGTAAACCTTTTTGGCGTTGAACGAAATAACGGCAACCAGCCTGTAATCGTTTCCTTTGATATTGAATACAAAACGGTGGTTTCCGACATAATCAACACCATTAAAATCCTGTCTTAAATCATGGATGCCGTCACAGTTTTTTGCCGTTACGGTATGATACCAAAAGTTTAAAGGGTTCTCGCTATCCGCGTGTGCTTCTATAAATTTCTTTATCCTTTTGTAGGTAACTATACGCATCTTTTAAGATTCGGCTTTTGTAAAACAAAGATAATAGTAAATTACAAAATTCAAAATTATATTTTGAAAAATGTAACTATCAATTGCGAATAAGGTGTAATCAACGGAGATATTTTTGAATATCAAACCCTTGATCATTAAACTTACGTTTGTTACATTTTTTTTAAATGCTTATTTTGTGGTAGTTACATTTGAGGTAAGCAGTTTTCTTTGAAAGACACCAAAAAAGTATTGATTTTGAGCTATTACTGGCCTCCCTCAGGAGGTTCGGGCGTTCAACGTTGGATGTATTTTACCAAATACCTCAGGCAGTTGGGGTGGGAACCCATTGTCATCACTGTCGATGAAACACAAGCGTCCTATCCTGTTCTGGATTTCGAACTCTTGGAGGAGGTAAAAGATATCCAAGTAATCAAAACCGACACCAAAGAACCGCTAAAAATCTATTCACAAATTTTGACGGGATCAACCAATAAAGGCATTCCCCAGGGAGCAGTTTCCAAAAAGGGGTGGTTTTCCAAAATGGCTGCATTTATTCGAGGTAATTTCTTTATTCCCGATGCCCGAAAAGGCTGGAATACCTATGCCAAAATGGAAGCGGAAAAGCTCATCCGTCAACAAGGCATTCAAAAGCTAATCACCACCGGCCCGCCCCATTCCACCCATTTGTTGGGCTTGCAGCTAAAAGCGCAATTCGGCATCCAATGGTGGGCCGATTTTCGCGA